>JBEEOG010000051.1:0-16272 GCA_041191745.1 Pseudomonadota bacterium | reverse complement strand
TCGGTGGCCTTCGATCTGGCCACGCACCGGGGCTATGACAGCGACCATCCCCGCGTCGTGGGCGATGTCGGCAAGGCGGGGGTGGCCATCGACTCGGTCGAGGACATGAAGGTGCTCTTCAACGGCATCCCCCTGGAAAAAGTCAGCGTTTCCATGACGATGAATGGCGCGGTGATCCCGATCCTGGCCGCGTTCATCGTGGCGGGCGAAGAACAGGGCGTCCCGCGCGCCGAACTGTCCGGCACGATCCAGAACGACATTCTGAAGGAATTCATGGTGCGGAACACCTATGTGTACCCGCCCGAGCCGTCGATGCGGATCATCGCGGACATCATCGAATACACCGCGGCCGAGATGCCGAAGTTCAACTCCATCTCCATCTCCGGCTACCACATGCAGGAGGCGGGGGCGAACCTCGTGCAGGAACTGGCCTTCACGCTGGCCGACGGGCGGGAATATGTCCGCACGGCGCTCGCGCGGGGGATGAATGTCGACGATTTCGCGGGGCGGCTTTCGTTCTTCTTCGCCATCGGCATGAATTTCTTCATGGAGGTGGCGAAGCTGCGCGCCGCGCGGATGCTGTGGCACCGGATCATGTCGGATTTCGGGGCGAAGAAGCCATCCTCGCTGATGCTGCGGACCCATTGCCAGACCTCGGGCGTGTCCTTGCAGGAACAGGACCCCTACAACAACGTGGTCCGCACCGCCTATGAAGCCTTGGCCGCCGCGCTGGGCGGCACGCAGTCGCTGCACACCAACGCGCTGGACGAGGCGATCGCGCTTCCCACCGAATTCTCGGCCCGCATCGCGCGCAACACGCAGCTGATCCTGCAGGAAGAGACGGGGATCACCAAGGTCGTCGATCCCTTGGCGGGCAGCTACTATGTCGAAACCCTGACCGCCCAGCTGGCCGACGAGGCATGGAAGCTGATGGAGGAGGTCGAGGCGATGGGCGGCATGACCAAGGCCGTGGCCTCGGGCATGCCCAAGCTTCGCATCGAGGAATCCGCCGCCCGCCGTCAGGCCATGATCGACCGCGGGGACGAGGTGATCGTCGGCGTGAACAAGTACAAGCTGGCCAAGCAGGACCCGATCGACATCCTCGACATCGACAACGTCGCCGTGCGCGAGGCGCAGATCGCCCGCCTGAACGCCACCCGCGCCGCGCGGGACGAGGCCGCCTGTCAGGCCGCGCTGGACGAGATCACCCGCCGCGCCGAACAGGGCGGGAACCTTCTGGAAGCTGCTGTCGTTGCCGCCCGCGCGCGGGCCTCTGTCGGGGAAATCAGCATGGCCATGGAAAAGGTCTTCGGTCGCCACCGCGCCGAGGTGAAGACGCTCGCCGGTGTCTATGGCGCGGCCTACGAGGGCGATCAGGGCTTTGCCCAGATCCAGAAGGACGTCGAGGCCTTTGCCGAGGCCGAAGGCCGCCGCCCGCGCATGCTGGTCGTCAAGATGGGGCAGGACGGGCATGACCGCGGCGCCAAGGTCATCGCCACGGCCTTTGCCGATATCGGCTTCGACGTGGATGTGGGCCCGCTGTTCCAGACGCCCGAGGAAGCCGCGCAGGACGCCATCGACAATGACGTGCATGTCATCGGCATCTCGTCGCAGGCCGCCGGCCACAAGACGCTGGCGCCCAAGCTGGTGCAGGCGCTGAAGGATGCAGGCGCGGGGGATATCCTCGTCATTTGCGGCGGCGTGATCCCGCAGCAGGATTACCAGTTCCTCTATGACAACGGGGTCAAGGCGATCTTCGGGCCGGGCACGAACATCCCCGAAGCGGCCAAGAAGATCCTCGACCTGATCCGTCAGGCGCGGGGCTGAGGGGGGCCTTCCTCTTCGTCCAAATATCCTCGGGGGGGGGTGAATGGGCCGGAACGGCCCAGAGGGGGGCGCGAGCGCCCCCCTTCCCGCCGTCAGAGGTTCACGCCGGGATCGGCGGGCGGCTCCACCACGGGGGCGTCCGGCTTGCGGCGGATCAGGATGTCGCCATTGTCGAGCATCACCGGCAGTTCGTAATGCGTCATGTCATCGACCAACGCCATCATCCGCTCGATCGCGGGCGCGATGGCAGGGCCGAACTGTTCGGCCAGCGCGCGCATGTCATCCAGCGCGGGGGCCAGTTCCTGCTCCACACTGCCGTAGATCCAGGACATGGCCCAGTCGATCAGCCCCTGTTCGGCTTCGGGGGCAGGCGGGGCCTCCTGCGCGGCGGCGGGCTGCGACAGCGCGAGCGAGAGGGCGAGGGTCGGGGCGATCAACGCGGCACGGGTCATCATCATGCCGCTCAGATGGGGGGCAGGGCGGGCGGTTTCAACGGCGGCAGGTCCAGCGTGACGGGAAAGTGGTCCGACGCGGTCAGGATCGCCGCGGCCAGCCCGTCCACCGCTAGCACGGCGGGATCGTTCACCGGATGCCAGATGCGCCACTGCGGGCCTTCCGCGGCCAGATCGGGCGAGACCATGATGAAATCGATCAGCGCCTCGAAATAGCGCCGTTCGGGGGCCAGCCAGAAACGGGCGCTGGTCGGTGTCACGCCAAGGGGCTGCGCCAGCGCCATCGCGGCATGGGGATCGGTCAGCCGCAGGGCGGGCGCGGCGTCAAGGCCCAGCACCACCTCGACCCCCGAATGGCCGAAGAGCTTTTCGTATTCGTCCAGTCCGGGGCCGTCGTTCAGGTCGCCCAGCACGATGACGCTGTCGCCCGCCGCCAGATGCGCGCCGACCCTTTCGCGCAGCCACAGGCATTGCGCCAGTTGCTTGCGGCGGTTCTCGATCGAGATGCGGGTAAAGGCGGCGGGGTCGTCCACCGCATGGGGCACCTTGGATTTCGCATGGACCCCGATCAGGCGCAGCGCCCGCCCCGCGGCCCGCAGGTCGAGTTCGAGCGGCGGTTTGGAAAAGCGGATGGTTTCCGACACCCCGTCGGCATCCAGATCGTAGCGGTAGCTGCCATCGAAGCGCGGCCCCCCGTCCTGTCCGCGCCCCGCGCCCGGCCTGCCCTTCGGGTCATGCCGCGCGGTGATCCGGTCGGGGTCGTAGAGGAAGGCGATCTCCTGCTCGGTGCCGGAGGCGAAGCCCGTCACCGCCTGCCGCGCGCGCAGGCCGGCCGAGGTGGCAAAGCGTTCCAGCGCGCGGACGGTCGAACGCCTGCTGCCCGTGTCGGGGGCTTCGATCACCATGATCCCGTCGGCATCCAGCGCGGCAAACACCACCCGCAGCGCGGCCAGCTGGGCGTCGCGCGTCACGCCGTGGCGGGCCGAAGGGCCGGCATCGTCAAGCATCCGCCCCGCATCGTCGAACAGCGCGTTGAACCATTCGACATTATAGGTCGCCAGACGCAGCCCCCGCCTGTCGGGGGCGGCCATCTCAGGCCACCTCGCGGGCCGAGATTTCCTCCCACGCCGCGTTGATGGCGATCAGGCGGCGTTCGGCCAGTTTCACCGCCTCGGCCGGAACGCCGCGCGCGATCATGCGGTCGGGGTGGCTTTCGCGCACCGCGCGTTTCCATGCCGCGCGGGCGGCTTCGATGCTGCTGTTCTCGGGGATGCCCAGCACGTCATAGGGATCGCGCGGCGCGCCATCGACGAAGCGGGCGCGCAGCGCACGGAAACAGGGCTCCCCCAGCCCGAAGATGCGCGCGACCTCGTGCAGGAAATCCTCTTCCTTGGGGTGCCATGCGCCATCGGCCAGCGCGATGTGGAAGAGCCCCTCCAGAAGGTCGGTCAGCATCTCGCGGTTGTCGGTGCCGAACATCGCGGCAACCTTGCGGGCATAGGCATCGAATCCTGCGACATCCTGACGGGCAAGGTTGAAAACCCGCGCGGCATTCTCCATCTCTGCCTCGTCGATGGTGAAGACGCGGCGGAAGACCGTCACCTCGTCGCGCGTGACGGTGCCATCCGCCTTGGCGATCTTGGCCCCCAGCGCGATGACCGCGATGGTGAACCCGACAGAGCGTTCGGGCGGCGTTTCGACATGGCCGCGCAGACGGTCAAAGACCGCCGAGAGGGGTTCCCCCTGCGCGAGCGCGGCAAGCGCGTCGCCTATGCGGTTCCAGATCGACATCGTGGTTCTGTTATAGTCCGGCGCGCGCGGAAGTCAGAGGAATTTCTGCATCAGCACAAGATCCATGTAGCGCCCGAACTTGAAGCCCGCCTCGCGCAGGACGGCCACCTCGGCAAAGCCCATGCGGGCATGGAAGGCGCGGCCCTCGGGGTTCTCGGCGCTGACGCCCGCGAACAGGCCATGCGCCCCGCCCGCGCGGGCGTGATCTTCCACCGCCTGTAGCAAGGCGCGGCCCAGCCCGCCCCCGCGCGCGGCAGGCGACAGAAGGATCGTGTGTTCCATGCTGCGGGCATAGCCCACCCCGCCGCGGAACTGGCTGTAGCTGGCGAACCCCGCGGGGCCTGCGCCGGTTTCGGCGACAAAGGTGGCAAACCCCGCCGCATCGCGGTCGCGGATCAGGGTGGCGACGTCCGCTGCGGATTTCTCGGCCGAATTGAAGGTGACGGCGGTGTCGCGGATATAGGGGTTCCAGATGGCCGCGATGGCCGTGGCATCCGACGGGGTGGCGCGGCGGATCACAGGTGGCGCGTCCCGTGCGGGGTGGCGAAACTTGCCGCCATGGCCACCGCCGCGCCCTGCCGGACCGACAGGCGCGGCTCGTCGATGCGCCCAGCCAGCGCCGCCGCCAGCGCACCGGCCTGCGGGTGGGTGATCTCGACCGCCGTCAGGCGGATGCCGTGATCGGTCAGCGCGCGGGCGGGATGCGCCGCGCCCTGCCATTCGATCAGCGCGGGAAAGGCATCGTCGAAGGGCAGGATGCCGTCATCGGGCACCGCCATGCGCCAGCGGTAATCGCCGCGCGCCAGATCGACCGGCCGGCCGATGCCTGCGGGGCCAAGCGCCAGCTCGGCCGCCAGATCGTCGCAGCGCGCGATCCATTTCGTCAGTCGCGGGGGGCCTGCGAAACGGTCCAGATCGAACCAGCGCGGACGGGCGGGGGCGGGGGCCGTGGGGTCGATGGCGATCGCTTCGAGGTAGAGATCCCCCAGCCCCAGCAGGCGGTTGTGCGTGCCCATCAGCGGATGTTTCCCGCCGCCCTGCATGGCCACGCCCAGACGGTCCTCGATCCAGCCCGCGCCTTCGGCCAGATCGGTGCAGGCCACCGCCAGATGGTCAAGCGTCAGCATCGGCATCGCCCGCGCGCACCACCCGCGTCGTGGCCTTCATCGACAGCGCGAGCGAGGCGAAGCGCGCCTGCGCCACCTCTCCGAACAGGCCCGCGCCGCGGTCGGTCAGGGCCAGCGTCAGCAGCCGCTTCTTGGGCTGCCAGCGCAAGTCGCCCGCCTCGGCCGGATTGCCGATCGAGAACATGGCCCCGAAGCGCATGGCCTTGCCCAGCACCTCGGCCTCTTGCATCTGCTCTTCGGTCAGCAGACGGAAGAGCGGCTCCATCCGCGATCCGGCGCGGCTGTTCTTGTAGCGGTGCAGCAGGGCAAGGCCCAGAAACACCCGCCCCGGATGGTCCAGCCCGCCAAGGTTGGCGCGGGTGGCGTTGTCGAAGCAGGCTTCGGCGCGATAGTCCGGATGGGCGCGCCATGTCGTGTCATGCAGCAGGCAGGCGGCCTTGATCAGGCGCAGCCGTTCGGCATCGGCGCCCTTGAACAGCGGCAGCAGGAAGTCGAACAGCTTCTTGCCGAAGCCGGGGATGCGGGCCTGCGTCATCTCGGCCATGCGGGCGGCCTCGATCAGCGGATCGCGCCCGCGCAGCTTGGCCGGCATCTGTTCGTACAGAAGCCCCTCGCGGATGCCATAGGCCGAGATGTCGATTTCGGAGGGCCTGAGAACCTTGATGATCTCGCGCAGCACCTCGCAGGCAAGGGGGACGAGTTCCATCCGCTCGCCCGAGGTTCCCGTGCGGGCGCGCAGCAGCGCAAGGTCCGAGGCCGCGATCCAGTCCAGCGTGTCGAGCAGGCTTTCGGGCGACATGCGGTATTCGTGCAGCACCGTCAGCGGATAGTTCCGCCGTTCCATGTCCAGCCGCGCGATCACCCGCCACGATCCGCCGACCAGATAAACCCGCTCGCCGGTGCTGTCGATCTGGCGGGCGGCGTCCTTCAGGATGCGGTCGATATGGGCCAGCCGCTTCTTCGGGCCGCCCTCGATCTGCTGCAGCCGGAAGGGCCCCAGCGGGGTCGAGACGCGCTTGCCCACCTTGCCGTCGCCAATGCGCGCGAGTTCCATCGAATTGCCGCCGATGTCGCAGACGATCCCCTTGGCATCGGGCCAGCCCAGAAGCACGCCCTGCGCCGACAGCCGCGCCTCTTCGCCCCCGTCGATGACCCACAGGCGCAGGCCGGTTTCGCGCAGCACCTCGGCCTGGAAATCGGGGCCGTCCTCGGCCTCGCGCGTGGCGGCGGTGGCGACGACGGTCAGGGGGTGGATGTCCATCCCTTCGGCCAGCAGGGCAAAGCGCTTCAGCGCGGCCAGCGCGCGCTTGCGGCCTTCGGGGTTCAGGCGGCCGGTTTCCGCAAGACCCTTGCCCAGACCGCACATGATCTTTTCGTTGTAGAAATAGGCGGGGCTGCGGGCCGCGCCGTCAAAGACGACCATGCGGACAGAGTTCGATCCCACATCCACCACCCCCACGCGCGACAGGGCGCGGGCCGAGGGGTCGTCGAACAGCGGCTGGCCGAAGGGGCCCCAATCCTCGTCGCTGCCCGTGGCGGTTGCGGCTGCGGGGGTATCGGCAGGCATGGCGGCGTCCTTCATCTTGCGCGCCGGAAAGTGGCGCGACCCTGCGGCGCGGTCAAGGATTCTTGATTATGACGTCGCGGCGGGCTTCGTCCAAGCCTCTGATAAGGCGCGGGATTACTCTACCGCGCCTTCGTCGCCCAAGGGGGCGAGGCGCTGCACATCCTTGGTTCCCGCCATCCCGCGCCCCGAAAGCGAGGGGTTTTCCATGAAGAACTGGTGGCAGGCAAAGACGCGGCCATCGGCGGGCGAAAGCTCGCGCGTATAGCGGCCATCGGCGGACAGGACCCAGCTCTGCGCCTCGTCCGCAAGGTTGGCGGCCATGATCTGGCCCTCGATCTGCGCCTTGATCGTGGGGTTCATGACCTCCACCAGCGTTTCCACGCGGCGGTTCAGGTTGCGCCCCATCCAGTCGGCCGAGGACAGGAAGACCCGCGCCTTCTGCGAGGGCAGGCCCTGACCGCTGCCGAAGCAGACGATCCGCGAATGTTCGAGGAACCGCCCCACGATGGATTTGACGCGGATGTTCTCGGACAGCCCCTTGACCCCCGGGCGCACGCCGCAGATGCCGCGCACGATCAGGCTGATCTTCACCCCCGCCTGACTGGCGGCGTAAAGCGCGTCGATCACCTCGGGCTCGATCAGGCTGTTCATCTTGGCCCAGATCTCGGCCGGGCGTCCCGCGCGGGCATGATCGGCCTCTTGCGCGATCAGCTCCAGCAGGCGCGGCTTGAGGGTGAAGGGCGAGATGGCGAGGTTTTCCAGCCCCTCGGGCTGGACATAGCCCGACAGGAAGTTGAACACCTTGGTCGCATCGCGCCCCAGCGCCGCATCGCAGGTGAAGAAGGACAGGTCGGTATAGATGCGCGCCGTGATCGGGTGGTAATTGCCCGTGCCGTAATGGGTATAGGTGACGAGCTGGTCCCCCTCGCGCCGGACCACCGTGCTGATCTTGGCATGGGTCTTGAGGTGCATGAACCCGTAGACGACCTGCGCCCCCGCCCGTTCCAGACGGCGGCTTTGCCGGATATTCGCGGCCTCGTCGAAGCGGGCCTTCAGTTCCACCAGCGCGGTGACGGATTTCCCCGCCTCTGCCGCCTCGCACAGCGCGCTGACGATGGGGCTGTCCCACGAGGTGCGGTAGAGCGTCTGCTTGATCGCCAGCACGTTCGGGTCGCGCGCCGCCTGTTCGAGGAAGCGGATCACCAGATCGAAGGTCTCGTAGGGGTGGTGCAGCAGGATGTCCTTCTGCCGGATCGCGGCGAAGAGGTCGCCGTCATGGTCCTGCACGCGTTCGGGCACGCGCGGCACGAAGGGCGGCCAGAGCAGGTCGGGGCGCGACGACAGCACCAGTTCCTTCAGATCGGCCACGCCCAGCAGGCCCCGGATTTCAACCACCATGTCCTCGGTCACGCCGAGTTCGTCCATGATCAGCGCGCGCAGGTCCGGCGGGGCGCCCGCCGACAGCTTCAGCCGGATCACATCGCCCCGCCGCCGCCGCTTCAGCGCGGTCTCGAATTCGCGCACCAGATCCTCGGCCTCTTCCTCGACCTCCAGATCGCTGTCGCGCAGCACGCGGAAGATGCAGTGCCCGCGGTCGGTATAGCCGGGAAACAGCATGTCGAGGTGCAGGAGAAGCAGCTCCTCCAGCGGCAGGAAGCGGTGCTCGCCCGCCTTGCCGGGCAGGGCCACGAAGCGCGCGATCTGCTGCGGGATCGGCAGCAGCGCCTTGAGCGTGCGGTGGTCCGTCTCGCGCTCCAGTTCCAGCGCGAGGGAGAAGCCCGTGTTGGGGATGAAGGGGAAGGGATGGGCCGGATCGATCGCCAGCGGCGACAGGATGGGAAAGACCTTGTTCAGGAAGTGGTCTTCCAGATGTTTCAGGTCGCGCGCCGTCAGCTTCGAGCGCGTCAGGATGGTGATGCCCTGCGCCTCCATCTCGCGCTTGAGCCGGTTGAACACGGATTGCTGCGTCAGCATCAGCCGTCGCGCATCGGCATGGATCAGCGCCAGCTGTTCGGCAGGGGTGCGCCCGTCCTCGGACAGGATCGCGTTGCCGTTGCGCGCCAGCGCGCGCAGGCCCGCCACGCGGACGGTGTAGAATTCGTCAAGGTTCGTCGCGCTGATCGACAGGAAGCGCAGCCGCTCCAGCAGGGGGACGGCGGGGTTCGACGCCTCGTCGAGGACGCGCCAGTTGAAGGCCAGCCACGACAGTTCGCGGTTGAAGAAGCGGCGGGGGCCGGTCCGTTCCGCCTCGGTCAGGGTGACGGGCACGGGGAAGGGGGCTTTCAGGAAGTCGGCATGGGTCATGGCGGGCTCGGCTTACCTGTCAAATGCAACGGAACGGTGACGCGTCCCGACCGAGTGAATCACCGCCCGTCCTGACTGTCCAGCAGGTCGGCGGCCAGTTGCCGCGTGATGGGCCGCCCCTCGGCCAGCGCCCGCGCGTCCAGTGCGGCGACCAGCGCGCGCGCCGCATCGATCGACCGTTCCATCCTGAGGACGAGATAGGGGATCAGGTTCGGCGGCACCGAGATCTGGCGGTCGGCGAAAAGCTTGACCAGCACCGCCGACAGAAGCGCGTCATCGGGCGCCTCCAGCCGCGTCAGGGGCGCGGCCTGCAGGCGGCTGGCCAGATCGGGCAGCGCCAGTCCCCAGTCGCGCGGCGGCGTGCTGGCGGTCACAAGCAGGCTGCCCGCCTGCACGACCAGATTGTGCAGGTGGAAGAAGGCCGCCTCGGCCCCCGCATCGCCGGCAACCGCCTCGGCATCCTCGACCGCGACGGCCCCCTGCGCCGACAGCCCCGGCAGGTCGGCCCGCGCCAGATCGGCCCCCGCGACCACCGCCGCGCCCGCCTCGGCCGCCCAGAGGCGCGCCAGATGCGTCTTGCCCGACCCTTTCGGGCCGACCAGCAGCATCTTGCCCCCCGGCCAGCCGCGCCAGCCGTCGATGGCGGCCAGCGCCGTGGCATTGGCGGGCGACAGGAAAAAGTCCGCGCGCCGGAACGCCTCGCGCGCCGGCAGGTCGAAGGCGAGTTGCCGGATCACTCTGCCGCCTCGTCCTTCGGCAGCGGCAGCCCGTCGGACATCCGCCCCCCGTCCTGCCCTTCATATCCGCGGTAAAGCAGGCTCGCCTGGTATTGCGCCATGCCGAAGCGCACGAAGACGCCGATGGCGGCGGCGACCGGCACCGCGACCAGCATCCCCACGAAGCCGAAGAGCGATCCG
Organism: Pseudomonadota bacterium; assembly: GCA_041191745.1. Classification (GTDB taxonomy): domain Bacteria; phylum Pseudomonadota; class Alphaproteobacteria; order Rhodobacterales; family Rhodobacteraceae; genus Paragemmobacter. The sequence continues at coordinate 6,287 of JBEEOG010000051.1, read as the reverse complement.
AAGGCCGACAGCGCGAACAGAAGCCAGATCGGATGCAGCCCGACCGATCCGCCCACCAGCTTGGGCGTCAGCACGTTGCCCTCGATGAACTGGCCGAAGGCGAAGATGGCGGCGATCAGCCCGATCGACAGCCAGTCGCCCCAGAACTGGAACAGCGCCAGCCCGATGGCCAGCGCGCCCCCCACGATGGAGCCGACATAGGGGATGAAGGTGATCGCCCCCGCGATGGCCCCCACGACCAGCCCGAACTGCAGCCCCGCCACCATCAGCGCGACGGCATAGAAGGTGCCCAGAAGCAGGCAGACCGACAGCTGCCCGCGCACGAAACCCGCCAGCACGGCATCGATCTCGCGCCCCAGACGGCGGATGACGGGGGCGTGGTCGCGCGGCAGAAGGCTGTCGATCCGCGCCAACATGTGATCCCAGTCGAGCAGCATGTAGAAGGCCACGACCGGCACCACGACGATGAACACCACCGCCGAGACAAGGCTCATGGCCGAGGACAGAAGCGTTTCGGCCAGCGCGCCGCCCTTGGACTGGATCGCCTGCGCAATCTGCGCCAGCGTCTGCCGCATGGTCGAGGTGTTGTCGGTCAGTTCCGGAAAGCGTTCGATCAGGAAGGATTGCAGACGGTTGGCGATGTCGGGCGCGGCGTTGATCAGCCCCGCCAGCTGCTGCACCAGCGTCGGGATCACCGCCAGCACCAGAAGCACCGCCAGCATCAGCGCGACAAGCGAGATGGTGACCGTCGCCCCCACGCGGTTCATCCCCGCCCGCTCCAGCCGGTCGGCGATGGGGTCGAGGAAATAGGCGATCGCGCCGCCCACGATGAAGGGCAGAAGCACGTTGCCCAGCAGCCAGAGGGCGATCAGGAACATCGCCGCCGCGATGCCCCAATAGACAAGCTGTAGCCGCACGGGCAGGGCCATGGTCGCGCCTCCGGTTCCAAAGCCAGCATATCACCATTGCCGCATCGCGGCGCAAGGGGCAGGTGGGCGCGACGGAAACCGCCCGCCGCCGCGTGCAGGGCTTGGGGATGGCCCTGCGGGCTGACGGGGGGCGAAGAATTTTCGGCGAAAATTCTTCTTCGCGCGCCGCCGGATGCCGTGGGGGACCCAAGGTTGCCAGCCTGCGTTGCTCGGGGCTAGGAAGGATCGGACCGAAGCATATGGGCCAAGCGATGCGCCAGCTGTTCCGCCGCCACCCCGTGGCCATGGGCGTCCTGACCCTTTCGCTGGTCCTGACGCTGGTCTTTGCCCTGCGCCTTGCCACGGGGGCGATCTACTGGTCGGGCCATGTGCGCGAACCCGTCCAGCCGTGGATGACGGTGGGCTATGTCGGCAAGAGCTGGGACCTCGACCCGCGCGAGATCGACCGGATCGCGGGCCTGCCCCTGCCGATGGGCCGCCCCATGACCCTGCAGGAGATCGCCCGCGACCGCGGCGTTCCGGTGGCCGATGTCATCGCGGCGGTCGAGGCGGCGGTGGCGGACTTGCAGGCGCGGACGGGCGGGGGGCAGGAGTGACCGACTGGCTCCTCGCCCTCGTGCCGCAATACGGGCTCTGGCTTCTGGCCGTGTCCACCTTCCTGTCCTGCCTTGCCCTGCCGATCCCCGCCTCGCTTCTGATGCTGGCGGCGGGCGGTTTCGCGGCGGCGGGCGACCTGTCCCTTGCGGGGGCGGCAGGCGCGGCGCTGGCGGGGGCGGTGGCGGGCGACCAGACGGGCTATTTCGCGGGCCGCGCGGGCGGGGCGGGGCTTGTGGCGCGGCTGGGCCAGCGGGCCGAACCCGTGGCGCGGGCGCGCGACCTTCTGGCCCGCCGCGGCGGTCTGGCGGTCTTCCTGTCGCGCTGGCTGGTGTCGGCGCTCGGCCCCTATGTCAACCTTGCGGCAGGTGCGGCCGGGCAGGGTTGGCACCGCTTCACCCCCGCCGCCGTGGCCGGAGAGGCGGTCTGGGTCGCGCTTTACACGGGGCTCGGCTACGGCTTCACGGGCAATCTGCAGGCCGCCGCCGACATGGCCGCCGATCTGCTGGGCCTTCTGGCCGCGGGCAGCGTGGCGCTGGGCGCGGTGGTCTGGCTGGTCATCGCGCTGCGTGCCGAAGGGGCGTGACGCGCGCGGGCCACCGTTGCCAGCAGGCGGCCTTCCCGCTAGGAACGCAGCCGAACCCCCTTTGCCCGAGGCCCCGATGCGTCTGTCCCGCTACTTCCTGCCCGTCCTGAAGGAAAACCCCGCCGAGGCGCAGATCGTCTCGCACCGCTACATGCTGCGCGCGGGCATGATCAAGCAGCAGGCGGCGGGCATCTATTCATGGCTCCCGCTCGGCTACCGCGTGCTTCGCCGGATCGAGGAGATCGTCCATCAGGAACAGGTCCGCGCGGGCCACATCCCGCTTCTGATGCCCACGCTGCAACCCGCCGACCTGTGGCGCGAGAGCGGGCGCTACGACGACTACGGTCAGGAAATGCTGCGCATCACCGACCGGCAAAAGCGCGAGATGCTCTATGGGCCCACGAACGAGGAGATGATCACCGACATCTTCCGCGCCCATGTGAACAGCTACAAGGACTTGCCGCTCACGCTCTACCACATCCAGTGGAAGTTCCGCGACGAGATGCGCCCCCGCTTCGGCGTGATGCGCGGCCGCGAGTTCCTGATGAAGGACGGCTACAACTTCGACCTCGACCGAGACGCGGCGCTGCATGCCTACAACCGCCACATGGTCAGCTACCTTCGGACCTATGAACGCATGGGCCTGACCGCGATCCCGATGCGCGCGGCCTCCGGCCCCATAGGGGGCGACAACACGCATGAATTCCTCGTGCTGGCGCAGACGGGCGAGTCGGAGGTGTTCTACGACGACCGCGTGACGGGGCTGAAACTCGGTAGCCGCGACATCGACTATGACGACCGCGCGCAGGTGGCCCGCGTCTGCGAGGAATTCACCACCCTCTACGCCCGCACCGACGAAACCCATGACGAGGCGGTGTTCGACACCGTCCCCGAAGAACACCGCAAGGTGGGCCGCGGGATCGAGGTGGGGCAGATCTTCTACTTCGGCACCAAATATTCCGAAGCCATGGGCGCCACCGTCGTCACCCCCGACGGCAGCCGCGTGCCGGTCGAGATGGGCTCGCACGGCATCGGCGTCTCGCGCCTCCTCGGCGCGATCATCGAGGCGAGCCATGACGACAAGGGCATCATCTGGCCCGAAGGCGTGACCCCCTTCCCCGTGGGCATCGTCAACCTCAAGCAGGGCGACGGCGCGGCGGACGCGGCCTGCGAGAGCCTTTACAAGGCACTCGCCGCCAAGGGGCTCGAGGCGCTCTATGACGACCGCGACGAACGCGCGGGCGCGAAGTTCGCCACGATGGACCTGATCGGCCTGCCGTGGCGCATCACCGTGGGCCCGCGCGGCCTTGCCAATGGCGTGGTCGAACTGACCAGCCGCCGCACGGGCGAAAGCGAGGAGATGTCGCCCGACGCCGCCGTGGACCGCATCGCGCAGATCTACGCGGGCCGCTAATCTGCCGCCACAGGCAGACCAAGCGGGGTGGAAGGCACCGTGCCTTCCCCCCTTTCCTTTGCCGCGCGCCCCGTTTTCTCTGTCCAAATATCCTCGGGGGTGAATGGCGCGGGCACCGCGCCAGAGGGGGCGCGAGCGCCCCCTGATCCTTCGCAGAAGGATCGTGCCCCTCTCGGGAAAGGGATGGACAGGGCGGAAGGCTTTCGCTTTCCTGCGCCCCTGGGCGCGGGAGGGTGCGGCATGCCGAAGGCACTGGTCACATGGGGCGGATGGGACGGGCACCAGCCCGACAAGGTGGCGGCGATCTTCGCCGGATGGCTGCGCGACGGCGGGGTGGAGGTCGAGGTCTTCGACACCCTCTCCTGTTTCGACGATCCGGCCCGCCTTGCCGCGACCGACCTGATCGTGCCGGTCTGGACCATGTCGAGGATCGAAAAGGAACAGGCGCTGAACGTCGCGGCGGCGGTGGCGGCGGGCACGGGGCTTGCGGGCTGCCATGGCGGCATGTGCGACGCCTTCCGCGAGAATGTGGACTGGCAGTTCCTGACCGGCGCGCAATGGGTGGCCCATCCGGGCAATGACGGCGTGCGCTACGGGGTGCGGATGGTGACGGACGATCCGCTCGTCGCGGGCGTGGGCGATTTCGAGGTGTCGACGGAACAGTATTACCTCCATGTCGATCCCGCCGTCCGCGTCCATGCCGTCACCGATTTTCCGGTGGTCGACGGCCCCCATGCGGTGAACGGCCCCGTCGCCATGCCCGTCGTCTTCACCAAGGGCTGGGGCAAGGGGCGCGTCTATTACAACGCGCTCGGCCATCAGGCCGATGTGATCGGCACAGGTCCGGCGGCGGAACTCATGCGGCGGGGCCTGTTCTGGGCGATGCGCGGCGTGTGAGGCGGGGCGCGACGTCGCGTCATGTGACCTTGCGCTGCGTTGACAGGCGCGGGCCAGCGCCCATCCTTCGCGCGTGCCCCATCTGCCCGCAGGCCCGCCATGTCGCTGCCCGACAACCACCCGCGCCTTTCCAAACGCCCTTTCACGACCGGAGAGCTTCTGGCCGACGGCATCGTGCATGTCGCGGCGCTTGTGGCGGGGGTGATCGCCTTCTCGCTGCTGCTGGGCCATGTGCTGCAGCGGGCGGAGCTTGGCCTGTTCGCGGCGCTTGCGGTCTATGCGGGGGGCTATTTCCTGATGTGGGGCTTTTCGCTGGCCTACAACATGACCCCGCCCTCGGCCCTGAAATGGCTGCTGCGCCGCTTCGACCATTCGGCCATCTATGTGATGATCGCGGGCACCTATACGGCGATCCTCGTCCAGTTCGACCATGCCGGATGGGCATGGACGCTGGGCGCGATCGTCTGGACCGGCGCGGCGTTGGGCGCGGTGGTCAAGGTGGCGCTGCCCGGGCGCTATGACCGGCTGTCGCTCTTGGCCTATATCGCGCTGGGCTGGGTCGGGCTGGCGGGGATCGGCCCCGCTTCGGCGGCGCTGCCGCCCCTGTCGCTGTGGCTGATCGTGCTGGGGGGGCTGACCTATGTGGCGGGCGTGGCCTTCTACAAATGGCACGCGCTGCGCTTTCACAACGCCATCTGGCACGGTTTCGTCGCGCTGGCGGCGGGGCTGCATTTCGCCGCCATCGCGCTGGCCGTCAGCGCCTGAGCATCACAACACGCCGATCTGACCGCGCCCGACCCGACGCCGCCTTGACGGGGCTTGCCGCAGCCGACAGTGTCGCGCGCGAAATCACAGCACCGGATGCCATGGCCAGCACCCCCCCCTTCGCGCCCTTCGAATGGATGATCGCATGGCGCTACCTGCGCGCCAGACGGGCCGAAGGCGGCGTGTCGGTGATGACATGGATCAGCCTGATCGGCATCACGCTCGCGGTCTTTGCGCTGATCGCCACGCTGTCGGTGCGGGCGGGCTTCCGCGCGGAATTCGTCTCGACCATCCTTGGCGCGAATGCCCATGTCACCGTCTATCCGCAGGGCGAGGTCAATCAGGCGGGCCAGATCGTCCGTGCATTCAGCGATTACGACGCGGTCGCCGCCCGCGTCGCCACGGTCGAGGGCGTCACCCGCGCCGCCCCCCTGATCCGCGGTCAGGTCATGGTGACGGGGGGCGAGGCGACGCTGGGGGCCGAGGTGCTGGGCCTGCGCACCGGCGATTTCGCCGCCATTCCCCGCATCGGGCGCGGCGCGACCGACGCGCAGGGCGATGTCGGGGATTTCCCCCGCGGCATCGCCATCGGATCGGGCATCGCGCGCGAGTTGGGCGTGGGCCTCGGCGACCGCCTGCGCCTTGTCGCGCCATCGGGCGTGAGGACCGCCTTCGGCACATCGCCCCGCGTCAATGCCTACGAGGTCGTCTACATCTTCACCGCGGGCCGCTACGACATCGACCGCACCCGCATCTACATGCCGTTCGAGGAAGCGCAGAGCTATTTCAACAAGGAAGGCCGCGCCGACGAGGTCGAGGTGATGGCGGAAAACCCCGAAGCCATCGACACCATCGCCCCGCGGGTGGCCGAAGCGGCGGGCCCCTCGGCCATGATCTGGACATGGCGCGACAGCGCGGGGGCCTTCCTGCGCGCGCTCGACATCGAGGACAACGTGATGTTCATCATCCTGTCGATCCTGGTGCTGATCGCGGCGATGAACATCGTCTCGGGCCTGATCATGCTGGTCAAGAACAAGGGCCGCGACATCGGTATCCTGCGCACCATGGGCCTGACCGAAGGCGCGGTGCTGCGGGTCTTCTT
>JBEEOG010000050.1:0-7817 GCA_041191745.1 Pseudomonadota bacterium | reverse complement strand
ACCTGAACACCGCCTCGGCGCCTTTGCTGGCGCGGGTGTCGGGGGTGGGGCCGTCGCTGGCGGATGCCATCGTCGCGCATCGCGATGCCCATGGTCCGTTCCGGACCCGCAAGGACCTGCTCAAGGTCGCGCGGCTTGGCCCCAAGGCCTTCGAACAGGCGGCGGGTTTCCTCAGGATCGCGGGCGGGGCGGAACCGCTCGATGCCTCTTCCGTCCATCCCGAAGCCTATGAGGTCGCGCGCCGGATCGTCGCGGCCTGCGGGCGCGATATCCGGGCCCTGATGGGCGATGCGGCCGCGCTGCGAAAGGTGGACCCCCGCGCCTTCGTCGATGACCGCTTCGGCCTGCCCACCGTGAAGGACATCCTGTCGGAACTGGAAAAGCCCGGCCGCGACCCGCGCCCGTCCTTCCGCACCGCGACCTTCAGCGAGGGCGTGAACGAGATTTCCGACCTGAAGCCGGGGATGTTGCTGGAAGGGACGGTGACGAACGTGGCGGCCTTCGGCGCCTTTGTCGATATCGGCGTGCATCAGGACGGGCTTGTGCATGTCAGCCAGCTTGCCGACCGGTTCGTGAAGGACCCGCACGAGGTCGTGAAGGCTGGCGATGTCGTCAAGGTCCGCGTGGTCGAGGTCGACGCGGCGCGCAAGCGGATCGGGCTGACGATGAAATCCGACAGCGGCGAGGCGCGCGAAGAGGCGCGCGCCCGCCGCGACGAGCGGGGCGCGGACAAGGGCAAACCCGCGCGTGGCCCGATGCAGGCCGCCCCGAAGCAGGCCGCCTCAAGGCAGGACGGGGGCGGCAACGCCTTCGCCGATGCGCTGAAGGGCAAGTTCGGGCGCTGACGATTTTTCTGCGAAAAATCAGGGGGCGCTCGCGCCCCCTCTGGGCCGTTCCGGCCCATTCACCCCCTGAGGATATTTTTCCGAAGAGGAAGGGAAGGGCCATGCTGCCTTCCTCTTCGTCCAAATATCCTCGGGGGGTGCGGGGGGCAGCCGGCCCCCCGCCTCTGCCGGATCAGGCGGCGGACCCGCCGACGGTCAGCCCGCCGATCAGAAGCGTGGGCTGGCCCACGCCCACGGGGACCCATTGCCCCGCCTTGCCGCAATTGCCGATCCCGGGGTCGAGCTGAAGGTCGTTGCCGATGGCGCGGATCTGTTTCAGCGCCGTCGCCCCGTCGCCGATCAGCGTGGCCCCCTTGACCGGAGCGCCGACCTTTCCGCCCTGCACGCGGTAGGCCTCGGTGCAGGAAAAGACGAACTTGCCGTTGGTGATGTCGACCTGGCCCCCGCCGAAGCCCACGGCATAGATGCCGTCCCGGACTTCGGACAGGATCGCGGCGGGGTCGCCCGACCCGCCCAGCATGTAGGTGTTGGTCATCCGCGGCATCGGAATATGGGCAAAGCTTTCGCGCCGCCCGTTGCCGGTGGGCGCAACGCCCATCAGGCGGGCGTTCTGGCGGTCCTGCATGTAGCCCACTAGGATGCCGTCCTCGATCAGCACGTTCCTGCCGGACGGGGTGCCTTCGTCATCGACCGAGATGGAGCCCCGCCGGTCTGGGATCGTGCCGTCATCCAGCACCGTCACCCCCCTCGCCGCGATCTGCTGGCCCATCAGCCCCGCGAAGGCCGAGGTCTTCTTGCGGTTGAAGTCGCCCTCAAGCCCGTGGCCGATCGCCTCGTGCAGCAGGATCCCCGGCCAGCCGGGGCCGAGAACGACATCCATCACCCCCGCCGGTGCGGGGATGGCGTCGAGGTTCACCAGCGCGATGCGGAGCGCCTCGCGCACCAGCGGCTGCCAGTGGTCGCGCGCCATCAGCTGCGCGAGGCCGAACCGCCCGCCCCCGCCCGTGCCGCCCTGTTCGCGCCGCCCGCCCGACTCGACGATGACCGAGACGTTCATCCGCGCCATCGGGCGGATATCGGCAAGGCGCAGGCCTTCGGGGCGGAGGATCTCCACCTCCTGCAGGCCGGCCGAGAGGGTGGCCGACACCTGCACCACGCGGCGGTCGAGCCCGCGGGCATAGGCGTCGATTTCCTTCAGAAGGTCGATCTTGGCGGCAAAGGTGGCATCGGCCATCGGATCGGCATCGCCGTAGAGGCGCGCATTCGTGCCCTTGGGCGCGGGGGCCAGCACGCCGCCGCCATCGCCCACCGCCAGCCGTGCGGTTTCCGCCGCGCGGCGCAGCGCGCGTTCCGAAATCTCGGTCGAATGGGCGTAGCCCGCCACCTCGCCCTTCACCGCGCGCAGGCCGAAGCCTTCGGAGGCGTCGTAGGAGGCCGTCCTGATCCGGCCGTCATCCAGCACGATCGCCTCGGAGCGCTTGCGTTCGAGGAAGAGCTCCCCGTCCTCGGCCCCTGCGGTCGCGGCGCGCAGGACCGAAAGCGCAACCCCTTCGTCCAGATGGGTTTCGAAGGGGCGGAAGGGCGCATCTGTCATCGGGGACTGTCCTTGATCTGCATCAAATGGCGCGCTTTTGCCGCAACTCTTTTGCTTGTCGCGCCGCCCCTAATATGGTTTCAAGCAGGCCGGAAACAACCGGGATTCTGCGCCCCTGCCGGTTGCGGGCGGATGCGTGGAACCGAAGAAGCGGCAGCGAAGCCGCACAGTCGAACGGGATACGAACATGCGTCTTCTGACCAAATTGAACGCTGTCGCTGCGGGCTTTGCGGCAACCCTTGCAGCCGGCGCGGCTTCCGCGCAGGCGCTGGAGGTGGTCGGCCAGCCGATCGACCGCGGCATCGGCTTCCAGCCTGCCGCGACGGAACTTGCCCGCGACCTGCAGGGTCTGGACCACATGATCCTCTACATCATCACCGTGATCACGATCTTCGTGACGGGTCTGCTGATCTGGGTGATGATCCGCTACAACCAGCGCGCCAACAAGACGCCCGCCAAGTTCACCCACAACACGCCGCTGGAAATCGCATGGACCGCGATCCCGATCGTGATCCTTGTCTTCATCGGGTTCTTCTCGCTTCCGGTGCTGTTCAAGCAGCAGGAAATCCCCGTCGCGGACGTGACGATCAAGGTGACCGGCGCGCAGTGGTACTGGTCCTATGAATATCCGGACGAGGGCATCTCGTTCGACAGCTACATGATCGGCTCGCCCGCCACGGGCGGCAACAACATGCTGACGCCCGAGGTGGAGCAGCAGCTGATCGACGCGGGCTACACCAAGGAGCAGTTCCTTCTGGCCACCGACACCGCCGTCGTGGTGCCCGTGGGCAAGACGATCGTGATGCAGGTGACCGCCGCCGACGTGATCCATTCCTGGAAGATCCCCGCCTTCGGCGTGATGCAGGATGGCGTCCCGGGTCGTCTGGCGCAGCTGTGGTTCAAGGCCGAGCGCGAGGGCATCTATTTCGGCCAGTGCTCGGAACTCTGCGGCCAGCTGCATGCCTACATGCCGATCACGGTCAAGGTCGTGTCGGAAGAGGTCTATGCCCGCTGGCTGGAACAGGCCAAGGCCGGTGATGTCGTCCTGTCGGCCGCCGACATGGAAGCGCCGGTGCAGGTCGCCTCGAACTGATCGCATGCCGGGCCTTGCGGGGCCCGGTCCCTTGGCAGGGCGGGCCGCGCGCATGCGGCCCCGACCCAACCTGACAGGACGGACGCATGACCGACATTCGCGCCTTTGAAGGGCCGCAGGAGGCGGGCTTCGGGGATTACGTGCAGCTTCTGAAGCCGCGCGTGATGTCGCTCGTGGTGTTCACCGCGCTGGTGGGGCTGCTGGTCGCGCCGGTTTCGGTCCATCCGGTGGTGGCCTTTGCCGCGATCCTGTTCATCGCACTGGGTGGCGGTGCCTCGGGCGCGTTGAACATGTGGTGGGATGCCGACATCGATGCGGTGATGCGCCGCACGAAGAACCGCCCGATCCCCGCGGGCCGCGTCACGGGCGATGCGGCGCTGGCGGTGGGGCTGGCGCTGTCGGGCATCTCGGTCGTGATGCTGGGGCTGGCAGCGAACTGGCTGGCGGCGGCGCTTCTGGCCTTCACCATCTTCTTCTATGCCGTGATCTATTCGATGTGGCTGAAGCGCTCGACGCCGCAGAACATCGTGATCGGCGGCGCGGCGGGGGCTTTCCCGCCCATGATCGGCTGGGCCTGCGCGACGGGCACGGTGTCGGTGGAAAGCGTGCTGATGTTCACGCTGATCTTCATGTGGACGCCGCCCCATTTCTGGGCGCTGGCGCTGTTCATGAAGGATGACTATTCCAACGCGGGCGTGCCGATGCTGACCGTGACCCACGGTCGCCGCGCGACGCGGACGCATATCCTTGTCTACACCATCCTGCTTGTCCCCGTCGCGGTGGGCGCGGCCTTCACCTCGATCGGCGGGCCGATCTATCTGGCTGCGGCACTGGCGCTGAACGCATGGTTCCTGATCGGCGCCTGGCGCATCTGGAAGCGCGACGAGCAGATGGCCGAGGCAGACGGATATGCCGTCGAGAAATCGGTGTTCCGTTTCTCGCTCTACTATCTGTTCCTGCATTTCGGGGCCTTCCTCGCCGAAGCCGCGCTCAAGCCCTATGGCATGGGGGGCTGGTGATGCCGTTCCCGCCCGAACATGAACTCCACAAGCGCCGCTTCGGCCTGAACCTCGGGCTCGGGCTGACGCTGGCGGCCTTTGTGGTGCTGGTCTTCGTCCTGACTGTGGTCAAGGTCACGCAGGGCGATCCGATGCAGGCATTCGATCACAGCGTCCGCCCCGAAATGGCGGAGAAAACCGAAGGAGGCACCCCGTGAACGGACAGAACAAGACCGCATTCTACCTTGTCGGGGTGGTGGTCACGATGGGATCGCTCTCTTTCGCGGCGGTGCCCTTCTACGACTGGTTCTGCCGCGTCACGGGGTTCGGCGGCACGCCGGGCGTGGCGACCGCCGCACCGGACACGATCCTCGAACAGACGGTGAAGGTGCGCTTCGACGCCTCGATCGAGCGCGGGATGCCGTGGGAATTCGCCCCCGCCCAGCGCGAGATGACGGTCCGGATTGGCGAGAACGTGCTGGCCTTCTACACCGCCCACAACCCGACCGACCGCCCCGTGGCGGGCACGGCCAGCTTCAACGTGACGCCCGATGCGGCGGGCGGCTATTTCCAGAAGATCGCCTGCTTCTGCTTCACCGAACAGGTCCTGCAACCCGGAGAGACGGTCGAGATGCCGGTCTCCTTCTTCGTCGATCCCGAAATGCTGAAGGATCTCGAAGGCCAGCATGTGAAGGAGATCACGCTCTCCTACACCTTCTACGAAACTCCGCTGCCCGAAAGCCAAGCCGCGCTTGCCGCGCCGGCGGGACAGCAGGTAAACTGACAAGAAAACGAGGGAACCGGAAATGGCACACGCCAAGAACCACGATTACCACATCCTGCCGCCGTCCATCTGGCCCTTCCTCGGATCGGTCGCCGCCTTCGTCATGCTGTTCGGCGCGGTGCTGTGGATGCATGCCATGGGACCGTGGATGTTCCTGATCGGCCTCGTGGGCGTCCTTTACGTCATGTTCGGCTGGTGGGCCGACGTGGTGAAGGAAAGCCAGGTCGGTGACCACACGCCTGTCGTGCGGATCGGCCTGCGCTACGGCTTCATCATGTTCATCATGTCGGAAGTGATGTTCTTCGCGGCGTGGTTCTGGTCCTTTTTCAAGCACGCGCTCTATCCGATGGGCCCGCAAAGCCCGGCGATCGACGGGGTCTGGCCGCCGGCGGGGATCGAAACCTTCGACCCGTGGCACCTGCCGCTGATCAACACGCTGATCCTGCTGTGCTCGGGTGCCGCGGCGACCTGGGCGCACCATGCGCTGGTGCATGAAAACAACCGCAAGGATCTGGTGAACGGTCTGGCGCTGGCCATCGTGCTGGGGATCGTCTTCACCTTCATGCAGGCCTACGAATACAGCCACGCGGCCTTTGGCTTCGCCGGCAACATCTATGGCGCCAACTTCTTCATGGCGACGGGCTTCCACGGCGCGCATGTGATCATCGGGACGATCTTCCTCGGCGTCTGCCTGATCCGCGCGCTGAAGGGCCACTTCACCCCCGAGAAGCACATCGGCTTCGAGGCCGCCGCCTGGTACTGGCACTTCGTGGACGTGGTCTGGCTGTTCCTCTTCGCCGCGATCTATGTCTGGGGCCGCTGAGCCACCCCGCACCCCTTGACCTTCATGGCAGGGCGCGGGACAACCCCGCGCCCTCTGTCTTTCGGGAAGACCTGCTCGATGTCACGCCGCATGATCCTGCCCTTGCTGTTCGGTCTGGCCGGTGCCGCGATCCTGATCAGCCTTGGCATGTGGCAATTGCGCCGGATGGAGTGGAAGGAGGCGATCCTTGCCGAGATCGAGGCGCGCATCACTGCCGCACCCGTCGCGCTTCCCGCCGCCCCCGACCCCGAAGGCGACCGCTACCTGCCCGTCACCGTGTCGGGCCGTTTCACGGGCGAACGTCTCTATGTCCTTGTCAGCCGCAAGCAGGTGGGGGCGGGCGTGCGCGTGATCGAGGCCTTCGCCACGGGCGACCGCCGCATTCTTGTCGATCGGGGCTTCCTGCCCGATGCCGACAAGGACCGCGCCCTGACCGTCACCGACGCGACCGTGGTGGGCAACCTGCACTGGCCCGAGGAAACCGACGGCTTCATCCCGCCGCCCGATGCCGCGACGGGCCTGTGGTTCGCCCGCGATGCGGTGGCGATGTCGGCACGGTTGCAGACCGAACCCACATATATTGTCGCGCGCGAACCGACCGGAGACGGAATCGAGCCGCTTCCCGTCGATACCTCGACTATTCCCAACGATCACTGGGGCTATGCGGTGCAGTGGTTTCTGCTGGCCGCAACATGGCTGGGGATGACAGCGTATTTCCTGTGGCGTATCAGGCGGCGCAGCGTCTGATCCCACGGGCTGAAAGGCATGACGATGAACTATATCTCGACCCGCGGCGCGGCCCCCGTCCTGACCTTCGGCGAGGCGATGATGACGGGCCTTGCGCGCGACGGCGGGCTTTACGTCCCGCAAGCCGTGCCGGTGATGGCCCAAGCCGACATCGCGGCCCTTGCGGGCCTGCCCTACGAGGAGGTGGCCTTCCGCGTGATGCGCCCCTTCCTTGGCGATACCTTCGGCGATGACGAATTCCGCGGGCTGATCGCGCGGGCCTATGCGGGCTTCGGCCATGCCGCGCGCGCGCCGCTCGTGCAGCTTGCCCCCAACCATTTCCTGCTGGAGCTGTTCCACGGGCCGACGCTGGCCTTCAAGGACTTCGCCATGCAGCTGATCGGCCAGATGATGCAGGCGGCGCTGGCCAAGACGGGCGAACGGATCACCATCGTGGGGGCCACCAGCGGCGACACCGGATCGGCCGCGATGGAGGCGTTCCGCGGGCTGGCCAATGTCGACCTGTTCATCCTCTACCCGCATGGCCGCGTGTCGGACGTGCAGCGCCGCCAGATGACCACGCCGTCCGAGGCGAATGTCCACGCGCTGGCCGTGGATGGCGATTTCGACGATTGCCAGGCCCGCGTGAAGGACATGTTCAACGACTTCGCCTTCCGCGACGGCGTGCGTTTGGCGGGGGTCAATTCGATCAACTGGGCGCGGGTTCTGGCGCAGGTGGTCTATTACTTCTCTGCCGCTGTCAGCCTTGGCGCGCCCCACCGCGCGGTCAGCTTCACCGTCCCCACGGGCAATTTCGGCGACATCTTCGCAGGCTACATCGCCCGCCGGATGGGCCTGCCGATCGAGAAACTGGTGATCGCCACCAACCAGAACGACATCCTCGACCGCGCCATGAAATCCGGTGCCTATGTCACAGACGGCGTCCGCCCCTCC
>JBEEOG010000049.1:0-16581 GCA_041191745.1 Pseudomonadota bacterium | reverse complement strand
CTCCTCGCGCAGCGCGGGCAGCCCCAGCACGGGGCCATAGAGATGCGCGTTCGGGTCGTTCAACGCGGCGTCGGCCAGCGCCTGCCGCAGGCCGAGCGGCGGGCTCTCCACGGGCGCGGCCTGGCTGACGTTGATCAGCGGGCGGTCTGCGGGGAAGCTGACCCCCTCGATCCAGCGCCGCGCCTCCATCACCGGGGGCGGTTCGGTGGCGGCCATGGCGGGGTTCAGGGGCAGGGTCATCGGCATCTTCTCGGTCCGGTAGGGGGCGTCAGTCGTTGCCGCGGAAGGGCTGGACATATTGCAGCGCCATGTCCCACGGGAAGAAGATCCAGGTGTCCTGCGACACCTCGGTCACATAGGTGTCGACCTGCGGCTTGCCGTGGGGCTTGGCATAGACGGTGGCGAAATGCGCCTTGGGGTAAAGCCTGCGGACAAGCTCCAGCGTCTTGCCGCTGTCCACAAGGTCATCGACGATCAGGATGCCCGTGCCGTCGCCCATCAGATCGGTCTGGGGGGACTTTGTCACCTTGGCCTCGGTCTGGGACTGGTGGCTGTAGGATTTGACGCTGATCGTATCCACGACGCGGATGTCGAGTTCGCGCGAGACGATCATCGCGGGCACCAGCCCGCCGCGCGTGATGCCGACCACGGCCTTCCACGTCCCGCCCTCGCCCGGGCCCTTGCCATCGAGCCGCCATGCCAGCGCGCGGGCATCGCGGTGGATCTGGTCCCAGCTGACGTGGAAACCTTTTTCATGGGGCAGGCGGTCATTCATGGCGGGTTCCTTCGTGTCGGGCGGAAGGGCGGGGGCCAGCCCCCGCACCCCCGGGATATTTATGAACAGATGAAGTGCGGGATCATGTCAGCGCGACCTTCAGGCCAAGCGCGGCAAGGATGCCGCCGAAGCTGCGGTCGATCGCTGTTTTCAGCGACAGATAGGCCGCGCGGGTGCGGTCGAACGAGAAGAGGCGCGCCACGATCACGTTCCAGACGAAATCGGTGGAAAAGACCACGCAGAGGAGCGCGCCCTTGATCCAGAGGGCCGTATCCGGCGGCACCATGCCGGCAAAGACCGCGCCGAAGAAGACCACGGGCTTGGGGTTGGCCAGCTGGGTCGTGATCCCCTTCCACAGCGCGGCGGGGCCGGAGCGGGGCAGGGTGGTGTCGTTGGCCTGCGTCGAGAGCGGTTCGGGCGCGTGGCGCCACATCTGGATGGCGATCCAGACCAGATAGGCACCGCCCGCGATTTTCAGCACCGTGAGCAGGGCGGGGGCGATCTTGAACAGCACCGCAAGGCCGAAGAGGGCCGCGACCGCCCAGAAGACCGCGCCGAAGCCGATCCCCGCCGCCATCCAGATGCCCATCCTCAGGCCCTGCGTCACGCCCGTGCGCGCCGTCATCAGCACCGCCGGACCGGGGCTGATCGCGGCCATCAGCTGCACGGTCGAGAGCGCGAGGAAGGCCGCGAGCGTCATTCCTTGCCGTTCCGCCCCGTGACCGCGTCGATATCGGGGGCGTCCACCGCCTTCATGCCGACGACATGGTAGCCTGCGTCGACATGCAGGTTCTCGCCCGTGGTGCCCGAGCCGAGGTCCGAGAGCAGGTAGAGCGCGGCCTTGCCCACCTCTTCCTGCGTCACGTTGCGGCGCAGGGGCGAGTTCAGCTCGTTCCACTTCATGATGTAGCGGAAATCGCCGATGCCCGAGGCGGCGAGCGTCTTGATCGGGCCCGCGCTGATCGCGTTGACGCGGATGCCGTCCTTGCCCAGATCCTCGGCGATGTATTTCACGCTGGATTCGAGCGCGGCCTTGGCCAGACCCATCACGTTGTAATGCGGCATGACCTTTTCCGCGCCGTAATAGGTCAGCGTCAAAAGCGAGCCGCCATCGGGCATCATCGCCGCGGCGCGCTGGCAGACGGCGGTGAAGGAATAGACGGAAATGTCCATCGTCATCAGGAAGTTCTGGCGCGAGGTGTCGACGTAGCGGCCGCGCAACTCGTTCTTGTCGGAAAATCCGATGGCATGGACGAGGAAATCGATCTTGCCCCAGTCCGCCTTGAGCGCGGCGAACATCGCGTCCATCGACGCTTCGTCCGTCACGTCGCATTCGAAGAGTTTCGGCGTGCCGATCGAGGCGGCGAGCGGTTCCACCCGCTTCTTCAGCGCCTCGCCCTGATAGGAGAAGGCCATCTCGGCCCCGTGGTCGGCCAGCGCCTTGGCGATGCCCCAGGCGATGGATTTGTCATTCGCAAGGCCCATGATCAGCCCGCGCTTTCCTGCCATGAGTCCCGTTGACATTGCCTGTCCCTCGCCCAGTCTTTGTGTTGACGGTGAGGTGTAGGCGAAGAGCCGCCTTGCATCAAGGGCGGGCAGGCGGCCGGTGGCCGCACCCGATGGAACGCAGACAGACGGAAGCAGACCGACATCATGGACAGAAGCGGAATCTTCGCGGGGGACGACCCCTTTGCCATCGCGCGCGCCTGGCTGGCCGAGGCCGAGCCGCAGGAGCCCAACGATCCCAACGCCATCGCGCTGGCCACCGTCGATCCGGCGGGCCTGCCCAATGTGCGGATGGTGCTCTTGAAGGAGATCGAGGCGCGCGCCTTCGTCTTCTACACCAACTACACCAGCCGCAAGGCGCAGGAGATCGAGGCCGCCGGCAAGGCCGCCTTCGTGCTGCACTGGAAGTCGCTGCGCCGCCAGATCCGCGTGCGCGGGCTGACCGAGCGCGAGGAGGGGCCGCAGGCGGACGAATACTATGCCAGCCGCAGCCTGAAGAGCCGCCTCGGCGCATGGGCCTCGCGCCAGTCCGAACCGCTGTCGTCGCGCGCGGCCCTGATGGCCGAGGTCGCCAAAGTGACGGCCCAGCATGGCCCGAACCCCGGACGTCCACCCTTTTGGGGGGGCATCCGTATCCTTCCGGTTGAGATCGAATTCTGGGCAGACGGCGCTTTCCGCCTGCATGACCGTTTCCGCTGGGAGCGCGGAAATATCGATGAACCTTGGAAAATCAGCCGTCTGAACCCCTGAACTGGGGGGCTTGCGGCCTGTTCTCTCCATAAAAGTTAATAATTGACCCTTGAATCCGGAGGGAAATTCGCGCCATGACTGTGGACGAAACCCCCGCATTGGAAGACGGCGCAAGGAATGACGGACGAGAATAGGCCGGTGTATACGGTCCACGGTCGCGTGAAGTGGTTCGATCCCGGCAAGGGGTTCGGCTTCATCGTCGCTGACGAAGGCGGCGCCGATATCCTGTTGCATGCCAATGTGCTTCGGAATTACGGTCAGAACTCTGTCGCGGACGGGGCTGGTATTTCGGTGAATGTGCAGATGACCCAACGGGGCGTTCAGGCCGTCGAGGTTCTGTCGATCGAACCGCCCCAGGGCGTGACCTTCCCGCTGGGCGACGAGAACGCGCCCACCAATCCCGAAGAGATCACCAAGCTGCCGCTGGAACCCGCGCGGGTGAAGTGGTTCGACAAGGCCAAGGGCTTCGGCTTTGCCAATGTCTTCGGCCGCAGCGAGGACGTGTTCATCCATATCGAGGTGCTGCGCGTGTCGGGCTTTGCCGACCTGCAGGCGGGCGAGGCGGTCTGCCTGCGGATCATCGAAGGCAAGCGCGGCCGCATGGCCGTTCAGGTCGTCTCGTGGGAAGCCGCCGCGCGCAATGGCTGATGGCCGCCGCCGTGCTGGGCCTTGCGGGGCCCGCCACGGCAGCCTGCCGTCCCGATTCCGTCGACATCCGCGGCCCGGGCGGCACCGCCCGCTTCACGGTCGAACTCGCCGATGACGGGGCGGAACGTGCGCGGGGCCTGATGTTCCGCGAAAGCCTGCCCATGGGGGCGGGGATGCTCTTCGTCTATGACGCGCCGCAGCGCGCCTCGTTCTGGATGCAGAACACGCTCATCCCGCTCGACATGATCTTCGCCGACCGGACGGGCCGGATCACGCGCGTCCATTCCGATGCCGTTCCGGGCGACACCACCCCGATCGACGGGGGCGAGGATGTCGTCTATGTGCTGGAAATCAACGGCGGCCTCGCGCGGCGGATGGGAATCGCCGAGGGCGGAGATCTGCGCCATCCCGCGATCGACCCCGCCATCGCCGCCTGGCCCTGCGAGTGATGCTTTCCTTCGCCGGCGAACTTGGCTAAGACCGCCGGATCGGGGCGTGGCGCAGTCTGGTAGCGCGACGGTTTTGGGTACCGTAGGTCGTAGGTTCGAATCCTATCGCCCCGACCAGCATTAACACTGCAGCAACCCCTTCCGATTAACCTGCATGCCGGAGGTTCCTTTGTGGGGGCTTTCCTACACGGAAGCATAGCTGCCGGTCACCCTGCGGTTAATGTAGTCTATCCGACAGTTCATTCAGGAGCCCGCCGTGCCGCTTACCCGCCGCAGCCTCGTTGCCGCTTTCGCCCTGTCGCTGTCCTTTGCCGCCCCGGCGCTGGCCGACACCGCCCTTGACGCCCCGACGGGCGAGACGATCCTGACCGTCAGCGGCGCGATCCAGCACCGCAACGATGGCGACACCGCCCGCTTCGATCTGGCGATGCTGGAAGCCATGCCCGCGGTGACGATCGAAACCTCGACCATCTGGACCGACGGGGTGCAAAGCTTCACCGGCGTGTCGCTGAAGGACCTGCTCGACCGTCTGGGGGCCGAAGGCGGCACCATCGCGGCCTCGGCCCTGAACGACTACACGGTGGAAATCCCCGTGTCGGATGCGGTCGAAGGCGGGCCGATCCTTGCCTATGCCATGAACGGCAAGGCGCTGTCAGTGCGTGACAAGGGGCCGCTCTGGGTGGTCTATCCCTATGATTCGAAATCTGAATACCAGACGGAAGTGATCTATTCCCGCTCCATCTGGCAGCTGGCCAAGATCGACGTCCGGCCCTGACCCGATCTTTGCGTCGCGCCACTGAGGGGCGCGCGACGTCCGCCTTGCGCTTGCGCCGGCGGGGGCGGGGGTCCATATCGGGGGGCGATGCAAAGGCCAGCCCGATGACCCCGCTTTTCCCCTTCGACAACAGCTATGTTCGCGACCTGCCGGGCACCTTCCTGCCCGCGCCGCCCGCGTCGCCGCCCGCCCCGCGCCTTCTGGCGTTGAACGAGGGGGTTGCGCTTGCGCTTGGCCTCGACCCCGCGCGCCTGCAGCATGAGGCGGCAGAGGTCCTGTCCGGCGCGCGCCTGCCCGACGGCGCCGAGCCCGTGGCACAGGCCTATGCCGGCCACCAGTTCGGCGGCTTCTCGCCGCAACTGGGCGATGGCCGCGCGCTGCTGTTGGGCGAGGTGCTGGACCCGCAGGGCCGGCGCTGGGACATCCAGCTGAAGGGATCGGGCCGCACGCCCTTTTCGCGCGGGGGCGATGGCAAGGCCGCGGTCGGCCCGATGCTGCGCGAGTATCTGATGGGCGAGGCGATGGCCGCCCTCGGCATTCCCACGACCCGCGCGCTGGCCGTGGTGGCCACCGGCGCGCCCGTGCTGCGCGACACCGAATTGCCCGGCGCGGTGCTGGCGCGGGTGGCGGCCAGCCATATCCGCGTCGGAACCTTCCAGTTCTTCGCCGCACGCTCGGACAGGGCGCAGGTCCGCGCGCTGGCCGATCACACCATCGCCCGCCACTACCCCGATGCGGCGGGGGCGGCCAACCCCTATCTCGCGCTCTTCGATGCGGTGATCGCGGCGCAGGCGCGGCTGATCGCGCAGTGGATGGGCGCGGGCTTCATCCATGGCGTGATGAACACCGACAATATGGCGCTCTCGGGCGAGACGATCGATTACGGCCCCTGCGCCTTCATGGAGGACTACGCCGCGGGCACGGTCTTCTCCTCGATCGACCACACGGGGCGCTATGCCTATGCCAACCAGCCGCTGATCCTCGGCTGGAACCTCGCCCGTCTGGCCGAGGCGCTGCTGCCGCTGTTCCACGAAGACCCCGACACGGGCGTCGATCTGGCCAACGACCGGCTGGAAGGGATCGCCGCCCGCTACCGCGCCGAATGGGTGGCGGTGATGCGGGCGAAACTCGCGCTCGATGGCGCGCGCGACGATGACGGCGCGCTGGCCGACGATCTGCTGGCCGCGATGGAGGGGCAGGGGGCCGACTGGACGCTGACCTTCCGCCGCCTTGCCGATGCGGCCGAAGGGAAGGACGGCCTTCTGCGCCCGCTGTTCGCCGATCCCGCGAAACTCGACGCATGGCTGCCGCGCTGGCGGGCGCGGCTGGCCCCCGATGCGGCCCTGCGCCTGCGCGCCGCGAACCCGCGCATCATCCCGCGCAACCACAAGGTCGAAGAGGCGCTCTCTGCCGCGACCGCGGGCGACATGGCCCCGTTCCATGCGCTTCTGGCTGCCATCATCCGCCCCTTCGACGACGACCCCGCGCTTGACCCCTATGCCCTGCCCGCGCCGCAGGGCTTCGGCCGCTACGTCACCTATTGCGGCACCTGACGCGGCAGGGGCGATTGACGCCGCCCCGCCGCCGCGCCACCCTGCCGCGCATGAACCCGCGTTCCGACATCCATGACCGGCTGGCCACCAACCTGCGCGAGGCGCGCAAGGCGCGGGGTCTGTCGCTCGATGCGGTGGCGAAACTTTCGGGCGTGTCGCGCTCGATGGTCAGCCAGATCGAGCGGGGGGAATCCTCGCCCACCGTCGCCACGCTCTGGAATTTGACGCAGGCGCTGCAGGTCGATTTCGCGGGGCTTCTTGAGGACAAGCCGCAGGCGGGGATCGACGTGACCCGCGCCGCCGCCGCCCCCGTCATCGCGCGCGCGGCGGGCGTGCGTATCCGCATCCTGTCACCGGCCGAGACGGTGGGCGAACACGAGGTCTATGACCTGTCCTTCGCCGCCGGTGCCGCGCTGGTCAGCGATCCCCATTCGGCGGGCTGCCGCGAACATCTGACCGTGATCGAAGGGCAGCTTTCCGTCACCTCGGGCGAGGATCACGCCACCCTCGGCGCGGGCGACACCGCCCGCTACCCCGCCGACCGCCCCCACGCGATCCGCGCGGGCGATGCGGCGGCGCGCGCCATCCTGATCGTGCAGGACAGCTGAAGACTGTCCCGGCCGTCACGGGCTTCATCTGTTTCCAAATATCCCACGGGGGTGCGGGGGTGTGAAACCCCCGCTTCCCCGCGATCGACAGGCACGACGCGGGCTATCATGGCGGATTTTTTTCCGCTATATTGACGGCACGCTGTGATTGTGACACTTTCCGTCAAAACGGAGGATGTTCCACCATGCCGGACAAGGTCGCTTTCCTGAGCCATATCGGACAGACCCTGGCGGACATCCGCGCCGAGGGGCTTTTCAAGCGCGAACGCCTGATCGGCGGGCCGCAGGGGGCGCATGTGGCGATGGAGGGGCGGTCGATGCTGAACCTCTGCGCCAACAACTATCTCGGCCTTGCCGACGACCCGCGTCTGATCGCGGCGGCGGGGCGCGCGATGGCCGATCACGGCTATGGCATGGCCTCGGTCCGCTTCATCTGCGGCACGCAGGACATCCACCGCCAACTGGAAACCCGCCTTGCCCGCTACCTCGGCCATGACGACACGATCCTGTTCGCGGCCTGCTTCGATGCCAACGGGGGCCTGTTCGAGCCGCTTCTGGGGCCAGAGGATGCGGTGATCTCTGACGCGTTGAACCATGCCTCCATCATCGACGGCATCCGGCTCTGCAAGGCGCGGCGCTACCGCTACGCCAATTCCGACATGGCCGATCTGGAGGCGCAGCTGAAACAGGCCCGCGCGGATGGCGCGCGCTTCATCCTGATCGCCACCGATGGCGTCTTCTCAATGGACGGCTATCTGGCGAAACTGCCGGAAATCCGCGCGCTGGCCGATGCGTACGGCGCGATGGTGATGGTGGACGATTGCCACGCCACGGGGTTCATGGGGCCAGAGGGGCGCGGCACGCCCGCCCATTTCGGGGTGCAGGCCGACATCCTGACCGGCACGCTGGGCAAGGCGCTGGGCGGCGCGCTGGGCGGCTACATCGCGGGGCCGCAGCCGGTGATCGACCTTCTGCGCCAGCGGGCGCGGCCCTACCTCTTCTCGAACGCCCTGCCGCCTGCGGTGGTGGGGGCGGCGCTGGCCGCGCTCGACATCGTCGAAGGGGCCGATGACCTGCGCGCGCGGCTGTTCGACAACGCCCGCTATTGGCGCGCGGGGCTTCAGGCGGCAGGCTTCCGCCTGCTGGCGGGGGAACATCCGATCATCCCCGTGATGCTGGGCGAGGCGCAACTGGCCCAGGCCATGGCGGCCGATCTCGCCGCGCGCGGGGTGCATGTGGCGGGCTTCTTCTTTCCGGTCGTGCCGAAAGGGCAGGCCCGCATCCGCACGCAGATGAACGCGCGGCTGACGCGCGACGATCTCGATGTCGCGCTGGAGGCGTTTGCCGCCGCCGGCAAGGCGCAGGGTGTGATTTGATCGGGGGGTGATCTGATGTCGAACGAAATGAAGACACTGGCAAAGCTGAAACCCGAGCCGGGCCTTTGGATGGACACCCGCCCCGTGCCCGAGATCGGGCCCGATGACGTGCTGATCCGCATCCGCAAGACCGGCATCTGCGGCACCGACATCCATATCTGGAACTGGGACGAGTGGGCTGCGCGCACCGTGCCCTTGGGCCTTGTCACCGGCCACGAATTCGCGGGCGAGATCGTCGAGGTCGGGCGCAATGTCGAGGGGCTCTCCATCGGCCAGCGCTGTTCGGGCGAGGGGCATCTGATCGGCAAGACCTCCCGCCAGTCCCGCGCGGGGAAATTCCACCTCGACCCTGCCACGCGCGGGATCGGGGTGAACGAACAGGGCGCCTTCGCGCAATACCTGCGCCTGCCCGCCTTCAATGTGGTGCCCCTGCCGGATGACATCGACGACGAAATCGGCGCGATCCTCGACCCGCTGGGCAATGCCGTGCATACGGCGCTCAGCTTCGATCTGGTGGGCGAGGATGTGCTGATCACGGGTGCCGGCCCCATCGGCATCATGGCGGCCGCCGTGGCCCGCCATGTCGGCGCGCGCCATGTGGTCATCACCGACGTGAACCCCGACCGTCTGGCGCTGGCCGCATCGGTCGCCGACGTGATCCCCGTCAATGTCGCGCAAGAGGATTTGAAAGAGGTCGAGGCGCGGCTGAAGATGACGCAGGGCTTCGACGTGGGGATGGAGATGAGCGGCAGTCAGGCCGCGCTCGACCAGATGGTCGAGGCGATGGTGATGGGGGGCCGCATCGCCATGCTGGGCATCCCGCCCGGCAAAAGCCCCGTGGACTGGAGCCGGATCGTCTTCAAGGCCATCACCATCAAGGGCGTCTACGGGCGCGAGATCTTCGAGACATGGTACAAGATGATCGCCCTGCTGGAAAACGGCCTCGACGTGCGGCGCGTCATCACCCACCGCTTCAAGGTGGACGATTTCCGCGCGGGGTTCGATGTCATGCGCTCGGGCCGGTCAGGCAAGGTCGTGCTCGACTGGGGCTGAGGGGGCCATGTCGGACCGACGGCCTGCGGGGGCGCGGCAGGGGCAAGGTGCGATGGCACTGGGTGGGGGCGGGGCGCGGACGCTGCCCGACCCGCCGAAGCGGGGGCGTTTCCAGAATGCGCCTTGACGCCCGCGCGGCAAGACCCTAATCAGCCCATGCTCTCGGCGGGTTGGCGGAGAGGTTACGCAGCGGATTGCAAATCCGTGAAGACCGGTTCGATTCCGGTACCCGCCTCCAGAGCACTCCCCCCCAGCAGGCGACAGGAATTTTTCGCGGCTTCGCGCTAATTCCGCGGCGGGCGACGCACCCGCAAGAATATTTCGCGTCCGCTGCCAAAGATATCTTTGCAACGCGGCTTTGCATCCCCATCTCGGCGCTACGAAAAATGGACCGCGCCATGGCGCGCGGCGGGCCATTCGGCGCGACAGGTGCCGGCGGCCCGCCCCGCCCGGGGAAAAGGGTCCGGTAGCAGGGGGAATGAAGATGAGTCTTGAAGGCTTCGTCCGGTGGTCCGAAGGGCTGAACCGGACGATAGGAAATGTCGTGTCGTGGATGGCGCTGGGAACGGTTCTGGTCTGTTTTTCGACCGTCTATACACGCTATGCGCTGAACACGAACTTCACATGGCTGCAGGATCTGTACGTCTGGCAGCATGCCGCGGTGATCGTGCTGGGCGCGGGATACACGATGGTCATGGGCGGCTTCGTGCGGGTGGACATCTTCTATTCCCGCTGGACGAACCGCGGGCGGGCGCGGTCGGACCTGATCCAGACGGTTATCTTCCTGATCCCCTTCGTCACAGTCTGCGCCTGGGCCTTCTGGACGATGGTCGGCAATTCATGGGCCGCAGACGAGATGTCGCCCAATCCGGGGGGGCTGCAGAACTACTGGATCCTGAAGGGGACGCTTCTGGTCTTTGCCGCGCTGGTCCTGCTGCAGGGTGCGGCGATGATCGCGCGGTCTATCCTTGTCCTGCGCGGGCGCGAGGAATTCGCCCCCGCCGCGTCCAGCCACTAACGGGGGAGCGCGCAGATGGATCCCGTCCTTTCCGGCCAGATTCTGGCCGGCCTGTTCTTTGTGGCGATCCTCGTCACGCTGATGTTCGGCTATCTCGTCGCCTTCGCCCTTGGGGGGCTGTCGATCATCTTTGCCCTGCTGGGCTGGGCAACGGGTTCGTTCGACATGAACCTGCTTTCGTCGCTGGCGACGCGCTTCTTCGGGGTGATCACAAACCCCGTGCTGATCGCAGTGCCGCTTTTCGTCTTCATGGGCGTGGTGCTGGAAAAATCGCGCATCGCCGAGGTGCTGCTGACCACGATGGGCCAGCTGTTCGGCACCCTGCGCGGGGGCCTTGGCTTTTCGGTTGTGATCGTGGGCACGATGCTTGCGGCCTCGACCGGCGTGGTGGGCGCGACCGTGGTGACGATGGGCCTTCTGTCGCTGCCCGCGATGATGCGGGCGGGCTATGACCCGCGCATTGCCACGGGGGTCATCTGCGCGGCGGGCACGCTGGGGCAGGTCATCCCGCCTTCGACCGTGCTGATCTTCGTGGCCGACATCCTGCAGGGCGCCAATGCCTCGGCCCAGATGGCGCTGGGCAATTTCGCGCCCGATACCATCTCGGTCGGGGACCTGTTCGCGGGGGCCTTCTTCCCGGGCATGGCGCTGGCCTTCCTCTATGGTCTCTACATCGCCTTCCGCGCCTTCATGGACCCCAAGGCCTGCCCGGCCCTGCCCATGACGGCGGAAGAGCGCCGCGGTCTGGGCCGCCGCGCGGTGGTGGCGCTGGTGCCGCCGATGGCGCTGATCATCGCCGTGCTGGGGTCGATCATCGCGGGCGTGGCCACGCCGACCGAAAGCGCTTCGGTCGGGTCGCTGGGCGCGATCTTCCTGATGATCGTCAAAATGCTGGCGGACCATCACCTCGATGACGGGTCCGGCAATGCCGAGGTGATGGAAAAGCGGCTGATGACCTTCTGGCTGGGCTTCCTTGCCGTGCTGGTCGCGGTCGGGGCACTGGGCGGGGCCTTCGGCCTGCTGACGCTGCTGATCGTCGCGGTGGTCGCGGGTTCGGTGCTGGTGCTGGCCACCGGCGCGCTGCGGGCGAAATTCGCCACCATCATCACCGAGACGAACCGGGCGACGATGACCATCACCTCGATGATCTTCGTCATCCTGCTTGGGGCCACGGCCTTCGCGCTGGTCTTTACCCGCATGGGCGGGGGCGATCTGGTTCAGGGCCTGCTCGCATCGATGCCGGGGGGCCAGATCGGCGCGCTGGCCATCGTGATGCTGATCATGTTCGTGCTGGGCTTCTTCCTTGACACGTTCGAGATCGTCTTCATCGTCGTGCCGATCACCGCGCCGATCCTGCTGATGATGGGGATCGACCCGATCCTGCTGGGCGTGCTGATCGGGATCAACCTGCAGACCTCGTTCCTGACGCCGCCCTTCGGCTTCTCGCTGTTCTACCTCAGGGGCGTGGCCCCGCGCGAGATCCGGACAGAGACGCTCTATCGCGGGGTGATCCCCTTCGTGGTGATCCAGATTACGGTGCTGGTGACGGTCTACATGTTCCCCAAGACGGCGACATGGCTGCCCGATTACCTGTTCCGTTCGGAACCCGCGATCGAGGCACCGGTGGAGCCGACCGTATCGGGCACGCCCGAGGCCGAGACGGATGGCGGCAGCGGCGGTGCCTTCGATCTGGATGGCGGCACGCCGGAAGGGGACGGGGGCGGTGCCTTCGACCTCGATGGCGGCGCCCCTGAGGGCGAGGCCGGCGGCGGTGCGTTCGACCTCGATGGCGGCGCCCCAGAGGGCGAGGCCGGCGGCGGCGGCGGTGCCTTCGATCTGGACGGCGGCGCCCCCGAGACGGACGCGGGCGGCTGACACCGGACCAACGCGCAGAGCGCCACAAGACCAAGGCCCGCAGCACCGCTGCGGGCCTTTTCCATGCGCCCTGTCACTTGTTGGTGGCTGACCGCCCCGCCGCGTATTGCTGACGTGCTGCTGACGTGCTGCTGACGTGCTGCGGGCCCGTCGGCTGCCCGTAGGCAAGGGCGACCGGTCGGGCCACTTGGCGCGGACCGATCCGCCCCTGCGGGCCGCCGGCGCTGCCGCGACGGCGGGCTGTGGCAAGCCGGCAGGGGGCGGGCCGGGATCGCGGCATCCGCCAAACGCGGCGGCAAAGGAAAAGGCCCGCAGCGGGGCTGCGGGCCTTTCCGGTGATCTTGCTGGCGATCTCAGGTCGCGGACGGGAAGGTGAATTCCAGCGTCCGCGCGTTGAGGAAGGCCTGCTCGTTGAAGCGCAGGGTCCGCATCGTCATGGCGCGGGCCGACAGGTAGGACTGCCAGACCCGCTTGGTCAGGTCGTCGCCCGAATCCATCGACTCCTGCACCAGTTCACCCGCCGCGTTGCCCAGCGCCGTCAGCACGTCATTGGGCAGGCGCATGAACTGCACGCCATGTTCGTTGGCAAGCTGGGCCATCGCCTCGCCCGAGCGGATGTCGTATTCCGCCTTCATGTCGATGTAGCCTTCGGCGCAGCACGAGCGGATGACCTGCTGCAGGTCTTCGGGCAGTTCCTGGAACTTCGCCTTGTTGACCATCAGCTGCACGTTGCCGCCCGGTTCCTGGACGCCCGGACCGTAGCAGAACTTGGCGACCTGGTGGAAGCCGAGCGCGAGGTCGTTGAGCGGGCCGATGAATTCCGCCGCGTCGATCGCACCCGATTGCAGACCGGCGAAGATCTCGCCCGCGGGCATGACGACCGCCGAACCGCCGACCTTCTTGATCAGCTCGCCGCCCAGACCGGGGATCCGCATCTTCAGGCCGTTGAAATCGGCGATGGAGGTGATTTCCTTCTTGAACCAGCCGAAGGACTGGCAGGCCGTCTGGCCGGCGGGGAAGGAGACGATGCCGAACTGGTCGTTCAGCTCGTCCCACAGCTCCTGCCCGCCGCCGAAGCGCATCCATGCCAGCTGCTCGTCCGCGGTCATGCCGAAGGGCACGGCGAAGAAGATGTTGAAGGCCGGATGCTTGCCGCCGTGGTAGAACGAGGCGTCATGCCCCATCTCGGCGGTGCCATCCATGACGGCGTCCATGCACTGCAGCGCAGGCACAAGTTCACCAGCCGCAAAGGGGGTGATCTTCAGCCGCCCGCCCGAGGCGCGCGTGATCCGCTCGGCGAGCCGTTCTGCCCCCGCGCCCACACCCGGCAGATTCTTGGGCCAGGAATGCACCATCCGCCATTCAAAGACGGTCTGGGCAATCGCAGGTGCCGCGAGGGTCGAAACCGCAGCAGTTGCGGCGACGCCAAGCGTACCGGTCCTGAGAAACTGTCGTCTCTCCATAAAAGCTTACCTCCCCATGGGTTTACTTGCGTGTTGACCGCCTGCCGGGCGCGGCATCCGGTATCACCTTTTTCGGTGACGCCAGTGACTTGGGAAGCGATTGCAAAGATTTGAAGCGGTGGGCGTAAGAATCTTGCGCGGCGGGGTCATCACGTCTGCGTGATCGGGCGTGATCCCATGGAACCCGCCGCACGACCCCCCCGACGTCGCGCGGAACGGCACGTTCACGGCCTTTGCCCGATCGGCCAGATGGCGACTCAGCGCTGAACAAAATCACGCGGAGGTTGTCGAAAATCCTTTTGGCGGCGACCTGCCCGCCATCGTTGCGACATTCCGGCATCCATCAACCGGAGGTGGCGCGCAGACTTTGGCATGGGCGGGGCAGACCCTTTGCGACACGGGCGGACCTAAGGTCAGGCGGACCCTATCCCGACGCAAGGTAAAGTCCCGCCGACCCGTCACCTATCCTCGGACCACGGCAGCGCCAGAAGGCGTTTTAGCCGCGAGGACAAGGGAAATGTGCGCTGCGGCCCCTTCTTTTCCGTTCCGGAACGACCGTCTGGCGACGGCCCAACCCTTCGGACGGGTCCACCCTGCGCGGAGGTCTGGTGACGTCCCCGCAGGCACGGAAGTGGCACGGGCAAAGGGCGAGGGATGCGTGGGGCATCCCGGAAAGGCGCCGTCATGCAACTGAATCTTGCCACCGGACCAACCGCGATCGTGCCCGACAGCCTTGTCTTCGGGGCGGATGAATTCGGCTACAACTACACGGGCTTCCGGGCCTTCGACCGCTTCCTGACCCAGCTTGACGGGTCGCAGGTCGGGCTGATCACCTGGCCCGGCGGGGCGGTCGCTGAATTGCAGACCGACCGTTTCGGGCTGGAATACGAGGGGCTCTGGAACGGCAGCGAGGCCGCGGGAAATCTGGCCGAGGTGATGGAGGCTGCCATCCGCCTTGGCGCGGGCCTGTCGATCGTGCTGCCGACCGTGCGCTATCTGGACCGGCCCGAGGCGCTGGTCAGCGATGTGCGCGGCTTCATGGCCGATCTTCTGGGCGGCCAGTACGGCCCGCTTCCCGATACGCTGATCCTCGAAATCGGGTCGGAATACTACGCCACCTACCGCAACATCCCCGACGGGGTCGCCGAATATGCCCGCATCGCCGACACGATGCTGCGCGAGATCGACGCCGCCGTGGCCGATCCGACCGTCAACCTGCTCGGTGCCGATCCCGAGATCGCCATGCAGGCGGGCCGCACGGTCGCGGAGGACGAGGTGATCCGCGACCATCTGAGCGATGATGCGCTGCGGTCGGTGGACATGGTCCTGCATCACCGCTTCGCCGTCATGGCCACGGGCGTCGATCGCACCGCCGACGAGATGGGCGAGGTGCTCGACAACTGGGAAGAGGACATGGCCTCGGTCGGGGGCGAGCGTCCGGGGCTGTTCCTCGGGACCTACAACGTCGCCTCCTACACGCGGGGCGAGGCGTTGCGCGACTATGTGGCCGACATGGCCGCGCAGGGCATCACCATCGACCGCGACGCGGTCGATCTGGAGGGGCGGACCGACACCGCCTTCGAGACCTATTGGCAGAACCGGCTGGTCCGCTACGACTATGGCGCCGAACATCCGCGCGTCATGCTCGAGATGATGGCCGAATACGGGGCCGAGGGGCTGGGCGCCGCGGGCACCTACGGCACCGACATGATGCATGCCGCGCGGCTGACCCATACCGATGCCGACGGTATGCCGGTGCGGTTCGTCGGTCAGGACATGCTCGACATGATGGCCGAAAGCATCGGCGGCACGCGGCTTCTGGACGTCTCGACCGGCAATGACGGCAGTGACGACGTCTGGGTCTACGGCTTCGAGAACGCGCACAAGATCATCCTCTTCCTGTCAGCCGACGACCTGCCGCCCGGCATGGTCACTATCGGTCTGGAAGGCTTTCCCGCGCTGCGCTCGGTTCAGGCAGACAGCCTGACCTCGGCCGTGCCCGAGGACTGGATGGACCGCTTCGGCATCGCCGACAATCCGCTCGTGGACGAAACGCCCGAGTCGCGCAGTTTCGCGCTGGGCATCCGTGCCGGGATCGACCCTTCGGTGACGCAGGACGGGATCAGCATCCTGATGGACCAGCCCCATCAGGTCATCCGCCTTGCCTTTGCCAAGGACGACACAGGCGCGGCCGAGATCGCCGCATGGTCCGACGGGACGGCGGTGGACCTGACGGACTTCGACGGCGGTCCCCCGTTGGGGGCCGGCGCACCGATGCCGATCCTCGACGGCGACGACCCGCTTCTTGACGACGATCCTGACGAGGTCGAGATCGACGACGGCACCGGCGGCGGGGGCATGGGGGTCCTTGGCCTTTTCGCGCTGCTGCCGCTTCTGCTGATGGGGGCCGCCTGACGGGGGAACAGGCCCGCGCCCCTGCGGGCCCCGCGCGCTGGGGGATGCGATGCCGCAGGCGGCCGCACGGGGGGGCATCCGGTCCCGCCGTGAAAGAAAGCATCAGCGCGCCGGAACCCGATGGGCAGCAGGCCGTTGGACTGCCGGCGTTGCGGAGTGACCCCATGCTGAAGTCGGGCAGACGATTGTTGTTGCGTGTTGCGAACAGGGTATTGCCGGAGAACCTCTACGTCGCGGCAGAGCATTCGCTCTATCATTTTGCGGCCCCCCTGATTTCGACGCCGCGCACGTTTTCGGAATACATCCACCACAGGAAA
>JBEEOG010000048.1:0-11348 GCA_041191745.1 Pseudomonadota bacterium | reverse complement strand
AGGCGCTGGCGCGTCTGGACCGCGCCGCCACGGCGCTGGAACAGGCCGCCTGACATGCAGGCGACCGGGGAACGCATCACCCGCAGCCGCCTCCGACCGCGGCCCTGACTTCATCTGTTTGCAAATATCCTCGGGGGTCCGGGGGCAGACGGCCCCCGGGGCCGGCCATCAAGAGAACGATTTGACATGAAGCACTTCCTCGACATCCACAAGACCGACGCCGCCGAGCTGCGCGGCATGATCGACGCGGCCCAGCGCATCAAGACCGCCCGCAACGGACGGCCCCGCGGCGCGCCCGATGACGACCAGCCGCTGGCGGGCCACATGGTGGCCCTCATCTTCGAGAAACCCTCGACCCGCACCCGCGTTTCCTTCGACGTGGGCGTGCGCCAGATGGGCGGGCAGACCATGGTGCTGTCGGGCAAGGAGATGCAGCTCGGCCATGGCGAGACGATCGCCGACACCGCCCGTGTGCTCTCGCGCTATGTCGATCTGATCATGATCCGCACCTTCGAGGAGGCGACGCTCCTCGAGATGGCCGAACACGCGACCGTCCCCGTGATCAACGGGCTGACGAACCGCACCCATCCCTGCCAGATCATGGCCGACATCATGACCTACGAGGAACACCGCGGCCCGATCCGCGGCAAGAAGGTCGTCTGGGCGGGGGATGGCAACAATGTCTGCGCCTCCTTCCTGCATGCGGCGGGGCAGTTCGGCTTCGACTTCACCTTCACCGGCCCCCAGACGCTCGACCCCGAGGCGGAATGGGTGGGCCTTGCCCACGACAAGGGCGTGGCCGTCCGCATCGAGCGCGACCCCTTCGCCGCCGTCGAAGGCGCCGACCTTGTCGTGACCGATACATGGGTGTCGATGCATGACCCCGAAAGCGCCAAGGAACGCCGCCACAACCAGCTGCGCCCCTATCAGGTGAACGAGGCGCTGATGGCCCGCGCCAAGCCCGACGCGCTGTTCATGCATTGTCTGCCCGCCCATCGCAACGACGAGGCGACGAGCGCGGTGATGGACGGCCCCCATTCGGTCATCTTCGACGAGGCCGAGAACCGCCTGCACGCGCAAAAGGCGATCATGCGCTGGTGTCTGGGGAAATGACGGCTCTGCCGCGCGGTCGGGTCCCCGTCCGCGCGGTTGACACCCCCGCGCCCGCGTTCCACCTTCCGCGCCTGCACAGGGGGGACCATCCATGCTGAACCGACCCACGGCCGCCTATGACCGCTTTCTCGGCGCGCTGTCCAACATCCTGACCAAGGCCGAGGCGCATTGCGACGCCAAGGGCATCAAGCCCGAGGCGCTTTTGCAGTTCCGCCTCTATCCCGACATGATGCCTTTCGTGAAGCAGGTGCAACTCGCCTGCGATTTCGCCGCGCGCGCCGCCGCACGGCTGGCAGGGGAGGAGCCCGCCTCCTTCCCCGATACCGAGACGAGCTTTGCCGAACTTCAGGGCCGCATCGCCGCCGCGCGCGGCTATATCGCGGCCTTCCCCGATGCGGCCTATGACGGCTGGGCCACGCGGTCGGTCACGCTGAAGGTCGCGGGGCGCGACATGACCTTTTCGGGTGGCCAGTTCCTGCTGGGCTATTCGCTGCCGCAGTTCCATTTCCACGCCACCACCGCCTATGACATCCTGCGCCATAACGGGGTAGACCTCGGCAAGCGCGACTACATGGGCGCGTGACGCCCCGCTGCGGGGCCGTCTGTGGCCCCGCACGCCGTCGGCATGATGGGCGCGCCCTGCCAGCGCCGCCACGACCAGAAGCAGCACCGCCAGCGCCCCGTAGGTCACGCGGAAGCCCACATGTTCGGCCACGAAGCCGATGGTGGAGGGCGCGACGAGGATGCCCGAATAGCCGAACATCGTCACCGCCGCGATGCCCGCGCCGGTCGGCAGGCCCGGCAGGTTTCCGGCGGCCGAGAACATGATCGGCACGGTATTGGCGATCCCGAGACCGGCAAGGAAGAAGCTGGCGATGGCCATGGTGTCATTCGGGGCCAGCGCCCCGCCCAGCATCCCGCAGGCCGCGATGACGGCGGACACCCGCAGCGTCCGCACCGCGCCGAAGCGGTTGCGGACGGCATCGCCGGCAAAGCGCATCAGCGCCATCGCGCCCGAGAAGAAGGCAAACCCCAGCGCCGCGCGGCTGACGTCCGACCCGAACTCGGTCGACAGGTAAAGCGCGGCCCAGTCGAGCACCGCCCCTTCCGGCACCATCGAGAACAGCGCCAGCATCCCGAGAACCAGCACCGCCGCATCGCGCGGGATCAGCGCCGCCCTCGGGCGGGGGCTGTCCGTCGCGGGGGCGGGGGTGCGGTCTTCGGCGATCAGGAAGGGCATGGCCACCAGCACGATCAGCGCCGCCCCGCCCGCCGCCACCAGCGCCTGCACCTCGGCCCCCTGCCGTTCCAGAAGCCAGCCGCCGCCCGCCCCGCCGAAAAAGCCGCCAAGGCTCCAGAACCCGTGGGACGAGGACATGATCGCACGGCCGAGCCGCCGCTCCACCTCGACCGCGTTGGCGTTCATGGCCACGTCCATGCAGCCGATCAGCGCGCCGAGGATGGCCATCGCAAGCGCCAGCACGGGGATGGAGGGCGAAAAGACCACCGCGGGCAGGACCGGCACGATGGACAGCGCGAAGACCCGCAGCACCGGACGCGTCCCGAAGCGCCCGATCAGGCGGCCCGCAAAGAGCATCGCCGACACCGCGCCAAGCCCGAGGACGAGGATCAGCAGCCCCAGCA
Source organism: Pseudomonadota bacterium (assembly GCA_041191745.1). Classification (GTDB taxonomy): domain Bacteria; phylum Pseudomonadota; class Alphaproteobacteria; order Rhodobacterales; family Rhodobacteraceae; genus Paragemmobacter. Next base: position 8,591 of record JBEEOG010000048.1, on the reverse strand, counting down.
CCGATTCCGTGATGTCATGGCGCGGCAGAAGCAGCGGGATCTGCGGCGCCCATGCGCCCATGACAAAGCCGTTGGCCAGAAACATCAGCGCCACGGCCCAGCGTCCGCGCAGCGCGCGTTGGTGATCGGTCATCCGGAACTCCCTCGTTACGCCCCTCCGTAAACGTTTCAGAAGGGGCGGAAAAGCCCCCCAAGGTGACAGATCGTTTCAGCGCGTTACGGCGGAAAGGGCAGGGGGCGCTCGCGCCCCCTCTGTCGCGGGTTCCCCGCGCCATTCACCCCCGAGGATATTTTTTCGAAGAGGAAGCAGGGGACCGCGTCTTCCTCTTCGTCCAAATATCCTCGGGGGGAGTCGCCCGCTTAAGCGGGCGGCCGGGGGGCAGACGGCCCCCCTGCAGGCCCGTCACGTGCCGCGCGGCTTGGCGCGCAGCGTGGGTTCGGCCACGGTCGGATCTTCGGGCCAGGGATGTTTCGGATATTGCCCGCGCATGTCCTTGCGGACATCGCCGTAGGATGTCGCCCAGAAGCGCGGCAGGTCCATCGTCACCTGCACGGGGCGCTGCGCGGGCGACAGAAGCGTGATCCTGAGGGGCAGCCGCGCCTTGCCGACGGTGGGGTGGACGGTCACGCCGAACATCTCCTGCAGGCGGACCTCGATCGAGGGGGCCTCGCCGTCGTAATCGATCGGCACGCGGCGGCCCAGAGGCGTGTCGAAATGCGACGGCACCAGACGGTCGAGCGTCTGCATCCGGTCCCAGTCGAGCATCCCGCGCAGCGCGTCGGTGATGTCGAGCGCGCGCAATTCACCTTCGGTCCGCGCGCGGCCGAGATGGGGCAGAAGCCAGTCCTGCAGCCCCGCCATGAGGGCCTGATCGGTCATGTCGGGCCAGTCCGCCCCGCCGCCGCGCGCCAGTTCCACCCGCGCGCGGAAGCGGCGGGCAGCGTTGGACCACGGCAGGCCGATCTGGCGGATCCCGTCCAGCGCCGCGTGCGCCACCGCCTCGGGCGGCGCGTCGGGCCATGTCCGGTCATCGAGCACCAGCGCCCCGAAGACTTCCTGCCGCCGCGCCAGAACCCGCCCCTCGCGCCGCGACCATTCGCAGATGTCCTGCCAGCCGATCCGGTCGGAAAAAAGCGCGCGCACCTCGGCCTCGGTGATGGCCACGCCCTGCCGCACCCGCGCTTCGCGCGGGTCGCCGTCGAGGTCGGTCGCCACGATCAGCCGCGCCGCGGAGAGCGCCGTTCCCGCCTCCATCGCGGCACCCTTGCCCCCCGACAGGATCCAGCGCGGCGCGTCACCCTTGCGGCGCAGCCCGATCCGGTCGGGATAGGCAAGCGCGGCCATCTGCGCGACCGACAGCCCCGCGCGTTCGCCCGACGGGGCGGCGGCGGCCAGACGCTTCGCCTCGGCCCTGATCCGGTCGATGGTGGGGCGGTGCGCCTCGGCCGGCGGGCGGTCGATGGCGCGCAGGCGCAGGGTCAAGTCTGGCCCCGCCCCGCGCAGCGGGTCGCGTTCGGCCAGAAGCGCGGCAAGCGGGGCCGCCGCAGGCCCCGCCACCGCCAGCATATGCCCCAGCCGCGGATGCAGCGGCAGCGCGGCCAGCCTGCGGCCATGCGCCGTGATCCCCCCGCGCGGGTCCAAGGCACCCAGCCCTTCCAGCAGCGCCCGCGCCTCGGCCAGAACCCCCGCATGGGGGGGCGTCAGGAAGGGCAGGTCCGCCGACCCCCAGAGCGCCAGTTCCAGCGCCAGCCCCGTCAGATCCGCGGCCTCGATCTCGGCGGGCGGAAAGGGGGCGAGCCCCCCTTCCTCTCCCTTCGTCCAGAGCCGGTAGCAGACCCCTTCCGCGACCCGCCCCGCGCGGCCACGGCGCTGTTCCGCCTCGGCCCGCGTCACGCGTTCGGTCACCAGCCGCGACATGCCGGACGCCGCATCGAACCGCGCCCGCCGCGCGCGGCCCCCGTCCACCACCACGCGGATGTCGGGCAGCGTGAGCGAGGTTTCGGCGATCGACGTCGCCAGCACCACCTTGCGCCCCGCCACGGGTGCGAGCGCCGCGCGCTGCGCCGCGAAATCCATCGCGCCGTAAAGGGGCCGGATGACAAAGCCCTCGGGCAGCCGCCCGCGCACCTGCGCCTCGACCCGCGCGATCTCGCCCTCGCCGGGCAGGAAGACGAGGATGCCGCCCCCCTCCGTCTCTTCCGCCGCCTGCGCGACGAGGCCCGCCACCGCCGCCTCGAACCGCAGCGACGGGTCCACGGGGCGGGCCAGCCAGCGGGTTTCCACCGGATAGGCGCGCCCGGCCGAGGTGACGACCGGCGCATCCCCCATCAGCCGCGCCACGGGTCCGGCATCCAGCGTCGCCGACATGACGACCAGCCGCAGGTCATCTCGCAGGGCCGCGCGGATTTCCAGCGCCAGCGCAAGGCCCAGATCGGCGTTCAGGCTGCGTTCGTGGAATTCGTCGAAGATCAGGCAACCCACGCCCGCAAGTTCGGGATCGGACTGGATCATCCGCGTCAGGATGCCTTCGGTCACGACCTCGACCTTCGTCGCGCGGCTGACCTTGGCCTCGCCCCTGATCCGGTAGCCCACGGTCGCGCCCACGGCTTCGCCAAGGCTTTCGGCCATCCGCTCGGCCGCGGCGCGGGCGGCAAGGCGGCGGGGTTCCAGCATGACGATGCGCCCCGTCACCAGCCCTGACGCCATGAGGTCGAGCGGCACGCGCGTCGTCTTGCCCGCGCCGGGGGGCGCCTGCAGCACGGCCATGCCCCGCGCGGCCAGCGCGGCGCGCAGGTCGGGCAGGGCCGCGTCGATGGGAAGCGAATCGCTCATGCGCCCCTTCATGTCAAAGCGCGCGGCGCGGCGGAAGCCTGCGGCAACGCGCGGCCCGCATCGGGCTGGCAGAAGGGGCCCGCCTCGGGCTAGACATCGGGAAAGTCACGCCGGAGGCAGTGGATGGAAAGCGACGATCTGGCCCGCGCCGTGGCGGGGGGCGACCGCAGGGCGCTCGCCCGTGCGATCACGCTGGTCGAAAGCGCCCGCGCCGACCACCGCGCCATGGCGCTCGACCTGATCGGCAGGCTCGCCGCGACCGGCCGCCAAGCGCTGCGGATCGGGCTTTCCGGCACGCCGGGGGTGGGCAAGTCCACCTTCATCGAAAGCTTCGGCCTGATGCTGACGGGGCAGGGCCTGCGCGTCGCGGTGCTGGCGGTCGATCCGTCCTCGGCCCGTTCGGGCGGGTCGATCCTCGGCGACAAGACGCGGATGGAACAGCTCTCGCGCGATCCGCGCGCCTTCATCCGCCCCTCGCCCAGCCAGGCGCAGATGGGCGGCGTCGCCCGCCGCACGCGCGAGGCGGTGGCGCTTTGCGAAGCGGCGGGCTTCGACATCGTGCTGATCGAAACCGTGGGCGTCGGCCAGTCCGAGACCGTGGTGGCCGAACTGTCGGACCTGTTCGTCCTGCTCATGGCCCCCGCGGGCGGGGACGAGCTTCAGGGCGTCAAGCGCGGGATCATGGAGATGGCCGACCTCATCCTCGTCAACAAGGCCGATGGCGAGCTGAAACATGCCGCGATCCGCACCTGCGCCGATTATGCGGGGGCGCTGCGCCTCTTGCGCCGCCGCCCGCAGGATCCCGACGGCTTTCCCAAGGCGCTCACCGTCTCGGCGGTGGAACAGTCGGGGCTTTCGCAGGCCTGGGCAGAGATGCAGGCGCTGGCCCTCTGGCGGCAGCAGAACGGCCACTGGCAGGCCCGCCGCGCCGCGCAGGCCCGCCACTGGTTCGCCGAAGAGGTGCGTCAGGGCCTGATGGCCGCGCTGTCGCGCGACCCCGCCAAGGGCCGGATGGCGGCACTGGGCGATGCCGTGGCGCAAGGCGCCATGACGCCCGAGGCCGCCGCGGCCGAGATGCTGGCCAGCCTGCGCTGACCCCTCCCTCCCATCCCCTTCGCCAAATATCCCGGGGGGAATCGCCCGCGCGGCAGGCGCGGGGGATGGGGGGCTGGCCCCCCGCGACGGCAGGGCAGGGCATGGCGCGGGCAGGACGGGGATCCGATTTTTCGCAGAAAAATCGTGCCGCCCCGCGCAATGGCCTGCCGCCTGTCGCTTGACGTCGCCCCGCCTATCGCTTACACGCGCCCAATCGAATTCGGCGCCGGGCCAAGGTCCGGCCCTGTGCCTTATACACACGAAGGATCACGACCATGTCGCGCGTCTGCGAACTGACGGGCAAAGGCCCGATGACCGGCAACACGGTCAGCCACGCCAACAACAAGTCGCGTCGGCGCTTCCTGCCGAACCTGAACGACGTCACCCTGATCTCGGACGTTCTGGGCCAGTCGTTCAAGCTGCGCGTCTCGGCGGCCGCCCTGCGGACCGTGGACCACCGTGGCGGGCTGGATGCCTTCCTCGCCAAGGCGAAGGATGAGGAACTCTCCTCCGCCGCGCTGAAGATCAAGAAAGACATCGCCAAGGCGCAGGCTTCGGCCTGATCCGCGACGTCTGACCTGTCGCAGGCCCTGCCCGTCACGGGCGGGGCCTTTGCCATTTCGGGGCCCTTCCGCCACGTGGGTCGCTGCGGCCCTTCGTCCCTCTACCGTCGCGCACGGCATCGGCCTATATCGTGCCGCATGATGCGCGCCCTCTCTGCCCTTCTGCTGATGCTCCTGCTGGCCGTCACCTCGGTGACGCAGGCCGTCGCGCGCAGCGAACATGCCGGGGCGGTGGCCATGGTCATCTGCGCGGGCGGTCAGACCGAGACGGCGCTGATCGACGCGCAGGGCAATCCGGTCGAAGGGCCGCACCATTGCCCCGACTGCCTGCAGGCGCTGGCGGGCGGGGGTGGCCTGCCTGTCCTCTCTGCCCCGGCGCGGGCGGCCGAACCCGCGATCTTCCGGCAGGCCGGCCGCCATCTGGCGCCCCGTCCGCTTCCCGTCCATCCGGCCCCGCGCGGCCCCCCTGTGCTGTCGTGATCCGCATTTCCCGATCATTCCACGCGACACCAGACACACAGGACCCGAAGACATGTCCAAACCGCTTCTTGCCGCCGCGCTTGCGGCCTGCCTGACCATCGGCGCCCCCCTCTTCGCCCATGCCGAACACCCCGAGGGGATGCATATCCACGACATCTACGCCCGCACCAATGGCGGGATCGGCCAGTCGGGCGCGGCCTTCATGATGATCCACAACAATTCCGACACCGACGACCGTCTGGTCGAGGTCCGCTCGGACGTGGCCGAAAGGGTCGAACTGCACACCCATCGCGAAAGCGCCGACGGCGTGATGCAGATGGTCGAGATCGAGGGCGGCATCGCCCTTCCGGCCCGAGAGATGCACGAACTCGCCCGGGGTGGCGACCATGTCATGCTGATGGGCCTGACGCGCGAACTGGCCGATGGCGACAGCTTCACCCTGACCTTCGTCTTCGAACAGGCGGGCGAGGTGGTGATGGATGTCACCGTGGACAATGCCCGCAAACCGGCCGACGGCGCGATGGACCATGGCGAGGGCGGTCACGGCCACGGCCACGGCAGCGGCCACGGCAGCGGTCACGGCGGCTGAGGACAGACAGAAGCCGCCTGCCCGTCGGGGCAGGCGGCATCCTTCGCCCCGGTCAGGGGCCGCTCAGCCCGCGCAGGAGGCTTCGGCCTGCGTGCCGAAGGCCTTGTAGCGTTCCCAGAAGGCATCGTCCGAGGCGCGCTGCGACAGCCATGTCTCATGCGCCTTGTCGGGATCGTTCAGCAGCCGTGCCGCGCGCCGCTGGTCGGCCCCCCGCAGGGTCATGTCCGCGACCTGCTGGATGCAGGTGCAGACCGCGCGGTTGCCCTTGTCCGTCCGCATGCAGGCGTTGCGGATCGGGCCCGCCTCGGCGGTCATCGGGGTCAGTACGGGAAATGCCAGCGCGGTCGTCACCGCGAGGAACAGGGGTCGGATCATCACTCAGGCCTCTTGTCGGCATCGGTCCGCCACGCGTCCGGCCGTATCGTTCTGCGGCGCGACTATGCCGAATCGGCCCCCGCCTTTCAAGCGCAGCCGTGCCGCAGCGGCCTTGCCGGCGATCACATGGCCGTTGCCCGGCCCGCCCGCGCGGAACCGCCCGAACTCTCGGCGATCTCTGCCCCATGCCCCCTAGCTAGGCCTTGTCCGACAGGCTATATGGCGCGGCATGACCCAGCTTGACCTCATCCGCAATTTCTCGATCGTGGCCCATATCGACCACGGGAAATCCACCCTTGCCGACCGTCTGATCCAGATGACGGGAACGGTGGCCGATCGGGACATGAAGGCCCAGCTCCTCGACAGCATGGATATCGAGCGCGAGAGGGGCATCACGATCAAGGCCAACACCGTGCGGATCGAGTATCCGGCCAAGGATGGGCGGACCTATATCCTGAACCTGATCGACACGCCCGGACATGTGGACTTCGCCTACGAGGTCAGCCGGTCGATGCGCGCGGTCGAAGGCTCGCTTCTGGTGGTGGATGCAAGCCAGGGGGTGGAAGCCCAGACGCTTGCCAATGTCTATCAGGCCATCGACGCGGGGCACGAGATCGTGCCCGTGCTGAACAAGATCGACCTGCCCGCCGCCGACCCCGACCGCGTGAAGGAGAACATCGAGGACGTGATCGGCCTCGACGCCTCGGACGCGATCCCGATCTCGGCCAAGACCGGCCTCGGCATCCCCGACGTGCTGGAGGCGATCGTCACCCGCCTGCCCGCGCCCAAGGGCGACCGCGACGCGCCGCTCAAGGCCATGCTGGTGGACAGCTGGTATGACCCCTATCTCGGCGTCGTCGTCATGATCCGCGTGATGGATGGCGTGATCCGCAAGGGCGACCGCGTCAAGATGATGCAGACGGGGGCCGTCTACGGCATCGACAAGCTGGCCGTCCTGAAGCCCGAGATGCGCGACATCGCCGAACTCGGCCCGGGCGAGATCGGGGTGCTGACGGCCTCCATCAAGCAGGTGCGCGACACGCGGGTGGGCGACACGATCACCCATGAACGCAAGGGCTGCGAGACGCCCCTGCCGGGCTTCAAGCCCGCGCAGCCGGTGGTGTTCTGCGGCCTCTTCCCCGTCGATGCCAATGACTTCGAGGCGCTGCGCGACGCGATCGAGAAGCTCGCGCTGAACGACGCCTCCTTCAGCTACGAGATGGAAACCTCGGCCGCGCTGGGCTTCGGCTTCCGCTGCGGCTTCCTCGGCCTGCTGCATCTGGAGGTCGTGCGCGACCGGCTGGCGCGGGAATATGACCTCGACCTGATCACCACCGCGCCCTCGGTCGTGTTCAAGCTGCACATGAAGGATGGCGAGGTGCGCGACCTGCACAACCCCGCCGACATGCCCGACCTGACCTATATCGACCATATCGAAGAGCCGCGCATCAAGGCCACGATCATGGTGCCCGACGAATATCTGGGCGATATCCTGAAGCTCTGCCAGGACCGCCGCGGCATCCAGTCCAACCTGACCTACGCGGGCAACCGCGCGATGGTGGAATACGACCTGCCGCTGGCCGAGGTGGTCTTCGACTTCTACGACCGTCTGAAATCGGTGACGAAGGGCTATGCCTCCTTCGACTACCAGATTTCGGAATACCGCGAGGATCATCTGGTCAAGATGTCGATCCTCGTGAACGAAGAGCCGGTGGACGCGCTGTCGATGATGGTCCACCGCGACCGCGCCGAAAGCCGTGGCCGCGCGATGGTGGAAAAGCTGAAAGAGCTGATCCCCCGCCACATGTTCAAGATCCCGATCCAGGCGGCCATCGGCGGCCGCGTCATCGCCCGCGAGACGCTGAGCGCGATGCGCAAGGACGTGACCGCCAAGTGCTACGGCGGCGACGCCAGCCGCAAGCGCAAGCTTCTGGACAAGCAGAAGGCCGGCAAGAAGCGCATGCGCCAGTTCGGCAAGGTGGAAATCCCGCAGGAGGCGTTCATCTCTGCGTTGAAGATGGATACGTGACCCCCCAAGGGGTGCGGGTCACTTCGTGCGGATGCGCTTGGGCTTTTGCGGGGCGGCGGTCACGCGCTGCCCGTCCAGCCTGAACTGGCGGGCCCCCGCCTTTCCGGTGACGGGCTGTTGCGCCTTCGGGCTGGCTTCGGTCGGGGCGGCCGCTGCTGCGAGCTGCGCCTGCGCGGCAAGGATGGCGCGGCGTTCCCGCGCGATGCCGACATGACCGACGGCGGCAATCAGCAGGCCCATCGCGCCCAAGGCAAGGATCGTCAGAACCGCCATCACACTATCCTACCATCTGGTCGAGCCTGTTGTTCCCTATAAGATAGAAAGCCGTGCCGAAGGCGCAAGACAGGATGATCAGGGGCGCGTCGAAAGCGGGCGTCAGGCGGATCAGGCTTGCCACGGGTCCGGCGGCGATGATCGCCACGGCGAGGTTGTAGAAGAACCCGCCCTGCGCCCTGCACTTTTCATTCAGCACGACGCGCCTGCGTTCGATCTGCTCGGGATCGGGCGGCGGGCTTGCCTTCGCAGGGCTTGCGGACATGGGGGCGCACTCGTATCTTGCAACCTGTGCGGGAAAACGTGGCAGATGTGGGTCTGGCTGGCAAGGTGTGGGTGTGCCGAGTTGGCAAG
>JBEEOG010000047.1:0-3832 GCA_041191745.1 Pseudomonadota bacterium | reverse complement strand
CCCTCTCACCTCGGGGGAGAGGGAAGGGTGAGGGGTGGCCACCCGACGCCGCACCGCTCACGATCCCACCCATAGACGCCGCTCCGCCGAATAGCAGGCGCAGCCTCTCCAGCCGGAACCTACCGCGGCCACGGCCCCCTCTCCCCCGCGGGGGAGAGGGAAGGGTGAGGGGGGCGGCCTCACGCCTCGAACATCACCGCCGTCCCGATCCCGCCCGCCGCCGCGATGGCCGCAAGGCCCCTGCCCCGCTCCAGATCATGGAACACCCGCACCGCAAGGATCGCGCCCGAGGCGCCGACGGGATGGCCGCGGGCCAGCGCGCCGCCCTTGCGGTTGACGCGGTCGGGGTCCAGCCCCGCGCCTTCGACGCAGGCGATGGCCTGCACGGCATAGGCCTCCATCACCTCGGCCAGATCGGGGGGCCCGCCCGCGACCAGCCCGCGCATCGCAGCGAGCGGCGCGGTGCCCGGCTCCCACGGGGTCGCGCCCAGCGTCAGGCCGTGGAAGGCCAGCGCCCGCGGCGCACGGGCGGCGATGTCGGGGGCCACGACAAGGGCAAAGGCCGCGCCATCGGCGGCGACGGCGGCATTGGCGGCGGTGATGCCGCCATGGATCACCCTGGCGCGGGCGGCCAGCGCAGGGGTCAGGTCGCGGGCAAAGGCATCGCGCGACAGCCCCGCGACGGGCACGAGTTCCGCCGACAGGTCCGCCGCGCGGGCCTTGGCGTGGCTGCGGATCGCCCAGTCATCCTGCCGTGCGCGCGAAATCCCCAGCCGCAGCGCCAGCGTCTCCGCCGCCGCGGCCATCGGCGGGTCGCGGTCGGGCCACGGGGTGAAGGGGGCCTCGTCATAGGGCGCCCCCGCCCCCGGCATCCGCCGTTCGGGGCGCTGCGAATAGCTTTCCACCCCGCCCGCCACCACGACGCGCGCCATCCCCGCCGCGACCAGCGCCCCCGCAAGCAGCAACGCATCGAGGCCCCCCGCGCATTGCCGGTCCACCGTCAGGCCGGCCACCCGTTCCGGCAGGCCCGCCGCCAGCGCGATGCGCCGCGCGGGATTGCCGCCGGTGCCGATGGCATTGGCGGCGATCACCTCGTCCACCTGATCCGCCGCGATCCCCGCATCGGCCAGAAGGGCCGCGATCACGGGGGCGGCCAGCGCCTCGGGCGTCAGGTCACGCAAGGCCCCGCCGCGCGGGGCGACGGCCGTGCGCCGCGCGGCGATGACATGGCCCCTCACAGCCCCGCCTCGCGCGCCAGACGGGCCAGATCGGGCTTGCCCGAGGGGAGTTCCGGCCAATCCGCCCGCCACAGGATCGCCCGCGGGGCCTTCAGCGGGCCCAGCCTGTCGCGCGCGGCGCGCAGGATCGCGTCGGTCCGCGCCGCATCCCCCAAGGCCACGGCGACCAGCACCGACCCGCGCAGCGGATCGGGGCGGGGCAGGACGGCCACGCGGCGGATGCCCGCGAGCGAAAGGAGAAACGCCTCCACCTCTTCGGGAAAGACGTTCTGGTCGGCCACGGTGACCATGCGCCCCGCCCGTCCGGCAAGGTAGAGCCAGCCCCCGTCCATCCAGCCGATCTCGCCCACCGTCAGCCAGCCATGGGCCGTCCGCGCGGGCCCCACGGCCCCGTCGCCATAGCCGTCGAACAGATAGGGCGAGCGCACCCAGACCTCGCCCTGCGCGGCGGCGGGAAGCGAGGCGCCCGCCGCGTCGCGGATGTCGATGGACACCCCCGGATAGGCCGCCCCGACCGAGGCAGGGGGCGCGCCCCCGTCCGACAGGGTGATGAAGCTGGCCTCTGCCGCGCCATAGAATTCGCGGATGGCCGCATCGGGGGCCATTTCCGCAAGCGCCGCGCGCAGACCGGGGTCCAGCTTCGACCCGCCCGTCAGCACCAGCCGCAGCGGCAGGGGCGGACCCGCCGCTTCGGCCAGCAGGCGCAACTGGGCGGGGGTGGCGTAAAGCACCTCGGCCCCGCCGTCCCGCAGGGCCGCGCGCTGCCGGTCAGGCCGCAGACCGTCGAGCAGCCGGACCTGCGCGCCCAGATGCAGCCCCTCCACCGCGCCGTAAAGCGACAGGGAATGCACAAGCCGCCCCAGCACGGCGATGCGCGTGCCTGCGCCGATCCCGAAGAGCCGCGCGTTCATGGCGAAACCCGCCACCCAGCTCTGCTGGCTGCGGCGGATGCGGCGCGGCGCGCCCGAGGTGCCCGAGGTCAGGGTTTCGAACCGCGGCACCGGCCCCGCCGCGGGCGCGGGCTGGTCCAGCGCGCCGATGCGGAAGGAAAGCCCCGCCGCCGCCCGCGCCATCGCTGCGGCCAGCGCGGGGGCCGAGGGCGCATCCGCCAGCACTGCCGCATCGGGCGGGGTGGCCAGCGGCGGCTGGTCCTGCCCGCGGGCGTCGGTCAGTCGCGCGGCGGGGTGCCAGCGGAAGCGCGCCCCGTCATTCGCGGCCCCGTCATTCGCAACACCGTCCCCCATCGCCGCGCCCGTCAGCCTTCGCGGAACTGCCGCGCCAGCGCGCGGCTGGCCTGCGCCAGAAGCAGCATGTCGATGCCCACGGCGGTGAAGGTCGTCCCCCAGTCGATGCATTGGCGCGCAAAGACGGGATCGGCGGTCAGGATGCCCGCAGGTTTGCCCGCCGCGGTGATCGCGCGGATGGCGCGTTCGATCATCGCCACCACCTCGGGGTGGCGCAGGTCGCCGCCGTGGCCCATGCTCGCGGCAAGGTCGGCAGGCCCGATGAACAGCGCATCCACCCCGTCCACGGCGGCGATGGCGGCGATGCGCTCCACCGCCTCGGCGGTTTCGATCTGCAGGATCAGGCACAGCTCTTCCTCGGCGGTGCCGACATAATCCGTGACCTGCCCGAAGACCGAGGCGCGGGTGAAGGTCGCCACCCCCCGCATCCCGCGCGGGGCATAGCGGATCGCGGCGACGGCCTTTGCCGCCTCGGCTTCGTCCTGCACATAGGGGATCAGCAGCGTCTGCGCCCCAAGGTCCAAGAGCCGTTTCACCAGAACCGGATCGTTCGATGCGGGCCGCACCACGGGATGGGTGCCATGGGGGGCCATCGCCTGCATCAGGGGCAGCGTGTCGGGCACGTCGGTCAGGGCGTGTTCGGTGTCGATCACGATCCAGTCGAAGGCGGCGGTGGCCAGCATCTCGGCCACCAGCGCGTTGGGGATCTGGTTCCACAGCCCGATCTGCTGCCGCCCCTCGCGTAGGGCGCGCTTGAAGCGGTTGACGGGGGGCCTCATCTGGCCACCAGCGTCTTCATCCTGCGGAGCGCCAGCTGGTAGCCTTCGGTCCCGAAGCCCGCGATAACGCCCTCGGCCCGGAGCGAGACATAGGAGTGGTGGCGGAAGGCCTCGCGCTTGTGGACGTTCGAGATATGCACTTCGAGCACCGGCCCCTCGAAGGCGTTCAGCGCGTCGAGGATGGCGACCGAGGTATGCGTATAGGCGGCCGGATTGATGATGATCCCCGCCGCCTGAAGCCGCGCCTCGTGGATCCAGTCCACCAGTTGCCCTTCGTGGTTCGATTGCAGGAAGCGGATGGTCAGGCCCAGATCGCCCGCCAGCGCCGAACAGCCCTCGGCCACGTCGTCGAGCGTCTCGCGCCCGTAGATGTCGGGCTGGCGGTGGCCCAGAAGGTTCAGGTTGGGGCCGTTCAGGATGAAGATCGGTTTCACGGGCGCGGGTGTCCTGTCTGTTTGGCAGGACGATACGCCGCGCGGGCGGGCGGCGACAAGCGGGGGGCCGCAGATCGCAGAGCGGCGTTGCCCGCACGTTGCAGGGGGCGTTGTGTGTGGGGGCGGGAAAAGACCGG
>JBEEOG010000046.1:0-6492 GCA_041191745.1 Pseudomonadota bacterium | reverse complement strand
GCTGGGGTCCGGCGCTGCCTGCGGATGCGGGCGGCTGGGGTCGGCGCTGATTTTGGACGCATCGGGACACTCTCGGCTTGGCTTTTGGCTTGCGGCTTTGCCCTCTGCCTGCCAGAGAATGACACGCGCCTCAAGCGAACAAAAACGACCGGCGGGACAGACTTGCAGTGGTATGAAAGTATTTTCGAACTGATCGACATGCGGTCGTTCTCGAACCTGTGGTACTGGATCGGGCTGTCGGTGCTGTGGTCCTCGGCCAGCCACTGGATCATCGGCGTGCCCTACGACATGGTCCGCCGCGCCGCCCGCCACGGGGGCGAGGCGGAGGCGGACCTGCGCGAGCTGGTGCGGATCAATGTGGGCCGCGTCCTGTTCATCGCGCGGATGTCGGGCCTGTGGATCATGGGGTCGGTCTTTTTCGTGCTGGCGGTGCTTTTCACGTTGGCGGTGTTCTACGGCATCGAATTCGCGCAGGCGGTGCTGTGCCTGCTGGTGCCCATGCTGGTCGTGGCGGGGCTGAGCCTGCGGACGGCCTTCGCGATCGAGGCGGCGGGGCTGCAATCGCCCGACCTGATCGCGCGCATCTTCCGGTTGCGGATCGTGATCCAGGTCATCGGGATGGTGTCGATCTTTTTCACCGCGGTCTTCGGCATGTACCAGAACATGCAGATCGGCGTTTTCGGCTGACGGTTGACGCCGGCGGCTTGGCCGATATGTGGGGGCCATGAGCAAGGCCATGACCAAAGACCGCATCCTCCTCGGTGGCGCGCCGGAAGGCTTCGACGCCCGCCTTCTTGCGCGCGAGACGGAGCGCGGCACCCCCGTCATCCACATCGCCCGCGACGACAAGCGGATGGAGGCGATGCGCGCGGCCCTTGCCGTCATGGCGCCGCAGGCGGTGGTGCTGGATTTTCCCGCATGGGACTGCCTGCCCTATGACCGCATCTCGCCCAATCCGGCGATCTCGGCGCGGCGGATGGCGACGCTGGCGGCGCTGGCGGGGGGGATCGGGGGGCCATTCGTGCTGCTGACCACGCTGTCGGCCGCGATGCAGCGCATCCCCGCCCGCGACGTGGTGGCAGGCGCGGCCTTTTCCGCCCGCGTGGGCGACCGCGTCGACGAGGCGGGGCTGAAGCAATTCCTTGTCCGCATGGGATTTTCGCCCGTCTCGACCGTGGCCGAACCCGGCGATTACGCGGTGCGCGGGGGCATCATCGACATCTGGCCGCCGGGGATGAATTCGCCCGTGCGGCTGGATTTCTTCGGCGACGTGCTGGATGGCGCGCGGCGGTTCGATCCCGAAACCCAGCGCACGACCGAAAAGCTTTCGGGCATCGACTTCGCGCCGATGTCGGAAGTGATCCTCGACGAGGCCGCGATCACCCGCTTCCGCCAGACCTACCGCGCCGAATTCGGGGCGGGCGGGTCCGACGATCCGCTGTATGAGGCCGTCAGCGCGGGCCGCAAGCATCAGGGGATGGAGCATTGGCTGCCCTTCTTCCATGCGCGGCTGGAAACGCTGTTCGATTACCTGCCCGACGCGTCGGTGATGCTTGACGACCAGATCACCCCGCAGCGCCTGTCGCGCTGGGAGGGGATCGCCGACCAGTATGACGCGCGGCGCGAGGCGATGGGGGCCAAGGGGCGGCTCGATACCGTCTACAAGCCCTGCGCGCCGGACCTCCTCTACCTTGACGATGCGGCCTGGGGGGCGGCGCTGGCCGGTCACCGCGTGGTGCAGCTTTCGCCCCTGCCGCAGGCCCCGGGGCCGGGCTGCGCCGATGCGATGGGGCGCGCGGGCCGCAGTTTCGCGCCCGAACGCCAGCAGGAAAGCATCAGCCTTTTCGGTGCCTTGGCCGATCATGTTAAGGCGTTGGCCGAAGAACGGCAGGTCGTCATCGCGTCCTGGTCCGAAGGGGCGCGCGAACGGCTGAAGGGGCTTCTGGAAGATCAGGGCCTGACCGGCGCGCGCGAGGTGGCCGATTTCCGCGACATCCCCGACGGCAAGGGCGGCCTTTTCCTGATCGTCTGGGCGCTGGAGGCGGGCTTTGTCGCCCCCGGAGTCGCTGTCATCTCCGAACAGGACGTGTTGGGCGACCGTCTGGTGGGCAAACCCAAGCGCAAGCGCAAGGCCGAGAATTTCCTGCGCGATGCCGACACGCTGACCCCGGGCGATCTGGTGGTGCATGTCGAACATGGGGTAGGGCGCTATCTGGGCCTTGAAACCATCACCGCGCTGGGGGCGCCCCATGCCTGCGTCGCGCTGGAATATGCCGAAGGGGCAAAGCTTTACCTGCCAGTCGAGAATATCGAACTCCTCTCGCGCTACGGGCACGAGGAAGGGCTTCTGGACCGTCTGGGCGGCGGGGCATGGCAGGCCAAGAAGGCCAAGCTCAAGGAACGCATCCGCGAGATCGCCGACCGCCTGATGCGGATCGCCGCCGAACGGCAGTTGCGCCACGCACCGATCCTCGAGGCGCCCCATTCCATGTGGGAAGCCTTTGCCGCGCGCTTTCCCTATCAGGAAACCGACGACCAGCTGACCGCCATCGCCGATGTGATCGCCGATCTGGAAGCGGGCCGCCCGATGGACCGCCTGATCGTGGGCGATGTGGGCTTCGGCAAGACGGAAGTTGCGATGCGCGCGGCCTTTGTCGCGGCACTCGCCGGAATGCAGGTGGCGGTCATCTGCCCCACGACGCTGCTTGCTCGCCAGCATTACCGCAGCTTCGCCGAACGCTTCCGCGGCTTTCCGATCAACGTCCGCCCGCTGTCGCGCTTTGTCTCGGCCAAGGAGGCGGCGGCCACGCGGGCAGGGATCGCCGACGGATCGGTCGATATCTGCGTGGGCACCCATGCGCTGCTGGCGCAAGGGGTGAAGTTCAAGGGCTTGGGCCTTCTGATCATCGACGAGGAGCAGCATTTCGGCGTCGCCCACAAAGAACGGCTGAAGGAGATGCGGTCCGAGGTCCATGTCCTCACGCTCACCGCAACGCCCATCCCGCGCACGCTGCAACTGTCGCTGACGGGCGTGCGGGATCTCTCGATCATCGCCACGCCCCCCGTGGACCGTCTGGCCATCCGCACCTATGTGAGCGAATTCGACACGGTCACGATCCGCGAGGCGCTTCTGCGCGAACGCTTCCGCGGCGGGCAGTCCTTCTATGTCGTCCCCCGCATCTCGGACCTGCCGGATGTCGAGGATTTCCTGAAGACCCATGTGCCGGAGGTCAGCTACCTGATCGCCCACGGCCAGCTTGCGGCGGGTGATCTGGATGACCGGATGAACCAGTTCTACGACGGCAAGTATGACGTGCTTCTGGCCACGACCATCGTGGAATCGGGTCTCGACATCCCGACCGCCAATACGATGATCGTGCATCGCGCCGACATGTTCGGCCTGTCCCAGCTTTACCAGATCCGCGGCCGCGTGGGCCGCGCCAAGACGCGCGCCTATTGCTACCTGACGACGAAACCCCGCGCGCCGCTGACCCCGCAGGCGCTGAAGCGGCTCCGGCTTCTGGGCTCGCTCGACAGCCTCGGCGCGGGGTTCAACCTTGCGTCCCACGACCTCGACCTGCGGGGGGCGGGGAACCTCTTGGGCGAGGAACAGTCGGGCCATATCAAGGAGGTGGGATACGAGCTTTACCAGCAGATGCTGGAAGAGACGATCGCCAAGATCAAATCGGGCGAGTTGCAGGGCCTGTCGCCGCTGGATGACCAATGGGCCCCGCAGATCAATCTTGGCGTGCCGGTCCTGATCCCCGAGGATTACGTGACCGACCTCGACGTACGTCTTGGCCTCTACCGCCGCCTGTCGGGCCTGACGACCAAGGTGGAGCTCGAAGGCTTCGCCGCCGAACTGATCGACCGCTTCGGCCCGCTGCCGAAAGAGGTGAACACGCTGCTTCTGATCGTGCGGATCAAGTCGATGTGCAAGCGCGCGGGGATCAGCCGTCTCGATGCAGGGCCGAAGGGGGCCACGGTGCAGTTCCACAACGACAAATTCGCCAATCCGGCGGGGCTGGTGGATTTCATCCGCACCGAAGGCGGGGCCGCGCGGGTGGCGGGCAACAAGATCGTCCTCGTGCGCGACTGGAAGACCGAAGGCGACCGCATCAAGGGCGCCTTCGCCATCGCCCGCGATCTGGCCGAAAAGATCGTGCGCCCCGATGCGCCGCCGAAACCCGTCAAGGAACCGCCGCCCCCGCCGCCGAAGCCCGTGGCGAAACCCGCGCCCGCGCCCTTCCGCCCCGTGCCGAAACCCGCGAAACGGACGCTCCCGCGCTTCGACAAGCGTTAGCGCGGGATCAGCCGCATCAGCGCGGCCCCCGCCGTGGCAAAGCACAGGATCGCCACCATCAGCGGCACGGCGGTCCCGTCGAACATCAGCCCCACGGGCGCGGCCAGCATCACCGAGGTGACCGTGGCGATGGCGCCCGAGAGCGAGGCCGCCATCCCCGCGATATGGCCCACCGGCTCCAGCGCCAGCGCGTTCAGGTTCCCGATGGTGGGGCCGACCATGTAGAAGACCCCGATGGTCCAGACCAGATGCGCCGCAAAGGCCAGCGAGGGCGGCCAGACCCCCGCCAGCAGGGCTGACAGCATCAGCGCGGTGAAGCCCGCCTGCAGCACCAGCGCCCCCGACACCATCCGCCGCATCCCGACGCGCCCGACGAGGCGCGAGTTCAGGAAACTCGACGTGCCGCCACAAACGGCGATCAGCGCGAACCAGATCGGGAAATTGTCGCCTTGCCCGAAGGTCTGGTCGAAGATCGGCTGCGTGGTGGACAGGGTGGCGAACAGCGCGGCAAAGATCAGCGTCTGCACGGCGATCGACACGCGGATGACGGGGTGCGACAGCACCTCGCCCGCCGCCTGCCAGAGCGCGGCTGCCGACAGGGGCCGCCGCGCCGCGGGCGGCAGCGTTTCCGGCTGGCGCAGGCCGAGCCACAGACAGGCCACGAGCGCAAAGACGAGGAAGGCGAGAAAGATCGTCCGCCAGCCCCCCAGCGCCATGATCCCCTGTCCCATGAAGGGGGCCAGCGCGGGGACGAGGGTGAAGATCATCATCGTGAAGCTGACGATCCGCGCCATGTCGCGCCCCTTGTACAGGTCGCGCACCAGCGCGAGCGCCGCGATGCGCGGGGCGGCGGCCCCCAGCCCCTGCAGGGCGCGCGCGGCCAGCACGGTTTCCAGCGTGGGCGCGACATAGGCCAGAAGCGCCCCCGCCGAATAGAGCATCGCCCCCCCGATGATCACCCGCTTGCGCCCGAAGGTATCCGACAGCGGGCCCGTGAACAGCGTGCCCACCCCCATCCCGAAGACGAAGGCGGTCAGGATCAGCTGCGCCGCATTGGGCGCATCGGGCGAAAGCTCCGCCGCGATCTGCGGCAGCGCCGGCAGCATCGCGTCGATGGAAAAGGCCACCATGGCGAACAGCATCGCCATCAGGGCGATGAATTCGGGCTGGCTCAGCCGGGCGGCCGCGGGCGGCGCGGCGGGAGAGAGATCGGTCTGTGTCATCCGCCCCCCATAGCAGCTTCGCGCCGCCGCGGCCATGCGCGCTGGCCCCCGCTTCTGTGCGCCCATGCAGGGGCGATGCGGCAAAGCCTGTGCGCCGGACGGGCACGCGCCCGTTTTCTCTGCCCAAATATCCTCGGGGGGGCGCCCGGAACGGGCGGCGGGGGGCAGACAGCCCCCCTCTTTCGCCCGCCCCGCGCGCCGCGCCCGCCACCCCCTCTCCCCCGCGGGGGAGAGGGTCGGGGTGAGGGGGGGCGCCGCCTAGCCGCGCCCCGCCGTGCGCGCGGCAAGCTCGTCGATCACGTCGCGCCACATCTCGGGCGGTTGCGCGCCCGACACGACATATTGCTGCGCGATCAGGAAGGTGGGCACCGCCGTCACCCCTTTGCGGCGCGCGTCCGTGTCGCGGGCCGCGATGTCATCGGCATCGGCATCGCCGGCCAGCAGGCGCGCCACGGCCGCCGCATCCATCCCCACCTCGCCCGCCAGACGGGCCAGCGTCGCGGCATCGCCGATATCGGCCCCCTCTTTCCAGTGTGCGCGCATGATCCGCGACACCATCGGGGTCTGCCGCCCCTCGATCCCCGCCCAGTGGATCAGGCGGTGGGCGTCCAGCGTGTTGGGCAGGCGGGTGCATTTCTCCATGTCGATCTCGGCCCCCGCCTTTTTCGCGTGTTCGGCCACCTGCAGCATCATCTGCAACGCCCGTTCCCTGCCGCCGAATTTGGCCGAAAGGTATTCGACATGGTCCGCGCCCCCCTTCGGCATGTCGGGGTTCAACTGGAACGGATGCCACAGGATCTGGAACGGATGGTCGGGGCGGCTTTCCAGCGCGCGGTCGAGATGCGTCTTGCCGATCAGGCACCACGGGCAGACGGGGTCGATGAAGATGTCCAGACGGATCGCTTGGGTCATTCGGCGTCCTTTCGGTAAAGCCCCGCAAGGGCGCGGCGGTCGAGCTTGTTGTTG
>JBEEOG010000045.1:0-2936 GCA_041191745.1 Pseudomonadota bacterium | reverse complement strand
CAATATCCCTGCGTGTTCCGCCTTCAGGAATGCCCGCATCCCGTTAACCTGCCAACCACAGAACCACTTACACGCAGACAGAGATACCCACTTCACCGATCAGGGCAAGCCCCTAGTTGCCCCCGCCCGACCCGTCGCACCCTTTGCGCGCGACCTAGTCCCACCACCGGGCACAGCTTCGGGTTTTTTCCGCTTGCAGAAGGATTTGCGCTTCGCTATCCCCCCGATACCGACAGCGTGGCCCGTTCGTCTATCGGTTAGGACACCAGGTTTTCAACCTGGGAAGAGGGGTTCGACTCCCCTACGGGCTGCCAGTTCCCCCTGCATATCCGCCCCTGCGCGCGCCCAAAGGAACGGCCACCGCGCAAGATTGTTGCGCAGCCGCAACAAGTCGCATCCGCGCGCCGTCGCAGCGCAAGAAAATTGCGTGTCACTCGCAAACCTGCCTTCCCAAGTCATCTTTGCCTCCCCATCTCCCCCTCATTCAAAAGGGGTGGCCGTTGCAGGGCCGCCGGATCCGGCAGGCTGGCGGCTGGCGGTTTTCCCGCCCGTGCTTCCTGTTGTTTCGGCGTCAGGCGTGGACCGCCCAAGAACAGGGGGAATGGCATGAGTCTGGAAGGCTTCGTTCGATCCGTCGAAGGATTCAACCGGATGATCGGGACCGTCGTGTCCTGGATGGCGCTGGGGACCGTTCTGGTCTGCTTTGCCACCGTCTACACGCGCTACGCGCTGAACACGAATTTCACCTGGCTGCAGGATCTCTATGTCTGGCAGCACGCCGCCGTCATCGTTCTGGGGGCGGGCTACACGATGGTCGTGGGCGGCTTCGTCCGGGTCGACATCTTCTATTCCCGCTGGTCGCCCCGGCGGCGCGCCCTGTCCGACCTGATCCAGACGATCGTCTTCCTGATCCCTTTCATGCTGGTCTGCGCCTGGGCCTTCTGGGTGATGGTCGGCAATTCGTGGAAGGCGGACGAGGCCTCGCCCAATCCGGGCGGATTGCAGAATTTCTGGCTGCTCAAGGGGACGCTGCTCGTCTTCGCGGCGCTGGTCCTGCTGCAGGGGGCGGCGATGATCGCCCGTTCCATCCTTGTCCTGCGCGGGCGCGAGGAATTCGCCCCCAGCGCCTCCAGCCATTGAGGAGGCGCGCATGGATCCCGTCCTCATCGGCCAGATTCTCGCCGGCCTCTTCTTCGTGGCGATCCTCGCCACGCTCATGTTCGGCTACCTCGTGGCCTTCGCGCTGGGGGGTCTTTCGATCCTCTTCGCGGCCATCGGCTGGGCCTTCGGCACATTTGACGCGCATCTTCTGTCCTCGCTGGCCACGCGGTTCTTCGGGGTCATCACCAACCCCGTCCTGATCGCCGTCCCGCTCTTCGTCTTCATGGGCGTCGTGCTGGAAAAATCGCGCATCGCGGAAGTGCTGCTCACGACCATGGGCCAGCTCTTCGGGTCGCTGCGCGGTGGTCTTGGCTTCTCGGTCGTGATCGTGGGCACGCTGCTCGCGGCCTCGACCGGGGTCGTGGGCGCGACGGTCGTGACCATGGGCCTGCTGTCACTGCCCGCGATGATGCGGGCGGGCTACGACCCGCGCGTCGCAACGGGCGTGATCTGCGCAGCGGGGACGCTGGGTCAGATCGTGCCCCCCTCGACCGTCCTGATCTTCGTGGCCGACATCCTGCAGGGCGCCAACGCCTCGGCCCAGATGCAGCTGGGCAACTTCGCGCCCGATACCATCTCGGTCGGCGACCTCTTTGCGGGCGCTTTCATACCCGGCATGGCGCTGGCGCTGCTCTATGGCCTCTACATCGCCTTACGCGCCTTCATGGACCCCGCCGCCTGCCCGGCGCTGCCCATGACGGCCGAGGAAAAGCGCGGCCTCGGCCGCCGCACGGTCGTGGCCCTCGTCCCGCCCATGGCGCTGATCATCGCCGTGCTGGGGTCGATCATCGCGGGCGTCGCCACGCCGACGGAAAGCGCGTCGGTCGGCTCGCTCGGCGCGATCTTCCTGATGATCGTCAAGATGCTGGCCGACCACCACCTAGACGACGGGTCCGGCAATACCGAGGCGCTGGAAAAGCGCCTGATGACCTTCTGGCTCGCCTTCCTCGCAACGCTGGTGGCGGTGGGCTGGCTGGGCGGGGCCTTCGGCCTGCTGACGCTGCTGATCGTCGCGGTGGGCGTCGGATCGCTTGTCGTGCTGGCCACCGGCGCCTTGCGCGCCCGCTTTGCCGAGATCATCCGCGAAACGAACAAGTCCACCATGGCGATCACCTCGATGATCTTCGTCATCCTGCTGGGCGCCACGGCCTTTGCGCTGGTCTTCACGCGGATGGGCGGGGGCGAACTGGTGCAGGGGATGCTGGAACAGATGCCGGGCGGACAGCTGGGCGCACTTATCGTCGTCATGGCGATCATGTTCGTGCTGGGCTTCTTCCTCGACACGTTCGAGATCGTCTTCATCGTCGTCCCGATCACCGCGCCGATCCTGCTGATGATGGGGCTGGACCCGATCCTGCTGGGCGTGCTGATCGGCATCAACCTGCAGACCTCGTTCCTCACGCCACCCTTCGGCTTCTCGCTCTTCTACCTCCGGGGCGTGGCGCCGAAGTCGATCAGCACGGGCACGATCTACCGCGGTGTGATCCCCTTCGTGATCATCCAGCTGGCCGTGCTGGCCTTCGTCTATGCCTTCCCCAAGACCGCGACTTGGCTGCCGGACTACCTGTTCCGCACGCCCGCTGCGGTGGAAGCCCCGGCTGAACCCGCCACAGGCGGCGACACCGCCGCGCCCGAGGCAGAGGGTGGCGCCACCTTCGATCTCGACGGCGGCACCCCCGAAGGCGAAGGCGGCGGAGGCAGGGCCTTCGACCTCGACGGCGGCGCACCGGAAAGCGAGGGCGGCGGTGGCGGCGCCTTCGACCTCGACGGCGGCG
>JBEEOG010000044.1:0-2502 GCA_041191745.1 Pseudomonadota bacterium | reverse complement strand
GAACAAGCCCTTCGGGGTGCTGTCGCAGTTCAGCGGCGGCGCGGGTGACGGGCAGGATACGCTGGCCGCGCTGGTCGATCTGCCGGATGTCTATCCGGCGGGGCGGCTCGACAAGGACAGCGAGGGGCTTCTGCTTCTGACCGATGACGGGCGGCTGCAGGCCGAGATTGCCGATCCCCGCTTCAAGCTGCCCAAGGTCTATCTGGTGCAGGTGGAGGGAGAGCCGCAGGACGATGCGCTTGCCGCCTTTCGCAAGGGGCTGGTGCTGGCCGACGGGCTGACGCGGCCCGCAGGGGCCGAACGCATCGCCCCGCCCGACCTTTGGCCGCGCGACCCGCCCGTGCGCTTCCGCAAGTCGGTGCCGGATTGCTGGCTGCGCGTCACCCTGCGCGAGGGGCGCAACCGTCAGGTCCGGCGCATGACGGCCGCGATCGGCCATCCGACCCTGCGGCTGGTGCGCTGGGCGATCGGGCCCTTCACGCTGGACGGGCTGGCCCCCGGCCAGTGGCGCAGCCTGCCTCTGGCCGAGGCGCGCCGCCAGATGGCCGCCACCCCGCGCTGACGGGCCGCGCTGACGGGCAGCGCCCCGCCATCTGACAGGCCCGCCCCGCATGGCACGCGTCTTGCTGCTGCCTTGCCGGTCCGGACCGGCGGCGCCCACCCTCCCCCGCGCGCACCCCCACGTCCGGCCTGCGGCGGTGCCGTCGCATCGGGACAGTTCTGTCGGGGGCGAAAGGGGAGCCGCATGGCACGCCTGTCCTGCACGACCTGCCGGCTGGTCCGGCGTCTGGTTCTGGCCTGTGCCACGGGCGCTCTGGCGGCGTTCTCGGCCACGGGCGGGCTGCCCGCAGGCCCGCTGGACCGCGCCGGATGGCTGGTGGCGATGATCCTTGCGGCCACCCTCGTCGCCATGAACCTGCTGGACTGGGCGCGGCAGATGGGGGCCGCGCTGCGCCGCCGCAGGCAAGTCGGCAGGACGACGGAAACGGCCTGATCCGTCGCGGCCGACGGCGGGGGCTTTCGCGGACCGCGGCGGGGCGGTTATCCTGACCTTCCCTGTCCCGCCCGAAGGTGCCGTGATGCCTGCCCCTGTCGTCCTTGTCGTCGGATCGCTCCACCATGACATCATGATCGAGGCGGACCGCCTGCCGCGCCGCGACGAAACCGCCGTGGGGCGGCGCTGGTATCCGAAATTCGGCGGCAAGGGCGGCAATCAGGCCGTGGCCGCCGCGCGGGCGGGCGTGGGCGCGCGCATGGTGGGCGCGGTGGGATGCGACGGGTTCGGGGCCTTCCTTCTGGCCGCGCTGGACCGCGCGGGCGTGGACCGCCGCTTCGTCACCGAAACCGATGCTGCCCCATCGGGCATGAGCGTCGCCGTGCAGGACGCGGCGGGAGATTACGCGGCCACCATCGTCTCGGGTGCCAATCTGCGGATCGACGTGGCCGCGCTGGAACAGGGCGCGGTCTGGGAGGGTGTGGCCGCGCTTGTCCTGCAGAACGAGGTGGCCGAGGCGCTGAACCTTGCCGCCGCGCGCATCGCGCGGGATCGGGGCCTGCCCGTCGTGCTGAACGCCGCGCCCGCGCGGGCCCTGCCGCGCGATCTTCTGGCGCTGACGGATGTGCTGGTCGTCAATGCGGTCGAGGCCGAGATGATGGGCACGCCGCCGGTCACCGACCTCGCCTCGGCCGTCGTGGCGGCGGGGCGGCTGGCAGCGGTCGTGCCGCAGGTCGTGGTGACGGCGGGCGGGCATGGTCTTGCCCTTGCGGCGGGCGGGCAGGTGCAAGGGATCGCGGCCGAGCGGGTCAGGGTCGTCAGCACCCACGGGGCGGGCGACATGTTCACCGGAACGCTGGCCGCCGGTCTGGCGCGGGGGCAGGGGCTGGCCGATGCCTGCCGGACCGCCGCCCGCGCGGCGGCGGCCCATGTGGCGGGGCAGGCCTGAGGCCGGCCTCCCTTGCGGGGGCGGCGGGCGCGGGTGCAGAGATGGCGGGCAGAACGGAGGACGGCATGGCCGGAGCGGAAATCGATCTCGACAGTCTGGCGCGGATGCTGGCCGTGCGCGCGGCAGCAGGCGGTCGCGTCATCGCGGCGCTTGTGGGCGCGCCGGGATCGGGCAAATCCACCGTGGCCGAGGCTCTGGCCGACCGCCTGAACGCCGCCCGCGCGGATATGGCGGCGATCCTGCCGATGGACGGCTTCCATTACGACGACACCTACCTTGTCCCCGCGGGCCTGCGCCCGCGCAAGGGCGCGCCCGATACCTTCGACGTGGGCGGGCTCTACCACACGCTTTCGCGGCTGAAGGCGCGGGACGAGGCGTTCGTCGCAGTGCCCGTCTTCGACCGCGACATCGAGATCGCCCGCGCCGGCGCGCGCTTGATCCCCGCCGCGACGCCCGTGATCATCGCCGAGGGGAACTACCTTCTGTTGTCACGCGCGCCATGGTCGCGCCTGCGCCCGCTGTTCGACGTGGCGGTGCTGGTGGATGTGCCCGAACCCGT
>JBEEOG010000043.1:0-3850 GCA_041191745.1 Pseudomonadota bacterium | reverse complement strand
AGGTCCGCCGCATGGGAACAGGAACACAGGACCAGATATCCCCCCGGCGCCACCAGAGGCGCCGCCAGCCGCGCGATGCGCTCATAGGCGCGCAGCCCCGCCTCCAGCGCGGGCTTGGCAGGGGCAAAGGCGGGCGGGTCGCAGATCACCAGATCGAAGCGCGCGCCTTCCGTGCCGAGCGCTTCCAGCACGGCGAAGGCATCGCCCTGCCGCGTCTCGAACCGGTCGGCGACGCCCGTGGCCATGGCGCCCCCTTCGGCCAGCGCCAGTGCGGCGGCGGAGGCATCGACGGCCAGCGCGCTTGCCGCCCCCCCCGCCAGCGCAGCCAGCGCGAAGCCGCCCACATGGGTGAACACATCCAGCACCCGCGCCCCGCGCGCCAGACGCGCGGCAAAGGTATGGTTCGGACGCTGGTCGTAGAACAGCCCCGTCTTCTGCCCGCCCGTGACATCGGCCAGATAGGTGGCCCCGTTCATCGGCACCGCCACGGGGCCATCCACCCCGCCCGACAGGACCACCGTCTCTTCGGCCAGCCCTTCCAGCCCGCGCGCGCGGCCCGTGCCGTTCTTGACGACCGTCGTGACGCCCGTCACCGCCCGCAGCGCGGCCGAGAGCGGCCCGATCAGCGCCTCGGCCCAGGCCGCATTGGGCTGGATCACCGCCACATCGCCGAACCGGTCGATCACCACACCGGGCAGGCCGTCGGCTTCGCCATGCACAAGCCGGTAGAAGGGCGCATCGAACAGCCGCGCGCGCAGCGCCAGCGCGCGGGCCAGCCGCGCCTCGAACCATGCCTGATCCACCACCGCCTCGGGATCGCGGTCCAGCACGCGCGCGATGATCTTGGAATTGACGTTGACCGTCACCAGACCGAGGGGCCGCCGCTCGCCATCCTCCAGCACCGCCAGCGCGCCCGGGGCGATGGCCTGCGTGCGCCGGTCGGTCACCAGTTCGTCGGCATAGACCCAGGGAAAGCCGTGGCGGATCGCCCGCGCCTCGGCCTTGGGTTTCAGGCGCACCACGGGGCGGGTGCTTGCGGGGGCGGAATGGGAAAGGGGGGCATCGGTCATGCCCCCCCTTACCGTCAAAGCGTCGAAAGGAAAAGCGCGCTCAGCGCAGCGCCGCCTGCAGGACCACGGGGCGCGGGGCAAGGCCCAGCTCGCGCTGCAGCACCTCGGCCAGACGTTCGGTCACCACGACCTTCTGGGTGCGGCCGATCCGGTCCTCTTCGATGGCGCGGGCCCCGCCTGCGGCGCGGATATCGGCCACCACGGCGCGCGGCCCGACGACGACCGCCCCCGTCGCGGCATCCCGCAGGGTCAGGTCGAAGCGCATGCTGTGGTTGCCCCCGACCGTGTAGCGGGTCTTTTCCGTCACGCCGTGAAAGCGCGTCACCACCACCTCGGCCACCACGGGGCGGCCCGTGCCGCGCCCGATCACGGGCTGGGCGGCGGTGTCGATGATCGCCGCGATCTGGGCATGGCGGTCGCCCAGAGGGTCGCCGCGCCAGACGATGTCGGCGCTGGGCAGGAAGGTGTTGGCTTCCGACACCGACAGGTCGCGCGGCACGGTGACCTGCACATCGGTGATCTGGTACTGCGCCGCCAGCGGCTGGCCGGTCGCTTCGGGCGCGCGGATCGCGCCCTGCGTGGCGATGGTCAGGCCCGGGCCATCGCCCGCCGCACGCGTCGCCATGTCGCCCGACACGCAGCCCGACAGCGAGAGGGCAAGGACAAGGGCGGAAATCATACGGACAGTCGTGAACATCATATCCCTCCGATGGGCGTCTATCGACTTGCGGATGGGTTTGCCCCCGAACTGTGGCGGAACTTGGAAAAATCCGGGGAATTCTTCGATTCGGTCATGGATCGGAAACGATCGCCGCACCGCCCCCGCGACCTTTCGGCCCGCCACCCTTGTTAGCGCTAACATGATCTGTTATATCCGCGGGCAGGCGCGGCCGGTCCCGCCGCCGCGCCGCATCCGAACCCGCCCGCCCGAACCGCACCGAAGGAGCCTGCCGCCATGTCGCTTCACCCCGTGATCGCCCGCGTGACCGACCGTATCCGCGCCCGTTCCGAAGCGGCGCGCGGCGCCTATCTGGAGCGGATGGCCAAGGCCGCCTCGGACGGTCCGGCGCGCGGGCACCTCGCCTGCGGGAACCAGGCCCATGCCTATGCCGCGATGGGCGCGGACAAGGAGGCGCTCGCCGCAGGGCGCGTTCCGAACATCGGGATCGTCACCGCCTATAACGACATGCTCTCGGCCCACCAGCCGTTCGAGGATTACCCCAAGCTGATCCGCGCCGCCGCCCGCAAGGCGGGTGCCACGGCGCAGGTCGCGGGCGGGGTGCCCGCGATGTGCGACGGGGTCACGCAGGGCCAGCCGGGGATGGAGCTGTCGCTCTTCTCGCGCGACGTGATCGCGCTGGCCGCGGGGGTGGCCATGTCGCACAACACCTTCGACTCCGCGCTCTATCTGGGCGTCTGCGACAAGATCGTGCCGGGGCTGATCATCGCCGCCGCCACCTTCTCCCATGTGCCCACGATCTTCGTGCCCGCGGGTCCGATGGTTTCGGGCCTGCCGAATGACGAAAAGGCCCGCGTCCGCAACGCCTATGCCGCCGGAGAGATCGGGCGCGACCAGCTGATGGCGGCCGAGATGGCCAGCTATCACGGCCCCGGGACCTGCACCTTCTACGGCACGGCGAACACCAACCAGATGCTGATGGAATTCATGGGCCTGCACCTGCCCGGCGCGAGCTTCGTGAACCCCGGCACGCCGCTGCGCGAGGCGCTGACGACGGCCGCCGTCGAACGCGCGGCCCAGATCACGGCGCAGGGCAACGACTACCGCCCCGTGGGCGAGATCCTTGACGAGCGCGCCTATGTGAACGGCCTTGTCGGGCTGATGGCCACGGGGGGGTCGACCAACCTCGTCATCCACCTGCCCGCGATGGCCCGCGCCTCGGGCGTGATCCTCGACCTGCAGGATTTCGCCGACATCTCGGAAGCCGTGCCGCTGATGGCCAAGGTCTATCCCAACGGTCTGGCCGACGTGAACCACTTCCACGCGGCAGGCGGGCTGTCCTACATGATCGGCCAGCTTCTCGACGCGGGCCTCCTGCATCCGGATGCCAAGACCGTGGCGGGCGACGGCCTTGCCCTCTACCGGCAGGAACCCAAGCTCAAGGGTGGCAAGCTTGCGTGGGAGGACGGCGCGAACGTCACCCTCAACGACAAGATCCTGCGCCCCGCCACCGATCCCTTCCAGCCCACGGGCGGGCTGAAGCAGCTGACCGGCAACCTCGGGCGCGGGGTGATCAAGGTCTCGGCCGTGGCCGCCGAACGCCATGTGATCGAAGCGCCCGCCCGCATCTTCCACGATCAGGACAGCGTCAAGGCCGCCTTCAAGCGGGGCGAGTTCACCTCCGACACGGTGGTCGTCGTCCGCTTCCAGGGGCCGAAGTCGAACGGGATGCCGGAACTCCACTCACTCACCCCCACGCTCTCGGTGCTGCAGGATCGCGGGCTGAAGGTCGCGCTCGTCACCGACGGGCGCATGTCGGGGGCGTCGGGCAAGGTCCCCGCCGCCATCCATGTCTCGCCCGAGGCGGCGACGGGCGGCCCGCTCGCGCGCCTGCGCGACGGCGATATCGTGCGGCTGGATGCGACGGCGGGCACGCTCGACGTGCTCGCCCCCGATTTCGACAGCCGCGACCCCGTGACCGTCGACCTGTCCGCCAACGGCTTCGGCGTGGGCCGCGAACTGTTCGAGGTCTTCCGCAATCAGGTGGGCCCGTCGGATCAGGGCGGCGCGGTGGTCGTCTGACCTTCCTGCTTCATCTGTT
>JBEEOG010000042.1:0-4198 GCA_041191745.1 Pseudomonadota bacterium | reverse complement strand
ATGACGGCATGGCTCTTGACGGTGACGCCCGGATGCAGCGTCACCTCGGGGCCGATCAGCGTGAAGGGGCCGACGATGCAGCCCGGCCCGATGGCCGCGCCGCGCTCGACGATGGCCGAGGGGTGGATCCTGGCCTCGGGCGAGACGGTCATCGCGTCAGGCCTTGGGCACGTCGAACATGGCCATGAAGGTGGCCTCGCAGGCGACCTCGCCATCGACCTTGGCGATGCCTTCGAATTTCCAGACGCGCCCGCCGCCGCGCAGGGCGCGCACATGCAGTTCCAGCACGTCGCCCGGCACGACCTTGCGGCGGAACTTCACGCCATCGACGCCCATGAAAAAGACCTTGGCGTTCTTGTCCACCAGATCCATCGACAGGCCGACGAGGATGCCCGAGGTCTGGGCCATCGCCTCGATGATCAGCACGCCCGGAAAGATCGGCATGCCGGGGAAATGGCCGGTGAACTGCGGTTCGTTCGCGGTGACGCATTTGATGCCGACGCAGCTTTCGTGCAGCACGATGTCGCGCACCTTGTCCACCAGAAGGAAGGGGTAGCGGTGCGGGATGATGCGCTGGATCAGGTCGAGATCGGCGCTGAGCACGGGGCTGGTCTGGTCATTCATCGGCACTCTCCTTCCCGTCCCTGCCCGCCTGTGCGGGGCTGTCCGGTCATCCCATTTTGCGTCCTGCGCTGACTAGCAACAAGGATCACGCGAAACAAGGCTTGCGCCATCAGGGCGGATCGGCCGTCGCCGCCGCGCCGTCGCCCAGCGTTTCGTCCAGCCGCCGGATCGCGGCGGCGGTCATGTCGATCCGGTCGAAGCCGAGGATCACCGCCCGCTTGTCGATGATGGCCATCGCCCCCGCCTCTTCCAGAAGTGCGGCCAGAACGGGCCCCGCGGCATCGAAGAAGCGCTGGCGCTCTTCGTCCAGACGCAGCAGCAGGGCGCGGTCCTTGGCCGTCTGGGCGGCGCGGATGCCTTCGGCCTTGGTATCGAAGGCCGTGGCGAGCGACTGGAACTCTGCCGCGGGCAGGCTGGCGCGACGCTGGGTCAGGGCAAGCTCTTCGGCCTCGAGCGCGGCTTCGATCCGGCGGTTCTCGGCCTTCAGCGCCTCCACCTCGGCCTCGTGCCGCGCGATCACGGCCTGACCGAAGCGCGAGTCGGCAAAGAGCCGTTCCTGATCCAGCGTCAGGACGGGGGCGCTGGGCAGGACGCTTTCCTGCGCCACCGCGGCAAGGGGCGCGCACAGGGGGGCCGCCACTAGCGAGAGGGCCAGAAGAAGGCGTGCGCCGCGCATCAGAACCGGGTCGAAACCGTCAGGTCGAAGGACTGTTCCTTGTCGTAGGTTTCCTTCTGCAGCGCGCGCGAGAAGTTGAAGCGCAGCGGCCCGATCGGCGTATCCCACAGCACCGACACCCCGATGGCCGAGCGCAGGCTCAGGCTGTCATCGACCGCGCCGCTGCTTCCGGCCACGTCGTCGAGGCCCCAGACCGAACCCACGTCGAGGAAGAGGCCCCCGCCGATCCCGTATTCCTCGGGCAGGCCCAGCGGGAAGTCGGCTTCGAAGCGGGCGACGGCATAGATGTTGCCGCCAAGCGCGTCATCCGTGGCCAGATCGCGCGGGCCGATGCCGTTCGATTCGAAGCCGCGGATCTTGCCGTTGCCGAAGAAGCGGTCGGTCACGCGGGTGCCGTCATCGCCCAGGCTGGTGATCACCCCGCCTTCGAAGATCGCCCGCAGGGTGACTTCCTCTTGCAGCACCTTGCGTTCGGCCAGCGCGAAGGCGTTGGTTTCGATATAGCGCGTGTCGCCGCCCAGACCGCCGATGTCCTGCCCGAAGCGCAGCAGGATGCCGCCGTTGGGGTTCAGGCCGGTGATGCGGGTGTCATAGCTCCAGGTATAGCCGACAGAGCTGGACAGAAGCGCGCCGCGGCCCACCTCGCGCCGCAGGATGGCCGAGGCGGGCGCTGCCACCGTGTCGACCAGATCGGAAAGCTTCGTCTCCTGCACGGTGTAGCGCAGTTCCAGACGCGACATCTCTCCCACGGGGAATTCGACCGAGGGCGACAGGCTGATCACGCGCGTGTCATAGACGGCGTTCTGGTTGTCCGTCTCGGCATAGGAAGCCGCAAAGCCCAGCGCCACGTCACGCCCGAGGAAGGCCGGTTCGCGGAAGCTGAAGGACGAGGATTGTGCATCCGTCCCCGTCACGATGTTGAAGGCCAGCGCCTGACCGCGACCGAGGAAATTCGTCTCCGACAGGCCGATGTTGAAGCCCACCCCGCCCGAGACCGAATAGCTGGCGCCAAGGCTGAGCGAGCCGGTGGGCTGTTCCTCGACATCGACATTGACCACGACCTGATCGGCGGCGGAGCCGGGCTCTGCCTCTACCTGCGCGTCGGCGAAGAAGCCGAGCGCGCGGATGCGTTCGGCCGCCTGCCGGATTTCGCGCGGGTTGAAGGGGTCGCCTTCCGACGTGCGGAACTGCCGCCGGATCACCTGATCGAGCGTCGTGGTGTTGCCTTCGATGTCGATGCGTTCGACGAAGACGCGTTCGCCGCGGACCAGCGTGAACTGCACGTCCAGCGTGCCGTCGCGGTCGTTGCGGGTGATGCGCGGATCGACGCGGACGAAGTTCAGCCCCTTCTGCAGGGCAAGGCTTTCCATCCGCGCGATGTTCGCGTCGATCAGCGCGGGCGACCAGACCTGCCCCGCGCGGATGCGCTTGACGGCATCGAATTCGGCGGCGTCCAGACCGTCCACCTCGGACACGGTGCTGGTCTGGGCGATGCGGTAGCTCTGCCCCTCGCGCACGGTGAAGGTGACGAAGAAGGCATCCCGTTCCCGCGCCACATCGGACGAGGCATCGAGCACCTGAACGTCGATATAGCCGCGCGACAGGTAGAAATCGCGCAGAAGCTGCTTGTCGAGTTCCAGCCGCTCGGCCACGAAGGTGTCGCGCTGGATGATCTGGCGCAGAAGCCCCGCCTGCTTCGTTTCCAGCACCTGCCGCAGGCGGCGGTCGGTGAAGGCGCGGTTGCCGACAAAGGAGATGCGCTCGATCTCGACCACGCGGCCTTCCTGCACCTCGAACACCAGATCGACGCGGTTGCCGTCGCGGCGGATGATGCGGGGTTCGACCGTCGCGGCCAGACGGCCCTTGATGCGGTACTGCTCGGCGATGGCGGCTGCGTCCTGCTCGGCTTGCGCGGGGTTGTAGACCCGCCGCGGGACCGAGGTGATGAAGCCCGCCAGTTCCTCGTCGTCGAGCCGCTGGTTCCCCTCAAAGTTGATCACGTTGATCATCGGGTTCTCGACCACGCGGATCAGCAGCGTGCTGCCCTGCGGCACCAGTTCCACGGTTTCGAACAGGCCCGATCCGATGATGCGCTGGTAGGCATCGTTCAGCGCGCCCGCGCTGACCGCCTGCCCGCGCGAGATGCCCGCATAGGTCAGGATGGTCTGCAGATCGATGGCCTGATTGCCTTCGACCGTGACCGAGGAAAAGCTAAATTCCTGCGCGAAGACGGGCAGCACCGTGACCCCCGTCATCGCCGTGCCGCCAAGGAAAAGCGCCATCAGGACGGGTTTCAGGCGACCGTGGCGGGTCCGGTCCGAAGCCTTGTCGCTGCCTGCCGGATACGTCATCTGCTTGCCCCGTCCCGTTACCAAGTCTTGTTGCCTTGACTAGCGGGAAGCGCAGGCCTTGTCAAAAGGGACAGGCCCTCCGCGGGGCGATCACGGGCCGCTTCGGCGGCTTGCCGCGGGGAAACCGGACGGGTCTAGGGGTTCAGAAGCGCCGTGCCGAGGAAAGCCCCCGCCATCAGCCCCACGATCACCGTGCCGAGCGTGAAGATTCGGTCGGCATTCAGCTGCAGGAAGTAGACCAGCCCCTTGGACTGTCGAAGAACCAGTTCCACCATCTTACATACCCGACTTCGTCATGGCTCCCAATCGTTCGCCCTTGGGTTTAGCGGGGAAATGTGGCGGGATTTGGACCTGTGGCGGGGAAGAACGGGGCGCGCGCGCGGGGGAAAAGGCCGTGGCCCGTCCCCCGCAGGGCCGGCCCTAGGGGCAGAAGATGTCGTTGGACAGCGCAAACAGCATCAGCGCAAGGATCGCCGCCGCCCCCGCCGACATCATGAAGCGCAGCGCGCGGTCGCTGGGCGGGCGGCCCGTCGCGGCCTCGTAGACG
>JBEEOG010000041.1:0-12648 GCA_041191745.1 Pseudomonadota bacterium | reverse complement strand
GGCGATGCCCACCTTGACGGCATCCTGCGCGGCGGCGGCCCCTGCCAGAAGCGAAAGGGCAAGCGTGGCGGCGACGGTCTTTTTCATTCTTGTCTCCCTGTTGGTGTTTTCGTTCGATCCCTAACCGACGGAGCGGAGGAATTGTTGCAGGCGCGGCGATTGCGGCGCGCCGAATAGACGGTCGGGCGGGCCCTGTTCCTCGACCAGCCCGCCGGACAGGAAGATGACATGGCTCGCCACCTCGCGGGCGAATTTCATCTCGTGCGTGACAAGGATCATGGTCCGCCCCTCGGCCGCGAGCGCGCGGATCACGGCCAGCACCTCGCCCACCAGTTCGGGGTCGAGCGCCGAGGTCGGCTCGTCGAAGAGCATGGCCTTGGGGTCCATGCACAGCGCGCGGGCGATGGCGGCGCGCTGCTGCTGGCCGCCCGACAGGAAGGCGGGGTAGGCCCCGGCCTTTTCCGCCAGCCCGACGCGGGCCAGAAGCGTCATCGCGCGGTCCGTCGCCTCGGCCCGCGACTGGCCGAGGACATGGACCGGCACCTCGATCAGGTTTTCCAGCACCGTCTTGTGGGTCCAGAGGTTGAACTGCTGGAACACCATGCCGAGCGAGCGGCGGATGCGTTCGATCTGGCGGCGGTCGGAGGCACCGCCCGCGGCGTGCTGGCGCACCTCCTCGCCCGCGATGACGACGCGGCCCGCGCTGGGGGTTTCGAGGAAATTGATGCAGCGCAGCATGGTGGATTTGCCCGACCCCGACCCGCCGATCACCGCGATCACGTCGCCTTCGTGCGCGGTCAGGTCCACGCCTTTAAGCACCTCGTGCGGGCCGAAGGATTTACGCAGTCCCTCGACACGGATCGCCTCGATCTGGGGTCGGTCTGTCGTGGCCAAGGCATCCTTCCTATCCATCCGTGGAACAGTAAGCGATGCGGCCAGCGGGTCTGGCAAGAGAAAACCGCGCGGGCGCGAGGATTGCCCCCGCCCCCCGCCGCCCGCCCCGCGGGCCGCGCCCGGACGGGCTGTCATGAAAGCTTCATTTGCCACCGGCTTATGATTCCTGTATTCGGGAAATATGGAACAGAACAGCGCGATCCACGCCTTCGCCACCCTCGGCCATCCCGGACGGATGGCCGTCTTCCGGTTGCTGATGCGCTTTGCCCCGCAGGGCGTCCGCCCGACCGAGATCGCGGCGGCGCTCGGCCTGAAGCAGAACACCCTGTCGCATCATCTGGCCGACCTGACGGCCTGCGGGCTTGTCCGCGCCAAGCGGGCGGGGCGGTCGCTCTACTATGCCATCGACCTTTCCACGACCGAGGCGCTGATCGCCCATCTCGCGCTCGATGCGGGTCGCGGACGGCCCGATCTGCTTACCCCCCTTCACCCTTCCGCAACACAGGCGGCCCAGATGCAAAAGACCCCGCCCGACGGCGTTTTCGACGTGCTCTTCATCTGTTCGGGCAATTCGGCCCGTTCGATCTTTGCCGAGGCGCTTCTGCGCGATCTGGGCAAGGGCAGGTTCCGCGCCCATTCCGCCGGCACGCGGCCGGGCAGCGCGCTGAACCCCTTTGCGCTGGACGTGCTGGCGCGCAACGGCCATGACGTGGCGGACCTGCGGTCCAAGCACATCTCGGTCTTCCAGCAGGCCGACAGCACCGTGATGGATTTCGTCTTCACCGTCTGCGACACGGCCGCGGCCGAGGAATGCCCCCCCTGGCACGGCCAGCCGATCACGGGCCACTGGGGCCTGCCCGATCCGGTCAAGGCCACGGGAAGCGACGCGGAAAAGGCGCTGGTCTTTGCCCAGACCTATGCCGCGCTGCGCCGCCGGATCGCTGCCTTCGTGGAATTGCCCGTCGCATCGCTGAGCCGGATGTCGCTGCAGGCCAGCGTCGATGCCATCGGCATGGATGAAGGGGCAAAGGCATGACCGCAAGACCCCGCATCGCCCTGAACGGCCTCGGCCGCATCGGAAAGCTTGTCCTGCGCGACCTGATCGATACGGGCAGCGGCGGCGAGATCGCCCTGCTGAACGACCCCGCCGGAGATCCGGCACAGCACGCGCTTCTGATGGAGTTCGACAGCGTCCATGGCCGCTGGCGCACCCCCGTCGCGGCGGGGGATGGCGCGCTGGTGGTGGATGGCCGTCCCATCCGCCTGACGCAGGCCAGAACGATCGAGGCGCTGCCCCTGGCCGAAATGGGCATCGACATCGTCATCGACTGCACCGGCGTCTTCAAGACCACGGCAAAGGTCGCGCCCTATTTCGCGGCGGGGGTCCGCAAGGTCGTCGTCTCGGCCCCCGTCAAGGAGGAGGGCGCGCTGAACATCGTCTACGGGGTGAACCATCACCTTTACGACGGATCGCAGGCGCTGGTCACGGCGGCCTCCTGCACGACGAACTGCCTTGCCCCCGTGGTCAAGGTGATCCACGAGGCGCTGGGCATCCGCCACGGATCGATCACCACGATCCATGACGTGACGAACACCCAGACCATCGTGGACCGTCCGGCCAAGGACATGCGCCGCGCGCGTTCGGCGCTGATGAACCTGATCCCGACCACGACCGGCAGCGCCACCGCGATCACGCGGATCTATCCCGAACTCGCCGGCCGCCTGAACGGCCATGCCGTGCGCGTGCCCCTGCTGAACGCCTCGCTCACCGATTGCGTGTTCGAGGTCGAGCGCCCCACCACCCCAGCCGAGGTCAACGCGCTTTTCGCCGCCGCCGCCGACGGGCCGATGAAGGGCATCCTTGGCTTCGAGACGCGACCGCTCGTTTCGTCGGATTTCACCAACGATCCGCGCTCGGCCATCGTCGATGGGCCGTCCACCATGGTGACGGGCGGCACGCAGGTGAAGGTCTATGCGTGGTACGACAACGAATGGGGTTATGCCTGCCGGATGGGCGATATCCTGCGGATGGTGGCGGGGTCGCTGTGACCGCCGCCGCGCCCGTGCCGAACCCGATCCGCGCCTATGCCGCCGTCACCGCGGCCTACTGGGCCTTCATGCTGACCGATGGCGCGCTGCGGATGCTGGTGCTGTTGCATTTCAACGCGCTCGGCTTCTCTCCGCTGCAGCTCGCCTGGCTCTTTCTGCTGTACGAGGCGGCGGGCATCGGCACCAACCTTGCCGCGGGCTGGCTGGCCGCGCGCTTCGGTCTGGCGGCGACGCTCCATGCGGGGCTTGCGCTGCAGATCGGGGCGCTGGCGGCGCTGTCGCAACTGGATCCGGCGTGGACCGTCGCGGCCTCGGTCGTCTTCGTCATGGCCGTCCAAGGGGTGTCGGGCGTGGCGAAGGACCTTGCCAAGATGTCCGCGAAATCCGCCGTGAAGGTGCTTGCCCCGGGCGCGGATGGCGGGCTGTTCCGCTGGGTCGCGCGGCTGACCGGATCGAAGAACGCGGTCAAGGGGCTGGGCTTCCTGCTCGGCGCGGCGCTGCTGGCGCTGGCGGGGTTCGAGGCGGCGGTCTGGGGCATGGCGGGCGTTCTGGCCGCGATCCTGATCGCGGTCGTGCTGTTCTTGCCCGCGGGCCTGCCGGGGCGGATGTCGTCGGGCGAGGCATGGGGCGGCTGGCGGTCGCGGGATGCGCGGGTCAACCGGCTGTCGCTGGCGCGGATGTTCCTGTTCGGCGCGCGCGACGTGTGGTTCGTCGTGGGCATTCCCGTCTATTTCCAGTCGGTCCTGTCGGACGGCACGGCCGAGGGGCGGCGCGAGGCCTTTTTCCTGATCGGCGGCTTCCTCGCGCTGTGGACCATCGGCTATGGCGCGGTGCAGGCGATGGCCCCGCGCATCCTCGGCGGCAGGGCCCAGCCGGAGTCTGACACGATCCGCAGGGCGATCCTCTGGGCGGGGGGGCTGGTGCCGATCCCCTTCCTGCTGGCGGGCGCGGCATGGATCGCGGGCGAGGCGTCGGCCCCGCTGACTCTGCTGCTTGTCGCGGGCCTGTTGCTGTTCGGCTTCGTCTTTGCGGTCAATTCCTCGGTCCATTCCTACCTGATCCTTGCCTTCGGATCGGCGGACCGCATCACGCGGGATGTGGGCTTCTACTACATGGCGAACGCGGCGGGCCGGCTGATCGGCACGCTTCTGTCGGGTCTCAGCTATCAGGCGGGCGGGCTGCCGCTGTGCCTTGCCACCGCGGGCACCATGGCGCTGGCGGCGTGGCTTGCGGCGCGGCGGCTTGCCGTCGGGGGGCCGTGACCCTGCGCCAGCGGCGGGCCCGCGCGCGCCGGTCCCGATCACACGGCCTTGCACCACCCCTTCCCGCGCGACGGCGCGCCTGAGGGGGAGGCGTCGCCGCGGCAGACGGGTGCAACGGCCATGCGGGGTGGATAGTGGCGGCATACCGATGGGTGTGATGACAGTCCTGGCGCGTTCTGCGACCGTCGCGTCGCGCGAATTACGCGCAAAGCCCCCGCAGCGTGTGAGAAT
Organism: Pseudomonadota bacterium; assembly: GCA_041191745.1. Taxonomy (GTDB): domain Bacteria; phylum Pseudomonadota; class Alphaproteobacteria; order Rhodobacterales; family Rhodobacteraceae; genus Paragemmobacter. The sequence goes on along the minus strand of JBEEOG010000041.1, from coordinate 8,212 downwards.
GGACGTGTCTTCAAGCAGGATTTCCCGTCGCGTCTTCGCGCAGGGACTGGGCGCGGTGCCGATGGCCGTTTTCGGCGCGACAGAGGTGCAGGCCCAGTCGCGCGTGGTGGCCGAACTCCTCGCCGCGGTGGCGGATCTGATCGTTCCGCGGGACCGCTCGCCCTCGGCTTCGGACCTTGACGTGCATCACCGGATTCTGGCGCAGGCCCGCACGATCCCGAACTATCCGCGGCTGCTTTCCGAAGGGCTGGGCTGGCTGGAACAGCAGGCCCGCGGCCGCCACGGCGCGCCCTTCCTGCAACTGCCCGCAGAGGTGCAGGCGCGCATCCTGACGGCGGCCTTCGCGGCGCAACCCCAGACCCTGCCGCGGGTCTTTGCGGACCGTATGCGCGCCGACGTGCTGGCCACCTATTACCGCGACGCGCGGGCCTGGGCCGGAACGGGGTTCGAGCAGCCGATCCAGCCCATGGGCTACCCCGATTTCCAGGACCCTCCGGCGTGAGCGAGAGCCATGATTTTCTGGTGATCGGGTCGGGTGCCGGCGGCGGGGCCGCAGCATGGCGTCTGGCCACGCGCGGACATCGTGTGACCGTCATCGAGGCCGGTCCCGCCTTTGACCCCGCCACCGACTACCGGCTGGCAGAGGAGGACTGGGAGCAACCCTTTCCGACCAAGCCGGGCAGCAAGGGCCCCTATGACGTGGCACCCCTGCAACCGCTGACCGCGGCGACGGCGGACATCCGGTCGTGGAACGCGCTGAATGGTCCCTATGTCACCGCCGACCGGCGGCAGTCGTTCGGCTATCACCATGTGCGCGGGGTGGGCGGAAGCTCGCTGCATTTCACAGGCGAGGCGCACCGCCTGCATCCGCGCAGCCTGCGCCTGCGGACAGAGTTCGGGGTCGCCGCGGACTGGCCTTTGGATTACGCCGCGCTGGACCCCTACTGGACGCTCGCCGAAGGCGTCGTGGGCGTGGCGGGACCGGCCGAAGACCGGCGCTGTCCGCGCAGCGCGCCCTATCCGCAGGCCGTCCATCCGATCAGCCATGCAAGCCGCGTTCTGGCGCGCGGGGTCGAGGCGATCGGGGCCACATGGCAGCCCAATTCGCTGGCCGTCCTCTCTGCGCCGACCGAGGACCGCCCCAACTGCAACCATTGCGGCGGCTGCCTGCGCGGATGCCCGCTGACCGACAAGGGCAGCGTGGATGTCACCTATCTGCGGCAGGCCGTGGCGACCGGCCTCTGCGATGTCCTGCCCGGGGTCGAGGCCCTGCAGATCAGGACCGACGGAAAGCGCGTCACGGGCGTGCTCGTCGCATCGCGCCGCGGGCAGGAGGTGCTGGAAGCCCGTGTCGTGATCCTCGCCTGCGGAGCGATCCAGACGCCGCGCCTTCTGCTGAACTCGGCCGACAGGCACAGCCCCGACGGCCTGTGCAACGAGAGCGGACAGGTCGGGCGCAACTTCATGGAGACGCTGCTCACCACCAGCAGCGCCCTGCATCCCGACCGTCTGGGCAGCCATCGCGGCCTGCCCGTGGATTGGGTGTCGTGGGACTGGAACGCCCCCGATGCCATCCCGGGTGTCGTGGGGGGCTGCCGCTTCGGACCTGCGATGGCGGAAAGCGATCTGGTCGGACCGGTGGCCTATGCCACCCGCGTGGTCGGGGGCTGGGGCCTTGCCCACAAGCAGGCGATGCGCGACAGCTTCGGCCGCGTCCTGTCCATCGCCGGACTGGGCGAGTCCCTGCCCCATCCCGACAGCCGCGTGACGCTTTCGGACCGCAAGGACGCCCATGGCCTGCCCGTGCCGTTGATCCATTCGTATCTGGACGACATGGCCATCGCGCGCCTGCGCTTCATGGCCGAAACCTGCCGCGCGATCCTGAAGGCTGCCGGATGCGGCCCCGTGTTCGAGGAATTCAGTTCCGTCGATGCCTTCTCCTCGACCCATGTCTTCGGCACGTGCCGCATGGGTGCATCGCCGGACACCAGCGTGACCGACGGCTTCGGCCGCAGCCACCGCTGGCGCAACCTGATGATCGCGGATGCGAGCCTGTTCCCCTCGAGCGGGGGCGGAGAGTCGCCCGGCCTCACCATTCAGGCGCTGGCCCTGCGCGGCGTCGACCATCTTCTGGAGCAGCCCTGACGTGTCCGCCCTTTCGCCTGCCCGCGGCCTGCCGCGCCTGACGCTTGCCCGCGGGGCGCTCTTCTCGCCCTGGACCGATTTTCTGCTGACGTCGGGACTGTCGATCGCGGTGGTCGGCGGGATGATCCTGTTCAGCCTGCTGCAGTCCGGACCGGCACAGGGCGAGGCGGGGGCCGACACGCTGGGCAAGCTGCTGCTGCTGCAGGTGCTGATCAACTGGCCCCATTTCATGGTGTCCTACTGGGTGCTCTATTCCAACCGCAACGCGTGGCGCGACTATCCCGGCGCGACGGTGATCGTGCCCGTCGCGCTGGTCGCCATCGCCTATGCGGCGTCGTTCCCGGCCTTCGGCGGGTCGGGGATCCATTCGCTCGGGGTCGGGATGTCCACGGCGATCTGGATCTTCGCCGGTGTCTATCTGGCGTGGCACTACACGGGCCAGACATGGGGCGTGATGATGAGCTTCGCCAAGCTCTCGGGCCTGCGGCTGGGCACGACCGAGCGGATGGTGCTGCGAAACGGCCTGCGCGTCATGGTCGGATGGCATGTCGTCTGGGCGATCCAGACGCTTGGCCCCCTGCCCTACATGGGACCGCTCCAGTCCCCCGCCGCGATGACGGTGATGAACCTGCTTGCCGTGCTGGCCTTCGGCGCGGGTGCCGTGGCCCTGTGGCGCGCGGCACGGCGTTGCGGGTCGATCGACCTGCGCGTGCTGGGCGCTTGGGGGGTGATGTACATGTGGTATCTGCTCTTGTACCTCTGGCCCGAAGGATACCTCGTCGTGCAGCTATCGCACGCGCTGCAGTATCTGGGCTTTCCCCTGCGGCTGGAGCTGAACCGGCCGTCGCGCCGGCCGGGCCTTGCGCGGCTTGCGGGATTGTATGCGATCTGCGTGCTGGCGGGTGCAGCGGTCTTCCTGCTGCCGTCGCATTTTGTGGTGGACGCGACCCAGCCCAGCCTGCTGGCCATGATCGGCGTGCTGATCAACATCCACCACTACTACACCGACAGCGCGATCTGGAAGCTGCGCCGGTCTGAGGTGTCGGCGGGACTGTTCGGCCACGTCAAGTGACCGGCCGCGGGCGGCGCGGCTAGAGCGCGTTCAGGAACGCGATCAGATCGGCCTTTTCCTGTTCGGTCAGGTTCAGGGGGACAAGCTCTGACAGGGTGGGCTTGCCGACCATCCGCCCGTGCGGCCCAAGGGGGGCGCGGTCGTAATGGTCGATCATGTCCGCCAGTGCAGGCATCTGGCCCGCATGGCCGAAGGGTCCGCGCAGGGCGACACCGCGCAAGGTGGGCGTGCGGAAGGTTCCCAGCGTGCGCTCCATCGATTGCGCCATGTACATGAGGTCCTTGCAGGCATCGGGCGGGGCATCGGAATGGGGACCGAGGCAGTTGAACTCGTCCCGCTTCAGACGGCCGATGACCGCTTGCCGCCCCATGTCGACGGGCTGGCCTTCGACCGCCGGCAATCCCGTGTTGTGGAAGTCGCCGTCGGTGAAGAAGGGTCCGGTATGGCAGGTGCTGCAGCGGCCCTTGCCGGTAAAGACGGCAAAGCCCCGCAGCACCTCCTGCGGCATCCGGTCCGCCCGACCGGCCGCCGCGGCCACCATGCGGTCCCATGCCGCCACCGGCGGCGGCAGGGACGCCTCGAAGGCGGCGATGGCCTTTCCGACAAGGACGAAGACCTGATTGACGCGCATCCGCAGCGACGGGTCCAGACTGTCCCATGCCTGCCGCTGTGCCGCCGTTCCCAGCGGCGACGCGGGGGGCAGGTCCTGCAGAAGCGCGGCATCCGCCGTCAGCCCCGCGTCCAATGCGGCCATCTGCCCGGCATGGTGGCGCAGCACATAGGCGACCACCTCGGTCCGTGTCAGGCCGTGCTCATCGGGATGTTCCAGCGGGACGAGGGCCTGCGACCACAGACTGTCCTTGCCGCCATCCCAGTTGAAGAACCTCTGCTGGGCTGCGCCTGCGACCGGCATCACGGTGCGGAAGGCCCGCTCGGCACCGGCGCGACGGCTTTCGTTGGGAACGAAGGCACCCTCCGTCACATGGCAGGTCGCGCAGGCCGTCTGTCCATCCGCGCTCAGCCCCGCATCGAAGAACAGCTGCCCGCCCAGCGCTTCCGCCAGCGGCTGGCCCTGAAGCCGGTTCGACGGATCGGGACGCGGCTCGACGTCATCGTGCAGGACGAACCCCTGGGCGAGAGCCATCAGATCCGGCGCGGGGCCGGATTGCGCCTGTGCCGGAAGACCCGCACAGGCGACCGCCACGACCAGCGCGATCCGCAGCATCACAGGCTGAATTCGTAATCAACCGTATCGGCCACCGCCCCGGCGGTCACCGAAAGCCGCACCTGCCATTCGCCGTCCATCGAGAACTTCAGCCCCTTGATGACGTAGCGCCCCTCGCCCAGTTCCTCGATCACGGGCGACGTCGGCAGGCCATGGCCATGCATCGCCATGCCGCCCGAAATCCGCACCTCGGCCCCCGTGAGCGGGGCGCCATCCGCATCCGTCAGGCGGAAGGGCACCTCGATGAAATCGCCGACGGGCGAGTCCGCCAGATCGAGATCAAGCTCCACCGTGACAAGGCCCGCCGCACCGGCCACGGGTTCCGCCGCGGCCGGAACGGCCAGCCCGAGGGTCAACCCCAGCGCCAGTGCCGTGACTATCTTCATCATTATCTCTCCTTACCTGAATACGTGTTCCGCGCCGTTCATCAGACGGTGGGTATGCGGTGTGGCGTGGTTGGCCTCGAACCAGGCACGGGCTTCCTCGCGCGCCTGCGCCGACAGTTCGGGGCCGAGTTCGCGGGCCGCGATGGCGCGCAGGTAGTGGGCGTCCAGCACGGCCGAGGTCGCGGCGAGGTCGAGCCACTTGAACGCCTCGTAGGGGTCGCGCGCGACAGCGCGACCGTCCAGATACATCCGGCCCAGCAGCATCTGCGCGTCCTCGTTCCACGCCAGCGCCGCGGACTGGGCGAAGCTGAAGGCCCGTTTCAGATCCTCATCGCCGGATTGCGGGTCCATGTAGATCAGCGTGGCGATCGCATAGGCCGCCTTCGCATCCCCTTCCGAGGCCGCCCGCGCATACCAGTTGCCCGCAGCCACGAGGTCCACCGTGCCCATCTCGCCAAAGGCGAAAAGGTCGGCCACGGTCATCGCGCTTTGCAGATGCCCGTTGGCATAGGCTTCCTGATACAGGCTCATGGCGCGCTGGGGGTCTTTGGCGACGAAGGTGCCGGACAGATAGAAGTCGGCGACAAGGGCAAGGGCAGGGCCGAACTTCCGCGCCGCGGCCAGCTGGATTTCGGCAATCGCCTTGGGCAGGTCCTGCGGTTCCTTGATGATGGCAAGCGTCGTCTTGCCCCACATGAAGCGGGCCTCGATGTTGCCGGGATCGGCCAGCGCGGTGGCGGCAAAGGCCTCGCGGGCGGCTTCGGGATCGGCGGGGCCGCCGATGCCCTGCAGCAGGACATAGCCGAGGTCCAGACCGGCGGGTGCGAACCCCTGCGCGACGGCCTGTTGCAAAAGACTGCGGGCCTGTGCGGGATCAGACGCGCTGGCCTGACCTGCCAGATGCAGGCGCGCCAGTTCGCGCAGAGCGGCGGGATCCTTGGCTTCGGCAAGGCCGGTCAGGATCGACTCGGCCTTTGCGAAATCTCCGGCCAGTGCCGCATCCTGCGCCTCGGCCAGTGTGCCGGCGGCTGCGCCATGGCCGGCCCAGGCAAGGGTCAAGGCAACGGCAATCAGTCTGAGGCGGGCCCGAAGCATGGTCTTCTCCTAGATACGGGGACGAAATTTCCCCACCTGTCGTCATCGTCCGATCCGACGGGGGGCCGCCCTTCACGGGGCAAAATAAAGAGAAGAGCGCCCGAAGGCGCTCTTCCAGTCCGTGTCGCCGTCGCTCAGAAGCGCGCCTCGTAGCCGAGTGCGATGCTGACGGTCGGCTTGCCGGTGTTGGCAGCGCGCTGCGCGCCGGCACGGGTGTAGATGCGCGAATCCGAACCCACGTCGAAGAACGCCGTCACGTCCAGACCGAACCGCGTCGCGTTCACGACCTCGGGGGCTGCCAGCGTGAACTCGTCCAGCCCGCCAAGAACGGCGCTTCCGGTCACGCTGTCGGCGCTGCGCGACAGGTCGCGCACGGCATAGACGCCACCGGTGACGCGCACGCGCTCGGACAGGCGGCGGTCGGCGTTCAGGCCGAGCGTGATCGTGGTCAGCGTCTGCTCGTAGGCGCCATAGGTCACCGGTGCGGTGATGTCCGACGTCTCGGTGTAGGCTTCACGACCCATCTTGCTGTAGGTCAGCCGGCCGAAAGAGGTCACCAGCGTATCGCCAACCTTGCTGCCGCGACCCAGTTCGAAAGCCGCGACACGACCGTTGAGGTCGGCGGTTCCGGCACCGGCCTCGGCACCCTCGATCCCTGCCGCGCGGCTGATGTCGGCGCTGCCGACCGCGCCACCGACGGCGAGTTTCCACTGCAGGCCGAGACCGTCATCCGGACGCTGGCGCAGATAGACGCCGACGCTGGTCATGTTGCCATCGAAACCAAACCCGCCGAAGGACAGGTCCACGCCGCGGCGGCTTCCGTACACGCCGATGTCCAGATCGTCACGCAGGCCGTAGGCGACCACGAAGGATCCGTTCCGCGTCTTGCCGAGTTCCGAGTTCTGGTCGAACGATCCTTCCGCGCGGGCAGCCCAGCGGTACTGCGTCGCGCTGTCCGAGGTCGACACGGACAGGCCCGAGGTGGACACCGTGGGGCCGCCGACTTCGTTGAAGTTCACGTCGACTTCCTGTTCGGCGGCACCGACCAGCATCTGGGTGGCCTGACGCAGCGCCTGATCGACGACGAAGGTCGACTGGCGGACCGACGCGACCGTGCCCACTTCCGTGACAGCGCCCTGCGGGCCGCAGTTCGGCGGGGTGCAGATGGACGACTGGTCAACCGGACCCGACCCCGAACCGTGCAGTCGCAGGCCCGCGCTGTCCGTGATGCGGTACCCCGTCAGGGCAAAGTCGCCCTGAACGGCGGTGAACAGGATGCCGAAGCCGTTCAGCACACCCGTCGCCGTGTCGTTGTTGGCGGCCATCACGGCGTCGAAGATGTCGCTGGAATACGTCCACACGAAATAGGCCATTTCCTCTTCGGAAATGATGCTGTCGGCGTTCGTGTCAGCATTGGCGAAGGCGACCGCCGGATCGTCGGTGCCCGCCGCGCCGAAGAAGTACGGCGCAAGGCTTTGCATGCCAGCATTGCCGAGGGCGGTGATCTCGCTCAGGTCAAGACCGCCACCCGAGGTGGTTTTCGCCTCATCCAGATCGGACATGAAGGTGCCGTAGGCGCCGTAGGTCGGAATGTCATCCGGCAGCAGATCGGTGCTGTCCGAACCTGCGTTATCATAGCCGAAGCCACAGAAGGTATAGGCGCAGGTGCCGCTTGCAGGGTCATGGGCCGCCGTCCAGGTCATCGGGCCATTGGCCGTCTGGATGGTGACGCTGATCACGTCGCCCGCGTTCCACTTGTACCAATCGGGGTCAGTCGTATCGGCGCCCGCGGGAATCTTGGCGGGATCGCTATAGTAATCGGTACTCTCGCTGCCATCGTCGAGATACAGCCTGAACTCTCCGGGAGTATTGTCGTACTCGCTGGAATAGAACTGCTCGACGAAAACCGCCTGACCCTGCTGCAGCCACACCGGCGTGTTGGTGTCGCCCTGCGTGAACAGGTGCCCTGCCGACGCCGGAACCGCCGCCAAGGCGGACAGACCGACCGCAAGTGCCAACTCCCTCAATCCTAACATTATCTTTGTGTCCCCCTAGATAAATCCATGCGCCAGCCGGCGGGTTCCCGTTTGACGGCCGATGGCCGCAGACAAGAACAGCACAGACTGGTCCATCCCCTGCTATCGCACCATCGGGTGTGTTCAGGCAGCTTCCACAAAGCGTGACGCGGGCCATCGTCGGCAGGTAATACAGATTAAAGCAAAATTTTCGTCATACCTTCCATGACTTTATCCATCGTAAGTATGACCTCCTGCCAACGCGCGCGGCCCG
>JBEEOG010000040.1:0-8129 GCA_041191745.1 Pseudomonadota bacterium | reverse complement strand
GCTGCGGAATGCGGGAAGTTCGGTCATTTTGCGACAGGTTCGCCGCCCCATGCGGCACGGGACGGACGATTTGCGGGAAAATGTCCTGCGGCCGTGACAGGGGATGCGTCAGGCCGGGACGTTTTCGCGCGGAATCGCCAGGGTCAGGCCGCGCCTTGCCGCCACGGGGCGGACGGTCGGGCCATAGACCTCGGCCGCGGCCACGCGACCGGCCAGCACGGGGGCAAGGACGGGCACCGTGCGCGCCAGATCGAGACAGGCCGACACGCCCAGCGCCGTGACCGACATCGGGCCGGGATAGAGGCTTTCGCTCCAGACCCCGTTCGAGCGCAGAAGCGCATGGCGCGGCAGCAGCAGGTGGTGGTAGGTGACCGTCTTCTTGCCCTTGGCGATGCGGAAGCGGCGGTCGTCCAGCGCGGCCAGATGGCGCGCACGGGCCAGACGCTCGCCCTCGGGCGTGGTGACGAGGATGGCGTGCTGGGGCGAGACCTGCAGTTCCCCGTGATCGCCGAAGGCACCCGCGCGGATCACCACGGGGCGGAGGTCGGGCCGGTCCTCCAGCGCCGCGGCGTCGAGGTGGCGCTGCCCGCGCCAGATCACCGGCTGCGGGCCGTCGTCGCGCGTCATCACCAGATCGCCCGCGCGGATCGATTCCACGGGCCGCTCGCCTTCGGGCGTCAGGATGAAGGAGCCCCCCGCGAAACAGGGCACGCCGATGTTGAACAGCGCCTGCTGCCCCGTCACCTGATCGGGCGTTACGCCCTGCAGCAGAAGCTGCAGCCCGCCCGGAAAGGTCAGCAGCGCGAAACCGCCGGGACCGGCGCCGACGACCACGTCGGCCCAGTCCAGCGGCTGGCCGCCGGCATCGAGCATCCCCGCCACGTCCACGCGGTCCGCGCCGATGGTGAAATCGGTGATGACCTTCAGGCCCGTGCCCGCGTTCAGGGCATAGACGTCGTTGCCCGTCCCGCCCGAGAAGGTGTCGGACCCCGCTCCGGCGGTGATGATGTCGTCACCCTCGCCGCCCCCGACGCTGTCATTGCCCGCCCCGCCCGACAGCGTGTCGTTGCCCGCGCCGCCCGAAAGCGTGTCGCTGCCCGCCCCGCCATCGACAAGGTCGGCCCCCTCGCCGCCATCGACAAGGTCGGTGCCGTCGCCGCCGAAGAGCTGGTCCTGCCCCTCGCCGCCGCCCATCGAGTCGTTGCCGAGCCCGCCAAAGACCGTGTCGTTGCCGGTCCCCCCGTCCAGCGAGTCGCCCCCCGCGCGCCCGTCGATGAAATCGTCGCCGCCGCCGCCGAAGAGGATGTTGATGTAGATGTCGCCGCCGGTCAGCGCCTCGTCGTCGAAGCCGATGATGACGTCGTTGAAGGTCGAGCCGATGATCGCATCGGTGCCCTGCAGCTGGTCGCCCTGCGCATGGCCGCCCGCGACCGTCCAGTCGCGCAGGTTCACGATCACGGCGGCATCGCTGTCGGAATAATCCACCCAGTCGAGGCCGATGCCGCCCCACAGGACATCCGCCCCCGCGCCGCCGTTCAGCGTGTCGTCGCCGCCGCCGCCTTCCAGCGTGTCGGCTCCGGCCCCGCCGAGCAGGCTGTCGCTGCCGTCATTTCCGACGATGCGGTCATTGCCCGCGCCGCCGTCGATCGTATCCGCAGCAGCGCTGCCCGAGGCCGTATCGTTCCCGCTGCCCAGCAGCACCGACTCGATGCCGGTGAAGGTGTAGCTGCCCGCGCCGCCCGTGACGCTGCCCGCCCCCGCGCCGGTCATGCCCAGCGTGACGCCCGTCGTCAGGCCCGAGGCATCGAGGATGTCGTCTCCCGCCCCGCCGGCGATGGTGTCGGTCCCCTCGCCCGCAAGGATCACGAAGCGGTCGTTGCCGTCGCCCCCCGTCAGGCTGTCCGACCCCGTGCCGCCGCGGATCGTGTCGTTGCCCGCGCCGCCCTCAAGCGTATCCGCGCCCGCGCCGCCGAACAGCAGGTCGTCGCCCGCACCGCCGCTGACAGAGTCGGCATCCGCGCCGCCGAAGAGCGTGTCGTTGCCGCTGCCGAGCCGGAACTGCTCGGTGCTGTCGAAACTCGCGGCGATCCCGCTGCCCGTCAACGTGCCCGTGCCCGAGGTGGCGCCCAAGGCCAGCGTCAGGCCGGTCGTCACCGCGCTTGCGTCAAGGATGTCGGCGCTGCTGCCGCCGCTGATCGTGTCGGTCCCGTCGCCATCGGCGATCAGGAAGGTGTCGATGCCCGTGCTGCCCGACAGCGTGTCGTTGCCCGTCCCGCCCGCCAGCACATCCGCGCCGCCGCCGCCGAAGAGCTGGTCATTGCCCGCCCCGCCCAACAGGGTATCCGCCCCGCCGCCGCCCGTGACGGTATCCGCCCCGCCGCCGGCGTCGATCCGAAGCCCCGCCGATCCGTCCGACGCGGCGTTGATCGTGTCGTTGAACCCCGTGCCCGTGACGGCTTCGACACTGCTGAAGGTGCCCGCGCCCGGCAGTCCGGAAAAGGCATGGGTGCCGCTGCCCGTTCCGGTGAAGCTGACGCTGACCCCGCGGCTGGCGGTGCCGGAATAGTCGATCGTATCGACGCCCGTGCCCCCGAAGACGCTGTCCGTCCCCTCGGCCTCGCGGATCAGGAAGGTGTCGTTGCCCGCATCGCCCTGAAGCGAGTCGATGCCCGCCCCGCCCGACAGCGTGTCGTTGCCGTTCCCGCCCAGCACCGTGTCGTTGCCGTCGCCGCCCGCCATCAGGTCGTTGCCGTCGCCGCCGGACAGGCTGTCATTGCCCAGCCCGCCATCGGCCGTGTCATCGCCCGCATTGCCGTTGACGGTGTCGTTGCCCGCTCCGGCAAGGATGGAATCGGCGCCCGTCCCGCCGGTAAAGAGCGTGTTCGCGGCCGGGGCGAAGGTCGGCGTGGCAAGCGAGGTGTAGAGCGGCCCCGTCGCCGTCACCGCCGTCTGGCCCGTGACCGTGACGCTGATCCCCGGCACGAGCTGGCCATTGGCGACATAGCCCGTCAGCGTGCTGCCGACCCAGACCTCGTAGAGGGTGATCGTGGCGCCGCCGGGCTGGGCAAAGGTGCTGGCCAGACCCAGCCGCACGGGCCCCGTGGCCACGGTCGCGCCCAGCGCGTTGGTCACGACGACCGTCTGGCCCGCATCCAGCTGCCCCAAAGGCCCGCCGGAAAAGCCCGTATCGTCATCGGTGACGGTGAAGGTGAGCGCCGAGGTCGCGGCGTTGAAGGCCGGATCCAGCATGAAGCTCGATCCGGTCGTGGGCGCGCCGCCCCCGCTGGTCAGAATGGACCCGGCGGCATAGCCGCCGATCACATAGGTTGGCATCAGCCTGCTCGTCTGCCCGCGCGTTGGCGGGCCTTGCCTCTGCGCCCCTCCTTGTGCCGGAAGGTGCGCCATCCTTTTTGTCGTTAACCGATACTTAGGGATGTAAATTGTGGCAGAATTACGGCAAGGCTGGCAGGATTGGGGCGCAGGGCGCGGGAATCATTCGGTTTTCCCGCGCATCCGCCGTGATCTGTGGCCATCTTGCCGACATGATCGCGCCGCGCGGCCGCCGGAAAACCAAAAGGCCCCCGCGCGGCGGGGGCCTTTTCGGGTCCTGCGGCGGGGCAGGACTGGTGCGGATGAAAGGACTCGAACCTTCACGGGAGTTACCCCACAGCGACCTCAACGCTGCGCGTCTACCAATTCCGCCACATCCGCATGTCTTGGCTTGGTGCGGCGGGTTCTAGCGAAGGCGTGGGGGGAAGAAAAGGGGGAAAATGCGCGCCCCCGACCCGCCGGACCGCACCATCTGGCCTTCGTACCGCCTTGGCCATAAACAGGGGCGACATGCCCCGCCCGAAGGCCGCGCCCCCATGGCCGCGCCCCTTTGGCCGCGCGGGCGGCGCGAAAGGATGTCCCATGGTCGAATGGTCCCACCTCGCAGGCCAGAGCCCCTATGCCGAGACGCTCTCGGCGATGGAGGCGCGCGCCGATGCCATCGCCGCAGGTCGGGCGGACGAGGCGGTCTGGCTCTTGGAACACCCCCCCCTCTACACGGCGGGCACCTCGGCCAAGGCGGCGGACCTGACCGATCCCGACCGCTTCCCCGTGTTCCAGACGGGGCGCGGGGGGCAGTACACCTATCACGGGCCGGGCCAGCGCGTGGCCTATGTGATGCTGGACCTGAACCGCCGGACAAAGGACGTGCGCTGCTATGTGCGCGCGCTGGAGAACTGGGTGATCGCCACGCTCGCCGAATTCAACGTGACGGGCGAGGTGCGGCCCGGCCGCGTGGGTGTCTGGGTGGTGCGGCGCGACAAGGCCCCCAATCCCGACGGCACCCCGCGCGAGGAGAAGATCGCCGCCATCGGCGTCAAGCTGCGCCGCTGGGTCAGCTTTCACGGCATCTCGGTCAATGTGGAGCCGGACCTGACCCATTTCGACGGCATCGTGCCCTGCGGGATCCGGGAACACGGGGTGACCAGCCTCGTGGACCTTGGCCTGCCCGTGACGATGGCCGATCTCGACGCCGCGCTGGTGGCGACGTTCCCGCGCTTCTTTCCCGACGGCGGGCTTGCGCCGAATGGCGGCGCGCCCTTGGCCTGCGCCGTCTGACGCTGCCGTCTGACGCTCAGGTCCGCAGGCTGCGGGACAGGCGGGCGGCGGCATCCTCGGCGATGGCGCGGGGGGTTTTCAGCCGCGCGCCCTGCAGCGCGTCGCGCAGGCGCTGGCGCATCCGTCCGGCAAAGCGCGACAGCGCGCTTTCCTTGGGCGGGCGCGGCAGGACGCGGCCGTTGTGTTCGGCCATCGCGGCGCGCATCCGTTCGGCATTGGCGGCAAGGCGTGCGGGATCGGGGGCGATTGCATCGGTCGCCTGCAGGAAGATGCCCGTCTTGCCCGCCGAACGCGCGGCGGTGGCGGGCAATTCGGCCAGCCCCGCCAGCCCCGCCAGCGCGCGCAGCGTGTCGGGGTTGAAGTTGTTGATGTGGCCATAGTGGAACAGCCGCCCGCGGATGCGGTTGCGGGCCTCTTCCTCGATATCGGGCACCTCGACGTAAAGGACGCCGTCGGGGCGCAGCCAGCCGCGCAGGATCGACAGCGTGCCCACGGGGTCGCGCATGTGTTCCAGCACATGGCTCAGGCGGATCAGGTCAAAGCTTGCGGGCGGGTAATCCGCGCCCTCGAGCGTGCCCGTCCGCACGGTCAGCCCCAGATCCTCGCGGCAATAGGCGGAATAGCCGGCATGGGGTTCGATCCCCTCGGCCTCGGCCCCTGCCGCGCGGGCGAGGTAGAGGAACTCTCCGCTGCCGCTGCCAAGGTCGAGCCAGCGCCCGCCGCGGCCATAGATGTCGCGGAATTCGGCCATGTGGCGGCGGGTGGTGTCGAAGTTGCGCCAGATCTGGCGCGGGCGCGGGGCCGAGGCGCCCTTGTAGCTTTCGCGGTAGGCGCTGCCGTAGAAGTGGTCGAGTTCGGCCTGCGTCGGCACCGGATCGTTACGCACCAGCCCGCAGCCGGTGCAGAGCGCGGTGACCAGCGGCCCGCCATGGCGGTCACGGTCCGACACGACCTCGCGCGTTGTCGCGCCGCACAGGACGCACCCTTCGTCCGCCATTCCCGCCATCGCCCTGTTCCCCGCACGCCACCGTCCTGTGCGTCCCTTAGCCCATCGCCCGCCCCCCTGCCAAGCCGGAGCGGGCATCGGCACGCGTCGGGCCGTCCCGTGGCGCTATGCGACCTTTGCCCCCCTTGCGGTCGCGCGGCGTTGCGGGAACCCTGCCCGCCAGTGCCGCCCCCGCGCCGCACGCCCCAGCCAGAGGAAGACCCGATGACCAAGACCCTTCTCGCTGCCCTTGCCGTGATGGCGACCGCAGCCCCCGCCCTTGCCGCAGGCGATGCCGCCAAGGGCGAAGCCGAATTCCGCAAGTGCAAGGCCTGCCATGCCATCGTGGCCCCCGACGGGACCGAGGTGCAGAAGGGCGGCAAGACGGGACCGAACCTTTACGGCGTGATCGGCCGCGCGGTGGCGGGCGATGCGGGCTATTCGGCCTATGGCGAGTCGATCCTTGCGGCCGGCGCGGCGGGCAAGGTCTGGGACGAAGCCTCGCTCGCGGCCTATGTCGCCAATCCGGCCGAATGGCTAAAGGAAGCCACCGGCGATGCCGCGGCCAAGTCGAAGATGTCCTTCAAGCTGGCCAAGGGCGGCGCGGATGTGGCGGCCTATCTGGCCTCGGTCGCCGCGCAATAAGGTCTGTCGCGGCCCCGCCTGTCAGGCGCGCCCTTCGCGGGGCGCGCCTTTTCGCATCCGGCGCGGCGCGGAATGCGGCGATGGGTCGCTGCACCTTTTCGCCCCGAGGCCCGCTTTTGTTGATCTGCGTCAAAGTCGGTCATTGCCTGCCCCGACGCGCGCGACTAAACACCTCCCCATAAGGGAACCAAGAAACGGGCGGATGCACGCCATCCCGCCCGGACAGCAGACACTAATCGGGAGACGCCAATGGCCGACGCAGCCATTCATGGCCATGAGCACGACGAGCGGGGCTTCTTCACCCGCTGGTTCATGTCCACGAACCACAAGGACATCGGGATCCTTTACCTCTTCACGGGCGGGCTCGTCGGCCTGATCTCGGTCATCTTCACCGTCTACATGCGGATGGAGCTGATGCATCCCGGCGTGCAGTACATGTGTCAGGAAGGCATGCGCTTCGTCGCCGATGCCGCCGCGACCTGCAAGCCCAACGGCCACATCTGGAACGTGACGGTCACCGCGCACGGCATCCTGATGATGTTCTTCGTCGTGATTCCCGCGCTGTTCGGCGGCTTCGGCAACTACTTCATGCCGCTGCAGATCGGCGCGCCGGACATGGCCTTCCCGCGCATGAACAACCTGTCCTACTGGATGTATGTCGCGGGCACCTCGCTGGCGGTGGCCTCGCTCTTCGCGCCCGGTGGCGGCGGCGAGCTGGGGTCGGGCGCGGGCGTGGGCTGGGTGCTCTACCCGCCGCTGTCGACGACCGCCGAAGGCGGCTTCGCCATGGACCTCGCCATCTTCGCGGTGCACCTGTCGGGTGCCTCGTCGATCCTCGGCGCGATCAACATGATCACGACCTTCCTGAACATGCGCGCCCCGGGCATGACCATCCACAAGGTCCCGCTCTTTGCTTGGTCGATCTTCGTCACCTCGTGGCTGATCCTGCTGGCGCTGCCGGTTCTGGCGGGCGCGATCACGATGCTGCTGACGGACCGCAACTTCGGCACCACCTTCTTCACGCCCTCGGGCGGCGGTGACCCGGTGCTCTACCAGCACATCCTGTGGTTCTTCGGCCACCCGGAAGTCTACATCATCATCCTGCCCGCCTTCGGCATCATCAGCCAGGTCATCGCGACCTTCTCGCGCAAGCCGATCTTCGGCTACCTGCCGATGGTCTATGCGATGGTGGCGATCGGGGTGCTGGGCTTCGTCGTGTGGGCGCACCACATGTACACCGCCGGCATGTCGCTGACCCAGCAGTCCTACTTCATGCTGGCCACGATGGTCATCGCGGTGCCGACCGGCATCAAGATCTTCTCGTGGATCGCCACGATGTGGGGCGGTTCGGTGACGTTCGAGACGCCGATGCTCTGGGCCTTCGGCTTCCTGTTCCTGTTCACCGTCGGCGGCGTCACTGGCATCGTGCTGAGCCAGGCCGGCGTGGACCGCGCCTATCACGACACCTACTACGTCGTGGCGCACTTCCACTATGTGATGTCGCTGGGCGCCGTCTTCGGCATCTTCGCGGGCATCTACTACTGGATGGGCAAGATGTCGGGCCGCCAGTATCCGGAATGGGCAGGCAAGCTGCACTTCTGGATGATGTTCCTCGGCTCCAACCTGACCTTCTTCCCCCAGCACTTCTTGGGCCGTCAGGGGATGCCGCGCCGCTACATCGACTATCCGGAGGCTTTCGCCTACTGGAACTGGTTCTCGTCGCTGGGTGCCTTCATCGCCTTCGCTTCCTTCGTGTTCTTCATCGGCGTGGTGTTCTACACCCTGTTCTTCGGCAAGCGCGTGACCGAGAACAACTACTGGAACGAATACGCCGACACGCTGGAATGGACCCTGCCCTCGCCGCCGCCGGAGCACACCTTCGAGCAGCTGC
>JBEEOG010000039.1:0-4229 GCA_041191745.1 Pseudomonadota bacterium | reverse complement strand
GCGTGATGGCGCGCCTGCAGACCGTGGGCGAGGCGCTGGTCGCGGGCCTTGCCGCGCGCGGGGTCAGGGTCATCTTCGGCATCCCCGGCGTGCATACGATCGAGCTCTACCGCGGTCTGGCCGACAGCCCGATCCGCCACGTCACCCCGCGCCACGAACAGGGCGCGGGCTTCATGGCCGACGGCTATGCCCGCGTCACGGGCCAGCCGGGCGTGGCCTTCGTCATCACCGGCCCCGGTCTGACCAATACCCTGACCGCGATGGCGCAGGCGCGGGCGGATTCGGTGCCGATCCTCGTCATCTCGGGCGTGAACCGACGCGACAGCCTCGGCCGCGGGCGGGGGATGCTGCACGAACTGCCCGATCAGGCGCGCATGGTGGCCGCCCTCTGCCCCACCGAACGGATCGAGGATCCCGCCGAGGTCGGCCCCGCGCTCGACCGCGCCTTCGCGCGGATGC
The DNA here is from genome assembly GCA_041191745.1 of Pseudomonadota bacterium. GTDB lineage: Bacteria > Pseudomonadota > Alphaproteobacteria > Rhodobacterales > Rhodobacteraceae > Paragemmobacter. Next base: position 3,770 of record JBEEOG010000039.1, on the reverse strand, counting down.
TGTCGGCCCGCCCCGGCCCCGCCCATATCGAGGTGCCGACCGATGTCATGGGCCTGCCCTGCCCGCCCCTTGCCGACCCCGCGCCGGTCCCCCGCCCCGCCCTGCCGCCGCAGGCGCAACTGGAACAGGCGCGGGCGCTGCTCGACACCGCGCGCCGCCCCGTGATCCTGGCCGGCGGCGGCGCGCGGCAGGCGAAGCTCGCCGCGCTGGCCGAAGTGCTGGATGCCCCCGTCATCCTGACCACGAACGCGCGCGGCGCGCTGCATGGCCACAGGCTCTGCGTTCCCGCCTCGCCCTCGCTCGATGCCGTCCGGCATCTGGTGGCGCAGGCCGACCGCGTTCTGGCGCTCGGCACCGAATTCGGCCCGACGGATTACGACATGTATGCACGGGGCGGCTTTCCCGACCTGTCCGGCATGATCCGCGTCGATGCCTGCGCCGAACAACTCGCCCGCCATCCCGCAGCGCTCGCCCTGCAGGGCGATGCGGCGGCCACCGCGGACTGGCTCGCCCCCCGCCTGCGCCCGCGCCATGCGGAAGGCGACACCCGCGCCGCCAGCACCCGCGCCGCCGCGCGGGCGGAACTGGCGACGCTGCACCCCGCCATGCCCCGCCAGCTGGCGATGGTCGAGGCGATCCGCGACGCGCTGCCCGATGCGCTGATCGTGGGCGACTCCACCCAACCCGTCTATGCCGCGAACCTCTACTACGACCATGACCGCGCGGGCGGCTGGTTCAACGCGGCCACGGGCTACGGGGCCTTGGGCTACGGCGCGGGCGCGGCGATCGGCGCGGCGCTGGCGACGGGCGGCCCCGTGATCTGCCTGACAGGCGACGGCGGCCTGCAATTCACCGCCGCCGAACTGCGGACCGCGCTGGACGAAGGCCTGCCCGTCACCTTCCTCGTCTGGAACAACGCCTCCTACCGCGAGATCGCCGAGGCGATGGCGCAGGCGCAGACACCCGTCATCGGCTGCTCCCCTTCTCCCCTGAAGCTCGAACCCTTCGCCGCCGCCTGCGGCCTGCCCTTCACGAGCGTCGCCGAAGACCCTGCCGATCTCGCCGCCGCCCTCCGCGCGCCCCAGACAGGCCCGAGGCTGATCGAGGTGCGCGTTCCCTGACCCGCTGGCTTCATCTGTTCCCAAATATCCTGCGGGGGTGCGGGGGTGCAAAACCCCCGCTCCCGCCCCGCGCCACCACCCCTCCGCCGGCCGGATCGCGCCCCCTCTCCCCCGCGGGGGAGAGGGCAGGGTGAGGGGGGGCTGCCGCGCGGCAGCACGGCGGTGCATTTGATCAAATTCCGCGCCATAACCGCCGGATGGACGGGACGAAGCACATGACCACGGATCATATCGCAGGCGTGCCGCGCGACCGGCTCGACGCCCTTGCCGTGCGCGAGGCGCAGGCCTTCGCCGCAAGCCGCCCCAAGGCGCTTGCCGCGCTTCAGGCCGGCGCGGGGCATTTCCTCAACGGCGTGCCGATGCACTGGATGCGCGACTGGCCGATGCCGCATCTGCCGCTTGTGGCCGGGGCAAAGGGTGCCACGCTGACCGACATCGACGGCCACCGGATCGACGATTTCTGTCTGGGCGATACGGGGTCGATGTTCGGCCATTCCCCCGCCCCCGTCGCCCGCGCCCTGCGCGCGCAGGCGGCCAAGGGCCTGACCTACATGCTGCCGACCGAGGCCGCGATGGAGGCGGGCGCGCTGCTGACAGACCGCTTCGGCGATTTCCGCTGGCAGATCGCCACCACCGCCACCGATGCCAACCGCTTCGCCCTGCGCGTGGCGCGTGCCGTGACGGGGCGGCCCAAGGTGCTGGTGTTCAACGGCTGCTACCACGGCACGCTCGACGACACGATGGTGGAACTGCGTGACGGCAAACCCGCCAACCGCGCGGGGCTTGTGGGACAGGTGCAGGACCTGACCCGCGCCGCCACCGTCTGCGAATTCAACGACCTTCCCGCCGTCGAGGCGCTTCTGAAAACGGGCGAGGTCGCCGCCGTCCTGACCGAACCCGTGATGACCAATTCCTGCATGGTCCTGCCTGCGCCGGGCTTCCATGACGGCCTGCGCGCGCTGACGCGCCAATACGGCGCGCTCTTGATCATCGACGAGACGCATACCATCTCCTCGGGCCTTGGCGGCTATACCCGTGTCCACGGCCTCGACCCCGACATGTTCGTCGTGGGCAAATGCGTGGCGGGGGGGCTTCCCACCGCCGTCTGGGGCATGCGCCCCGCCGTGGCCGAGCGGTTCCGCGCCTATGACGCCGCGCGCGAGGCGGGCCATTCCGGCATGGGCACCACGCTGTCGGCCAATCCGCTGCAATTCGCGGCCCTCGCCGCCACCCTGCGCGAGGTGATGACGCCCGCGAACTATGCGCGGATGGAACGCGGCGCGGCACGGCTGTCGCGCGGCCTCGACCGCGCGATCCGCCGCCACAAGGCGCCCTGGCATGTCGTTCGCGTCGGCGCGCGGGTGGAATTCATCTGCGCCAAGGGCCCCCTGAAGAACGGCGCCGAAGCCGCGACAGCCCACCAGCCGCAGGTGGAGGCCGCCATCCACACTGCGCTCCTGAACCGCGGCTGCCTGATCGCGCCCTTCCACAACATGATGCTGGTCAGCCCCGCCACCACCACCGCCCAGATCGACCGCCTGATCGCCGCCTTCGATGCGATCCTGACCGAACTCTTCGAGACCGCAGCATGACCGACCGACCCAGCCCCTCCGGCTCCACCGTGGCCGAGGCGGAAGCCTTCCTCGCCGCACACCCCGAGATCGAGGCCTTCGACATCGTCCTGCACGACGCCAACGGCATCGGGCGCGGCAAGATCATCCGGCGGCACGAACTGTTGTCCTTCTACAAGGGCGGGCGGCACCTGCCGATCTCGATCCTGGGCCTCGATATCTGTGGCGAGGATGTGCACGAAACCGGCCTGATCTGGGATCAGGGCGACGGCGACCTGCGCGCCTGGCCCATCCCCGACACGCTGGTGCCGCTGCATGCCACCACGCCCCCGCGGGGCGAGGTGTTCATGTCGATGTACGACCTCGACGGGCGCGAGATGACGTCCGACCCGCGCCACGCGCTGAAGCGTCAGGTTCAGGCGATGGCGGCCGAAGGGCTTTACCCCGCCGGCGCGTTCGAGCTGGAATTCTTCCTGCTGTCGAACGACCGCGGCCCCGACGGCAAGGTGCAGCCCGCCCGCGACGTGCTGGACGGGCGCGGAAGCCACAAGACCGAGGTCTACAGCGTCGATCACCTGCACGGGATGCTGCCGCTGTTTTCCGACATCTACGCCGCCGCCGGAAAGGCGGGGATCACGGCGGAAACGATGATTTCCGAATACGCGCCGGGGCAGTACGAACTCACGCTGCATTACCGCACCAACGTGATGCAGGCCGCTGACGACCTGATGCGCCTCAAGCGGATCGTGCGGCTGCAGGCCCGCCAGCATGGCGTGACCGCCTGCTTCATGGCCAAGCCGGTGGAGCGCTATGCCGGATCGGGGATGCATTTCCACGTCTCGCTCTGCGACGCGGCGGGCAGGAATGTCTTTGTGGAGGAGAAAGAGGGCATCTGGTCCCCCGCGATCCTGCACGCCCTTGGCGGCCTGCGCGCGACGATGGGGGAATCCATGCTGGTCTTTGCCCCGCATGCCAATTCGTGGCGGCGCTTCGCCAGCCAGTCCTACGCCCCCGTCAGCCCGACATGGGGGGTGAACAACCGATCGGTCGCGCTGCGGATTCCGGCAGGCGACATCAA
>JBEEOG010000038.1:0-3229 GCA_041191745.1 Pseudomonadota bacterium | reverse complement strand
CAGCACGGCGACCACCACGGCGCGGTTCGGGATACGGTCCCCGATCACGCCGATGTGGCAGAAGTTGGACCCCGCGATATCGCGTGTCGAGGGGAGTGCGCCAAAGGGTAGCACCTTCAGGAAGGGCTCTTCGGCATAGGCGCGGGCGAGAGCTTCGTGCACCGCGCGGGCATCGCCCTTGACATAGGTCGTGGCAAGGATGCCGCGGTTCATGGGCAGAAGATGCGGCGTGAACTGCACATGCACGGGCCGCCCCGCGATGGCCGAGAATTCCTGATCGAATTCGCCCAGATGCCGGTGCTTGCCGCCCGCCGAATAGCTGTGCGTGCCGCCCGAAAGCTCGGCATGCAGCAGGTTTTCCTTGAGCGACCGCCCCGCCCCGCTGACGCCTGCCTTCAGGTCGATCAGGATGTCGTCCAGATCGATCACGCCCGCCGCGATCAGGGGTCGCAGCGCATATTGCCCCGTCGCCGCGTTGCAGCCCGTGCCTGCGATCAGTCGCCCCTTGCGGATCGGGTCGCGGTAGAATTCGGTCAGGCCATAGACGGCCTCGGCCTGCAGATCGACCGCCGCATGGGGCTGGCCGTACCACTTTTCATATTCCGCCGGATCGCGCAGGCGGAAATCGGCGCTCAGGTCCACGATCCGCAAATCGCGCGGCAGCTGGCTGACCACGGCCTGCGTGGTGGCATGGGGCAGCGCGCAGAAGCACAGATCGACGGTGGAAAAGTCGATCTCGTCGATCTTGACCAGCGTCGGCAGGTCCAGATGGCGCAGGAAAGGGAACACCTCGGCCATCGCCATGCCCGCCTTGCGATCCGCCGACAGTGCGGTGATCCGCAGGTCGGGATGCGTGGCGATCAGGCGGACAAGCTCGGCCCCCGTATAGCCGGATGCCCCGAGGATGGCGACGTTTGCGGTCATGGCGGCCCCCTTCGACAGTCGCGCACCTGATGCGGAAAAGGGGGCGCGAGGGCAAGCAAAATATGCGCGGCCCCGCCCGCGATGCGCGGGGCCGCGCGGGCGCTCAGCCCTTCAGCGCCGCGGCCACCATGTCCGGCATCGGCGTGGTCGGGCGGCCGATCAGGCGCGACAGCGTGCCCGAGCTTTCGTAAAGCGCGCCCTGCCCCGCCTGCACGTCGCTGTCGGCAAGGACATGGGCAAAGCCCTCGGGCAGGCCGAAGGATTGCAGGATGCCGGCATAGGCCGCGGGGGGCAGGTCGTTGTAGGGAATGGCCTTGCCCGTCTGGCGGCTGACCTCGGCGGCGAGGTCGGCGTAGCTGTAGCCCTCGTCCCCGCCCAGTTCGTAGGTCGCGTTGTCATGCCCCGCGCCCGCAGCCACGGCGGCGATCGCCTCGGCATAATCGGCGCGCGCGGCGGCCGAGAAGCGGCCCGAGCCCGCCGAACCGATCAGGGCCCCCGCCGCGATGGCCCCGCCAAGGCTGCCGGTGTGGTTCTCGATATACCAGCCGTTGCGAAGGATCGTGTGGGTCAGGCCCGAGGCTTTCAGCACCGCCTCGGTCGCCTTGTGGTCGGCGGCAAGGATCATGGGCGAGGTCTCGGCCCGCAGAAGCGAGGTATAGACCACCCGCCCCACGCCCGCCGCCGCCGCCGCTTCGATCACGTTGCGGTGCTGGCCCGCGCGGTCATTGAAATCGCTGGACGAGATCAGCACCAGCACCGACACGCCCGACAGCGCGGGGGCCAGCGTTTCGGGGCGGGTATAGTCGAAGGCGCGGGCGGGAACGCCCAGATCGCCCGCCCGCGCGGGATCGCGGGCCAAGGCGACGGGGGTGACGCCCTTGGCTTTCAGGGCGGCGATGGCAAGGCGGCCAAGCTGGCCGGTGGCGCCGGTGATGGCGATGGTCATGGGGAACACTCCGTTACGAACCGATGCGCCGGAGATGACGCCTTTACTTACGAAAAGGAAGTACATACATTTCCGTAAGTATCCGATTTTTCCGCACAGGGCCTGTGATGCGCGATCTTCCCACCCCGCCCGAGGGCGCGAAACCCGATGTGCTGCACCCGCTCTGCCCCTCGCGGCAGGTGCTGGGGCATCTGACCAGCCGCTGGGGGGCGCTTGTCCTTGTCGCGCTGGCGGGCCGGACCTTGCGCTTTTCCCAACTGCGCCGCGCGCTGGGCGATGTCAGCGACCGGATGCTGGCCCAGACCCTGCAGGGGCTGGAGGCTGACGGCATGGTGCGCCGCGTGGCGCATGATGTCGTGCCGCCCCATGTGGACTATTCCCTGACCGAGATCGGGGAAGAGGCGGCCGTGCTGGTCAAGGGTCTGGCGGCCTGGGTGGAGCGACGGCTTCCCGACATCTTCGCCGCGCAGGCCGCGCGCGGCTGAACCGGCCGGCCGGGGCGCCGGTAGAACCGGGGGCCAGCCCCCGGACCCCCGGGATATTTGGCCGAAGAGGAAGGGGGGACCGCGGATCAGCCGAGGTCGCGGTAGCGCTTTTCCTGCCGCGCGGTCCAGCGGACGGTGACGGCAAAGCCCGTATCGGTGGCGCGTTCCTCTGCCACCACCCCTTCGGCATGCAGCCACGCCCTGCGCCGGCCGTCGGAAAACGGGACCGCGATCAGGCGTTCGGTCTTTTCCTCGTCAAAGACGGCCGAGACGGCATCGAGCAGCCGCCCCACCCCTTCGCCCGTCAACGCCGAGACGGGAAAGACCCCCTCGCGCGTGTCGGCCTGCACCATCAGCGCCTCGCGGCCTGCGGGATCGACAAGGTCGAGCTTGTTCCACACCTCGAACATCGGCACACCCGCGCGGACGCCAAGGCTTTGCAGGATGTCGCCCACATCGGCGGCCTGTTCGTTCGTCTCGGGATGGGCGATGTCGCGCACATGCAGGATCAGGTCGGCCTCCAGCACCTCTTCCAGCGTGGCGCGGAAGGCGGCGACAAGCTGCGTCGGCAGGTCCGAGATGAAGCCCACCGTATCGGACAGGATCACCTTGCGCCCCGAGGGCAGCGTGACCCCGCGCATCGTCGGGTCCAGCGTAGCAAAGAGCATGTCCTTGGCCAGCACATCCGCCCCCGTCGTGCGGTTGAACAGCGTCGATTTCCCGGCGTTGGTGTAGCCCACCAAGGCCACGATGGGGAACGGCACCTTGCGGCGCGCGGCGCGATGCAGTTCGCGGGTCTTGACCACCTTGTCGAGTTGCCGCTTCAGGCGGATCACATGATCGTCGATGGCGCGGCGGTCAGCCTCGAGCTGCG
>JBEEOG010000037.1:0-2579 GCA_041191745.1 Pseudomonadota bacterium | reverse complement strand
TCGGGAAATCCGTCCCGTTCTGGCAGGAGGCAATGACCCTCGCGGCCAAGTCCGTCGCGCTCTTTGCCCCCGTCAGGCTTCAATCCGTCGATGTGGCGATCACCGCGACCGGCCCGACCATCATCGAGGTCAATACCGGCGGCAGCTTTAACATGATCCAGCGGGCGACGGGTCGGGGCTTCCTGCAGCCGGATGTCGAGCATTTCCTGAATGTCGTCGGCGTGCGGATGGAAGGCCTTGAACAATATCTGCCAACCCTCTGATCTACCGCCAAATTGCACCGTTTGGCCAAGCCCGCGGCTTCGTCGGCTTGGGCTGCATGGTGGGCTGCCGCCGGATCGGGGACTGGCGCGCCCGCGGATCGTCAGTGGCCCGCTTGCCGCTGTCTCTGGCGCATCCTGAACGGGGTGGCGGCGCGGGTCGATGGTGCGGCTGGCCAACGGTCCGTGCGCCCGACGTGCCGTTGCAGGGCGTAATCCCGCATCAACATCACCGTCCATGTGCTTGGAAAGATTGACGCCACGCGCATTTCGGGTGGCTGGCTGGGGCGCTAGGATTCGAACCTAGGTATGGCGGTACCAAAAACCGCTGCCTTACCACATGGCGACGCCCCAACCGTGCGGCGGTGTTTAGCCAAGGCCTCTGCGGGCCGCAAGGGGCTTTGAGCGATTTTTTTGGCCAAATCTTCCGGTGCTTGCGGGCAGGGGCCGCGGGCGCTACGAGCGGGGGATGAAGCGCGTCGATGTCCTTGTCCTCGGTGCCGGTGCGGCCGGCATGTTCGCCGCGATCGAGGCCGCGCGGCGCGGCCGCCGCGTGCTGGTCGTGGACCATGCCAAGGCCGCGGGCGAGAAGATCCGCATCTCGGGCGGGGGGCGGTGCAACTTCACCAACCTCGGCTGCGTGCCCGAACGCTTCCTGTCGCGGAACCCGCGTTTCGCCGTTTCGGCGCTGAAGCGCTACACGGCGCGGGATTTCCTTGCGCGGGTCGAAGCGGCGGGAATCGCCTGGCACGAAAAGACGCTGGGCCAGTTGTTCTGCGACGGATCGGCCACGCAGATCGTGCGGATGCTGACCGATGACATGGACCGCGCGGGGGCCGAGCTGTGGCTGGGCACCGCGCTGGGCGAGGTGCGGCGCGACGGGGCGGGCTTCACGGTCGAAACCGCGCGGGGGCCGGTCGCGGCATCTTCGGTCATCGTGGCGACGGGGGGCAAGTCCATCCCCAAGATGGGGGCCACGGGCTATGGCTACCGCATCGCCGAAAGCTTCGGGCTGCCGCTGACCGAAACCCGCCCCGCGCTGGTGCCGCTGACCTTCGCCGAGCAGGAACTGGACTGGATGCGCCCCTTGGCGGGTGTCGCGCTGGATGCGCGCGTGCGGCACGGCAAGACCGCCTTCGACGAGGCGGTGCTCTTCACCCATCGCGGGCTGTCGGGGCCCGCGATCCTGCAGATCTCCTCCTACTGGCGCGAGGGGGAGGCGATCACGATCGACCTTGCGCCGGGGCGGGATGCGGCGGCCTTCCTTGCGGGCGAAAAGCAGGCGGCAGGGCGGGCGCAGCTGCGGACGGCGCTGGGAAAGATCCTGCCCGAACGGCTGGCGCGCCATATCGAGACGGTCTCGGGCCTGACCGGCCCGCTGGCGGAACAGGGCCGCGACAAGCTCGCCCGCGTGGCGGGGCTGGTGTCGGGCTGGCAGCTGACCCCCGTCGGATCGGAAGGCTACCGCACCGCCGAGGTGACGCTGGGCGGGGTGGATACCGATGCGCTCGACAGCCGCACGATGATGGCCAAGGGGGTCGAGGGGCTGTATTTCGTGGGCGAGGTGGTCGATGTCACCGGCTGGCTGGGGGGCTACAACTTCCAGTGGGCATGGTCGTCGGGCTGGGCGGCGGGGCAGGTGGCCTGAGCGGCCATCCGTGGAGCGCCCCCTACCGCCCCTCGCGCGCCAGACGCCACAGGAAGCGGCCGATCAGCACCGCCACCACCCCCGCCGAAAGCGCCAGCGCAAGGTTGCCCATCGTGTCGCCGATCATCCGGATATCGGCCGAGAACGCCCAGCCGAGGCCGATATAAATGGTACACCAGACGATCTCGCCCGAGATGCAGGGCAGGGTGAAGCCCAGCCAGTGCATCCGCGCCGCCCCCGCCGCGATGTTGACATAGGGCCCCAGCGCCGAGACCAGCCAGCGCGACAGGAACACCGCCGGAAGGCGCCGCCGCTCCAGCCAGTCGCGGGCGCGGGCGACCAGCCGGCCGGACTTGCGGCCCTCCAGCCGCCGCAGGACGGGCGGGCCGCCGATCCGGCCGAGGAAGAAGCCCGCCTGATCGCCTAGACAGGCCCCGAGGATCGCCAGAACCCAGACCGCCGCAGGGTCGATGTCGCCCGAGGCGACAAAGGCCCCCGCCGCCAGCATCACCAGCGAGGCGGGGATGGGCAGCGCCATGCAGGCAAGGAAATTGACCACCCCCACCGCCAGCGCCCCCCATTCCGGCACGAGTGCGAGGAAGGCTTCGGTCATGGCGGCGGTCATCCGCGGGCCCTCATTCGGGGGCCTTCGACCGGATCAGGACATTCAG
>JBEEOG010000036.1:0-3771 GCA_041191745.1 Pseudomonadota bacterium | reverse complement strand
CATGGCCGCCCACGGTGCCCGCCGCCTGATGCAGATGAACGCCAACCTCTCGCGCATTCTGGGGGTCGAGGCGCTCTGCGCCGCCCAAGGCATCGACTTCCGCGCCCCCCTGAAAACCTCCGCGCCCCTGCAACGCACCATCGCCCGCCTGCGCGCCGATGTGGCGACGCTGGAGGAAGACCGCTACCTCGCCCCCGACCTCGAATCCGCCGCCCGCCTCGTCGCCACCGGCGACCTTGCACAGGCCGCAGGCATCCCGCTTCCCAGTCTCTGAAGGCCAACCCCATGAACAAGCGTCACAATCTCCGCGACATCTACCCGCCCACCGGCCCGGAAATCACCGCGAAAAGCTGGCTGACAGAGGCACCGATGCGGATGCTGATGAACAACCTGCATCCCGACGTGGCCGAAAACCCGCATGAACTGGTGGTCTATGGCGGCATCGGCCGCGCCGCGCGGACGTGGGAGGATTTCGACACCATCGTCGCGTCGCTGAAAGAGCTTGAGGCTGACGAGACGCTGGTCGTCCAGTCCGGCAAGCCCATCGCCATCGTGCGCACCCACGCCGACGCGCCGCGCGTGCTGATCGCGAACTCGAACCTCGTGCCGCACTGGGCGACATGGGCGCATTTCAACGAACTCGACCGCAAGGGTCTGGCCATGTACGGCCAGATGACCGCGGGATCGTGGATCTACATCGGCACCCAAGGCATCGTGCAGGGCACCTACGAGACCTTTGCCGAAGCCGGTCGCCAGCATTACGGCGGCAACCTGAAGGGCAAGTGGATCCTGACGGGTGGCCTTGGCGGGATGGGCGGCGCGCAGCCCTTGGCTGCCGTGATGGCGGGCGCCTGCTGTCTGGCCGTGGAATGCGACGAGACGCGCGCCGATTTCCGCATCCGCACCCGCTATTGCGACGCCAAGGCGCATACGCTGGATGACGCACTCGCCATGATCGACCGCTGGACCAAGGCGGGCGAGGCGAAGTCGGTCGCCCTGATCGGCAACGCGGCGGATGTGTTCCCTGAAATCCTGCGCCGCATGCAGGCCGGTCAGGCGCTGCCCAACGGTCGCCCCGACATCGTGACCGACCAGACCAGCGCCCATGACCCCCTGCACGGCTACCTGCCGAAGGGCTGGAGCGTGGCCGAATGGCGCGCCAAGCAGGAGACGGACCCCAAGGCGGTGGAGGCCGCCGCGCGGGCATCCATGCGCGCGCATGTGGCCGCAATGGTGGGCTTCTGGAAGGCGGGGGTGCCGACGCTCGACTACGGCAACAACATCCGGCAGGTGGCCAAGGACGAAGGGCTTGAGGATGCCTTTGCCTTTCCCGGTTTCGTGCCGGCCTATATCCGCCCCCTCTTCTGTCAGGGGATCGGCCCGTTCCGCTGGGTGGCGCTGTCGGGCGACCCCGAGGACATCTACAAGACCGACGAGGCGATGAAGCGGCTCTTCCCCGAAAACGCCCATCTGCACCGCTGGCTCGACATGGCGCGCGACCGGATCGCCTTTCAGGGCCTGCCCGCCCGCATCTGCTGGATCGGCTTGGGCGACCGGCATCGCGCGGGGCTGATGTTCAACGAGATGGTGGCGAAGGGTGAGTTGAAGGCCCCCGTGGTGATCGGGCGCGACCACCTCGATTCCGGTTCGGTGGCCTCTCCCAACCGCGAGACAGAGGCGATGCGGGACGGCTCCGACGCCGTGTCGGACTGGCCGCTGCTGAACGCGCTGGTCAATACCGCCTCGGGCGCGACATGGGTCAGCCTGCACCATGGCGGGGGCGTGGGCATGGGTTTTTCGCAGCATGCGGGCGTGGTGATCGTGGCGGACGGGACCGAGGATGCCGCACGGCGGCTGGAGCGGGTGCTGTGGAACGACCCCGCCTCGGGCGTGTGGCGCCATGCCGATGCGGGTTACCCCGACGCCATCGACTGCGCGCGGAAGAACGGGCTGCGGCTTCCCCGCATCCTCGGCTGATGCGGATCATCCGGTTCGCGGAGCTTCGGCCGTCGCCGTGGAAGAACGGCGGGGGCGAGACGCGCGAGATCGCGGTCAGCCCCGCGGGGGCGGGGTTCGATGCCTTCGACTGGCGGCTGTCGATGGCGACGGTGGCCGCGGACGGGCCGTTTTCCCGCTTCGACGGCATCGACCGGACGCTGGTCCTGCTCGATGGTGCCATGATCCTGTCCGTCGCGGGCCAGCCCGACCGCGCGATGGCGGCGGGTGACCGCGCCGATTTCGCCGGCGATGCGGCAAGCCATGCCCGCGTGACCCTTGGCCCCGTGCGCGACCTGAACCTGATGGTCCGGCGCGGGCGGGTGCGGGCCGATCTACGGCTGGTCGGGGCAGGGGACTTGACCACGCCCGCGACCGGGGCGATCCACCTGCGGGCGGGCGCGCTGACCCTGCCCGATGGGCGGGCGCTGCACGCGGGCGACACCGCGCTGTTCGACCGCGATCCCCCGCAGCGCTGGGTGGCGGGGGCAGGCGCGGCGCTGGTCGTAATGGCGATCCGGCCCGCCTGACCGCTCAGGTCCGCATGGTGAAGCCGCGCGCGATCTGGTTCCTGACGAACCAGATCATCGCAAGGCCCGGCACAAGCGACACGACCGTCATCGCCATCACCAGCCCGATATCCGTCTGGAAGGTGAAGAGCGCGTTGATCGCCATGGTGATGGGCTTGCCCCCCGTCACCGTCAGGATGCGGGCAAAGACGACCTCGACCCAACTGAAGATGAAGCAGAAGAAGGCCGCGACCCCGATCCCCGGCGCGATGGCGGGGATCAGGTGGCGGAAAAAGAATGACGGCAGCGAATGGCCGTCAAGGAAGGCCGTCTCGTCGAACTCCTTCGGGATCGCGCTGATGAAGCTTTCCAGAATCCAGATGGCGATGGGCAGGTTGAACAGGCAATGCACCAGCGCGATGCCCACGGGGCTGTCGACCAGCCCAAGCTGCGCGAAGAGGATGAAGACCGGCAGGGACAGCACCACGGGCGGCGTCATGCGGAACAGCAGAAGCGCGAAGAGCAGATGCCGGTCGCCGACAAAGCGGTGGCGCGAAATCGCATAGGCCGCAGGCAGCCCCGCCGTCAGGCACAGCGCCACGTTCAGCGTGACATAGGCGACCGAATTGCCCAAGGCGGCGCGCAACTCGGGCGAGGACAGGATGTTGGCATAGTTGATCAGCGACGGCGTGCCCTCGGCCAGCCCCTCGCGCGGCAGGGTGTTCAGGAAGCTCAGCATCACCACCTGCACGAGGGGCAGCAGGATGAACCCCGCCAGCGCCATGAGGACCAGAAGCCGCGCGGGATGGAGCCCCCTCATGCCCCGCGCCCCCGCGCCGTCACCCTTACGAAGGCCCAGACGACCGTGGCCACGATCAGGAAGGACAGCATCGCCCGCGCGGCGGCAGAGCCGTAGCTGAAGCCCTTGATATCCTCGCCCAGATCCAGCGACAGGAAGGTGGTGGCACCCTGCGGCCCGCCCGCGTTGATCCCGAAGGCTTCGGTATAGATCATCAGGCTGTCCACGAAGCGCAGCAGAAGCACGATGGACAAGGCCCCCATCAGGCGCGGCAGTTCGATATGGCGAAAGACGGCAAGGCGCGTGGCCCCGTCGATCGCCGCCGCGCGGTAATGGTCGGGCGGGATGGCCGAAAGCCCCGCCGTGGCAAGGATCGTGACCAGCCCGATCCAGTGCCACGTGTCCATCACCACCAGCAAAAGCCATGTATGCCACGCCGTGAAGCGGTGATCGAAGGCGATGCCCGCC
>JBEEOG010000035.1:0-3681 GCA_041191745.1 Pseudomonadota bacterium | reverse complement strand
CTTTGTCGTCAGCGCCGGGCGTGACCCGCGCGGCCTGCCGGTCCAAGCTGCCGACAACGAAGTTGTTGGTCGCGTGTCGGACATGTGGATCGACGCCCCTGAACAACTCGTCCGCTATCTTGAGATCGAGTTGAACGAAGGCGGCAAGCGCCTTGTGCCGATGACCTTGGCGCGCATCTGGCCCGATCGCATCCGCGTTCGCGCCATCGCCTCTGACAGCTTCGCGGGTATCCCGCAGACCAAATCCCTGACCACCGTCACCAAACTCGAGGAAGACAAGATCTCGGGCTACGTGGCCGGTGGCTGGATGTACGACGCCGACAAGCGCAAGCACGGCTTCTGACGCAAAGGGGGGCGGCCTGCGCCCGGGCCGCCCCGTCTTACCCCAGTAACGGAGGGTCTGAGAGATGTCAGACCATGATGATTTCGCCTTCGATGTCGCGCCCGGCATCCCGGCACCCCTGCCAAGGGGGGAAGAGGTTCTCTGGCAGGGTCGCCCTGCCGTCATGGCCCTTGCCCGCGAGGCATGGAAACTGAACTGGGTGATGGGCTACATGGCCCTGATCCTGATCTGGAAGACGGGGGCCGCCTGGGCCGACGGGGGCTGGAAACTGGCCCTTGCCACGGGCCTGCCCTATCTGGTGCTGGCGGGCCTTTCGGCCGCGGTCATCGTCTTTCTGGCATGGGCGCAATCGCGCGCCACGATCTACACCGTCACCTCGGCCCGCCTGCTGATGCGGATCGGGGCGCTGTCGGTGACCTATAACATCCCCTTCGCGCAGGTGGCTTCGGCCTCGCTCGACCTGAAACCTTCGGGGACGGGGACGATCGCGCTCAAGACCAAGGGCGACACGCGGCTGGCCTATCTGCAGCTTTGGCCCCATGCGCGGCCGTGGCGGCTGAAGGAGACCGAACCCGCCCTGCGCTGCATCCCCGACGCCAAGGCCGTGGCCCGCATCGTCGCCGAAGCCGCCGAGGCGCGCGTCAGCCAGCCCGTGATCACCCGTGCCGAACCCGCCCTGTCGGGCGCGGTCGCGGCGGAATGAAGGGGGAGGAAAGCACCATGACCAACCTGACCGAACCCCGCCGCCCCGCCCTGACCAACCGCGATGCCGAGATGATCCCGCGCACGCTCTTGGTGGCCATGCTGTTCCTTGCGCTCTCGTCGCTGGCCATCGTGGGGGCGGCGGTCGTGTCCGACCGTCCGCTGACCGGCAAGCCCGCCGCCGCCGCGGTGGTGCAGGAGAAGTGGATCATCCTCGAAGGGCGCGACGCGCAGGCCGTGGTGGTGAGAAACCCCGACGGCAGCGTGCTGGCCGACCTGCCCCATGGCGGCTTCATCACCGTGATCCAGAACGGCATGGCGCGCGAACGCCTTGTCCACCGGATCGCGGGCAATCCGCCCCTGCGGATCGTCCGCTATGCCAACGGCCGCCTCGTGGCCGAAGACCCCGCAACGGGCTGGAGTGCCGAACTCTATGCCTTCGGCAGCGACAACAAAGCCGCGTTCGAACGGCTGCTGGCACAATAAAGGGAACCAGAAAGATGGGACTTCTCACCAAGGTAAAGGAGCAGGTGCCCTGCACCGTCGAGGTCAGCCACCGCTTTGAATCGCTTCACGCGCATGTGCGCTTCAACAACGGCGCCGTCGTCCATCCGGGCGACGAGGTGCTGGTCCATGGCGCCCCCGTCATGGCCGCCTTCGGCGAGGTGATCGTCGAGGACCGCACCGCCACCATCACGCGGGCAAGCTGGCTGGAACGCCAGTGGACCCGCCTGACGGGCGATCTCGAATTCATGGAACTCTGCGAGTTCTCGTTCTCCGAGGAGTTGTCGCTGTGAACGCACATACCCAACATGCCCATGACACCACGCATGGCGAACTGCATGCCGAACTGTCGGGAACCTTCGACACCACGGCGATGGCCACCGAGACGACGCTTCTGAACCCGCGCTTCTACACCACCGATTTCGACGAGATGGACCGCATCGACGTGACGCCCGTCCGCGCGGAATGGGACAAGCTGATCGCGCAGATGAAGTCGGACCCGAACCGCGGCCATTTCAAGAAGAACGCCGACTGGGACGAGGTGGACTGGGCCGGCATGGACCCCGCCCTGCGGGCCGAGTTCATCGATTTCCTCGTCTCCTCCTGCACGGCCGAATTCTCGGGCTGCGTGCTTTACAAGGAAATGAAGCGGCGCGGCGCCAACCCCGACATCTGCGAGCTGTTTTCCTACATGTCGCGCGACGAGGCGCGCCATGCGGGCTTCATCAACGATGCCCTGCGCGAGGCGGGGGTGGCCGTGAACCTCGGCTTCCTGACCAAGGCCAAGAAATACACCTATTTCCGGCCCAAGTTCATCTACTACGCCACCTACCTGAGCGAGAAGATCGGCTACGCGCGCTACATCACGATCTACCGGCACCTTGAGGCGCATCCCGAACACCGCTTCCACCCGATCTTCAAGTGGTTCCGCGAATGGTGCAACGACGAGTTCAGCCATGGCGAGGCCTTCGCGCTTCTGATGAAGACCGACCCGAAGCTGACCTCGGGCGTCAACCGCTACTGGATCCGCTTCTTCCTGACGGCGGTCTATTCGACCATGTGGGTGCGCGACCATGCGCGCCACGACTTCCACCGCGCGCTGGGCGTGGACATCGACTGGTATGACCAGGAGGTGTACCGCAAGACATCCGAAATCGCGCGGCAGATCTTCCCCGTCGAACTCGACATCGACCATCCGCGCTGGATCCCGCTTCTGCGGAAGATGAACGATGCGATGCTGGCGATGGAGGCCGCCAAGAAGAAGGGCGGCGTCGGCGGCTGGGTCGCGCACAAGGCGGCCACCGCCCGCGCGGCGCTGGCCTTCGCGGGGCTCTACCTGATCCCGGTCAAGGAAAACACCCCGCCCGCGAATTGCCGGCTGGAGCCTTCGTATTGACCGGACACAGACATACCGCTGCTTCGGTGGCGGTCGTGGCGGGGGGATGGGCGCGTCCCCCTGCCCGGCGCGGCATCTCCTTCGGGGGGTGCCGCGCATGACCAATCCATGGTTCGCGGCGCTGTCGGCCATCTTCCTGTGGTGGTTTTCCACGGGCATCATCATGTGGCGCGTCAAGCGTGCCGACATGGAAGGCCGCGACGCGCATCTGTGGTCGGTGATGCTGGGCCTGCCGCTTCTTCTGGGCGGCGTGGCCGGCATCGTCGAGACGCTCGATGACACCAGCGCCACGGGGGCGTGGATCGGCTTCGTCTCGGCCCTTGCCATCTGGGGCTGGGTCGAGCTTGCCTTCCTGTCGGGCATCATCGCGGGGCCGAACACGCGCCCCTGCCCGCCCTATGCGCCGGAATGGGAACGCTTCTTCCGCGCCATCGGCACGATCTTCTGGCACGAGATCCTGCTTCTGGCGCTGCTGGGCGTGATCGCCCATGTCACGCAGGGCCAGCCCAACATCTTTGCGCTCTGGACCTTTGCGGTGCTGTTCTTCGCCCGCATCTCGGCCAAGCTGAACCTGTTCTTCGGCGTGCCCCGCATCCACACCGAATTCCTGCCCCGCCCACTGGCGCATCTGCCTAGCCATTTCCGCATTGCCCCGATGAATGCGGTCTTTCCTGTCTCTATCACCGCTCTGACCTTTGCCGCCGCCTGTTTCCTCGAACGGCTCTGGGCTGCCACA
>JBEEOG010000034.1:0-2508 GCA_041191745.1 Pseudomonadota bacterium | reverse complement strand
TAATGCGCCATGAGCACCGGGACTTCGGCCTGTTCCAGCATGTGGCGGGTCGCGCCGCCGAGGATCGCTTCGCGGAAGCGGGAATGGCCATAGGCGCCCATCACCAGAAGGTCGGCGTTCTGGTCCCGCACATGGCGGGCGAGGATGTCGGAGATGCGCGGCAGGGTGCGGGCGAGGACCGACACCTCGGCCTTCACGCCGTGGCGCACCAGCATCTGGCAGAGCATCCCACCGGGATCGGAGCGTTCGGGGCCATGCTGGGGCGGGTCGATGACGGCGATGTTCACAAGGTCGGCCTGCTTGAGCAGCGGCAGCGCCTTGCGGACGGCCACCATCGCCTCGGCCGACTGGTTCCAGGCGATGACGGCGCGGCGGGGCGCGGCGGCGCGGCCGACGCCCGCATCGGGCAGGACGAGCACGGGAGCGCGGCCCTCGAACAGCGCGGCTTCGACCACGGCTTCGGCTTCGGGACCCTGGGCTGCGCCATAGGGGCGGGGCAGGATCACCAGATCGGCGAAGCGCGCGCGCTGGGCGACGAGGTCGGTCAGTGCGCCGAGCTGGGTGAAGGCGGCCTCGACCGTCCAGCGGAGGGAGGGGAGCTGCGCGGCAAGGGCGCGGCGGGCGGCGGCCTCTACCTCTTTCGCGTCCTGTTCGGCGCGGTCGATGGCGGTCTGGAGCACGACGGCGCCGGTGCCGATGTAGGAATAGCCTACCTGCGTGCGGTCAACGCCGAGGGCGAGGATGTCCAGATGGGCGTCTTGCGCGGCGGTGATGGCTGCGGCGCCGCCGATCGCGGCATCGGCGCGGGCGGGATCGGTCACCACGGTGAGAATCGACTTGTAGGACATCTGAAAGCCCTCCTTCCGGTTGTGGGGAAAGATTAATCCGCGGCGTCGGCGCTTTCCTTGACCGAGGTCAAAGCATCGCTCACGGACTGTTGACATGGATCAAGGCATGTCGACGGCCGCGATTGCAAAAGCGGACCAGTCGCAAGGTGCCCCGAATGTCCGGATTCGTCCGGTCCCGACCGGGCCAAGAGACGAAGGGACGCAAAATGTGGGATTACACGAAACTGATCGTGCTGGGGGTGGTGGCGCTGTTTGCCGCCATCGCCACCAATTACGCGCATGATCTGGCTTATCAGGTGAACGCGCTGGTGGTGATGCTGGCGGCGGGGATCACCTTCCTGTGGACGCTGCGCACGATGGGCGAGCCCGTGAAGGTGAACCCGAACGAATACATGGATGGCGTGGTGCGCGCCGGCGTGATCGCGACGGCCTTCTGGGGCGTCGTCGGCTTTCTGGTGGGCGTCGTCATCGCCTTTCAGCTGGCCTATCCGGCGCTGAATTTCGAATGGGCGCAGGGGATATTGAACTTCGGGCGGTTGCGCCCGCTGCATATGAGCGCGGTGATCTTTGCCTTTGGCGGAAACGCGCTGCTGATGTCGTCCTTCTACATCGTCCAGCGCACCAGCGCGGTGCGCCTGTGGGGCGGGAACCTTGCGTGGTTCGTGTTCTGGGGCTGGCAGCTGATGATCGTGCTGGCGGCGACGAGCTATGTGCTGGGTGGAACGCAGGGCAAGGAATACGCGGAAACCGTCTGGTACATCGACTGGTGGATCGTGGTGGTCTGGGTCGCGTTCCTCGCGGTGTTCATGGGCACGCTGTTCAAGCGGAAGGAACCCCACATCTACGTGGCGAACTGGTTCCTGCTGTCGATGATCCTGACGGTGGCGATGCTGCATATCGGGAACAACCTGCAGGTGCCGGCGTCGTTCCTGTCGTCGCAGTCGGTTCCGCTGTTTTCGGGTGTGCAGGATGCGATGGTGCAGTGGTGGTACGGGCACAACGCGGTGGGCTTCTTCCTGACCGCGGGCTTCCTGGGCATGATGTACTACTTCGTGCCGAAGCAGGCGGAACGTCCCGTCTTTTCCTACAAGCTGTCGATCATCCACTTCTGGGCGCTGATCTTCCTGTACATCTGGGCCGGTCCGCACCACCTGCATTACACCGCGCTGCCGGACTGGGCCTCGACCCTGGGGATGGTGTTCTCGGTCATCCTGTGGATGCCCAGCTGGGGCGGCATGATCAACGGGCTGATGACGCTGTCGGGGGCCTGGGACAAGCTGCGGACGGACCCGATCATCCGGATGATGGTGGTGTCGGTCGGCTTTTACGGCATGTCGACCTTCGAGGGACCGATGATGTCCATCAAGGCTGTCAATTCGCTGAGCCACTATACCGACTGGACCATCGGGCACGTGCATTCGGGCGCGCTGGGCTGGAACGGGATGATCACCTTCGGGGCGCTGTACTTCCTGACGCCGCGGCTGTGGAACCGGAGCGGGCTGTACAGCCTGAAGCTGGTGAGCTGGCACTTCTGGCTCGCGACGATCGGGATCGTCCTTTACGCCTCGGCCATGTGGGTCACGGGGATCATGGAAGGCCTGATGTGGCGTGAGGTGGATGCGAACGGGTTCCTCGTGAATGCCTTCGCCGACACGGTGGC
>JBEEOG010000033.1:0-2835 GCA_041191745.1 Pseudomonadota bacterium | reverse complement strand
TCGCTGCATCGGCGCGGTGCGGAGGGCGACGGTTTCCCCGTCCCATGTCAGGCGGGCTAGGCCGTGGGTTTCGGCGATGCGGGCAAGATCCATCCGGAGGGCGCCGTCCAGTTCCTTGCCGCCCGTCACCGCCACATCCGGCCCGGCAAGGCTGCGCGTCAGGGTGAGGGCCAGTTCGGTGCTGCGCGACCCGCCCGCGCGGGTGAGGGATTCGAGCGCGGGCAGGGTGGCAAGAAGGTCGGGGTGCAGGAGGTGGCAGTTGGGAACCGGGATGATCAGGTCGGAGCCACGGGCGTGGAAGCCGATCAGTGCACCGCCCTTGGTGTTGCGCGCGGCAAGCGTCGCGCGGCGGCGCGAGTTCGGGGGCGAGGTGTGGGTGGGGCGAAAGGGGGCGTCCAGCCCCTGCCCGGCCAGCGCGCCCCGGACGATCGATTCCTTCCAAGCCGTCACGAAGGCGTCCGAGGCGTGCTGCATCAGGCAGCCACCGCAGGTGCGCGCGTGGGGGCATGGCGGTTTCTTGCGGTCCGGAGAGGGCGTGACGATGCGCGGGTCAAGCAGTCGGTCGCCTTGCAGCGTGCCGTCCACCTCTTCTCCCGGAAGAAGGCCGGGGATGTAGACGGGGCCGTCGGGGCCTTTGGCGATGCCGTCGCCGAGATGGCCGAGGCGGTCGATGGTCAGGATCATGGTATCACTTTCGCTGCCGTGAAGGACTGGCCTTCGGGGGCGAGGATGGTGGCTTCGCGCAGACCGTGGGGTTTGTCGCGCGGGGGTTCGATGACCGTGCCGCCCAAGCCGGGGGCGCGGGTGGCGGCGGCATCGGGATCGGTGTCGAAAAGGTAGATCTGGATGCCCGCGCCGCGCGGCGGATTTTCGGGCAGCAGGTTCAGCAGCGGATGGCCCGCGAAGGTGCCGTCGGCGTGGAATTGCAGAAGGTTCGGGCCGTGGCCGACAAGGGCGAAGTCGGGCGAGGCGCGCAGGAGGTTGAGGTCGAAGACCTGCGCCACAAAGCGGGCGAGCGCGCCAGCGTCGCGGGTCAGGATGTTCAGCCCCACCCCGCGCAGGGATCGGCCCAGCGTCGCGCCATCGACGGTTGCGTGGTCCATGTCCGCCCCCCAAGAACGTTGCGTGCGGCGGATCACTCCGCCGCCTCGGCCTCCTCCACCCCGATGAAGCCGCCGGATTGGCGGTTCCAGTAGCGGGCATAGAGACCGCCACGGGACAGGAGTTGGTCATGCGTGCCTTCCTCGACGATGCGGCCGTCGTCAAGCACGACGATGCGGTCCATGGCCGAGATGGTGGACAGGCGGTGCGCGATGGCGAGGACGGTCTTCCCCTCCATCACGCGGGAGAGGGCGGATTGGATGCTGGCTTCGACTTCGGAATCGAGGGCGGAGGTCGCTTCGTCCAGCACGAGGATCGGCGCGTCCTTGAGGAAGGCGCGGGCCAGCGCGATGCGCTGCCGCTGGCCGCCCGAGAGTTTGACGCCGCGTTCGCCGAGGAAGGCGTCGTATCCTTTGCGGCCGTTGTGATCAATCATGTTCACGATGAAATCATGCGCTTCGGCGGCCTTGGCGGCGGCGATGATCTCATCCTCAGTCGCGTCGGGTTTGCCGTAGGCGATGTTGTCGCGGGCAGAGCGGTTGAACATCGCGGTTTCCTGCGTGACCATCCCGATCTGGCGGCGCAGGCTCTCTTGCGTGACGGTGCGGACGTCGTGGCCATCGACCCGAACACTGCCGGATTCGGTGTCGTAGAGGCGGAGGAGCAGCGACACGAGCGAGGATTTCCCCGCGCCAGACGCGCCCACTATGCCCAGCTTTTCGCCCGCGCGGATGTGCAGGTCGATATCCGCCACCCCGCCACGCTTGCGGCCATAGGCAAAGGAGGCGTGGTCGAAGTCGATTTCGCCCCGGATCGGCGGCAGATCGTGGGCATCGGGCGCATCGGCCAGCGCGTGGGGGATGGCGAGGGTCTTCATGCCATCCTCGACCTCGCCCACGCTCGTGTAGATGGACATCAGGGTAAAGCTGACCCAGCCCGACATCTGGGCGATGCGCATGGCGATGGCCCCGGCGGCGGCAATGTCACCGGCGGTGGAGGCGCCTTGCATCCACAGGAGCACCGCCCCGCCGATCAGGAGCAGCGGCAGAACCCCGGCCAGCGTCATCAGGGACAGGCGGAACCATGTGGAGATGACCCCGAATTCGAGGGACTTTTCGCGGAACACCTCCATCGACCGCAGCGCGACCTTGTCTTCGAACGCGGCGTGGGCGAAGAGCTTGACGGTCTTGATGTTGGTGATGGTGTCGACGACCTGACCGGACACCATCGCGCGGCTGGAGGCGCGGGCGGCAGAGTTCACGCGGACGCGCGGCATGAAGAAGCGGATGAGCAGGACATAGGCCACCAGCCAGACGGCAAGGGCAAGCGCGATGCGGTTGTCGATGGCGAGCAGGAAGACGACAGACCCGATGACCGAGGCGAGCGCGAAGCAGACGGTGTTGATGACTTCGGTCGCGACATCGGTGACGGCGCGCGCGGCCTGCATCTGTTTCGTGGCGATGCGTCCGGCGAAGTCGTTGTCAAAGAAGGTGACGGCCTGACCCAGCGTCCAGCGGTGCAGGCGCGACAGGACGAGGGGCAGGACGTTCGGACCCACGACGATGGAGTTGGAGGCGGCGGACAGGCCAAAGGCCAGCGGCCGCAAGACCATGTAGAACAGGACGAAAACCGCGATCAGCTGCCAGTGGTCGGTCAGGAAATTCGCGGGGCCGGAGGCCAGCGCGGCATCGATCACCCAGCCGAGGATGAGGGCCGAGACCACCTCGGTCACCC
>JBEEOG010000032.1:0-3172 GCA_041191745.1 Pseudomonadota bacterium | reverse complement strand
GCCCGTGACGCTGTTGATGGTGGCGGTGCTGGTGGGGCTGACGGGCTATCTGTTCGTGAAAACCTCGACCGAGCTGGCGCCGGATGAGGATTCGGGCGCGCTCTTTTCCTTCATCAACGGGCCGTCCTATGCGACGTCGGATTACACGCGCCTCTATGTCGACCAGATGCGCGCGCTGACGCAGGACCTGCCGGAACTGGATGCCAATTTCTCGATCGTGGGGTTCGGCGGGGCGACGAATTCGGGCATCGCGCTCTGGGCCTTCAAGGACTGGTCGGAACGCGACCGCACGCAGGCCGAGATACAGGCCGACCTGCAGGGCCGCATCTCGGGCGTGACGGGGGTGCAGGCCTTCGTCTTCGCGCCCCCCTCGCTGCCCGGTGCGGGGGGCGGTCTGCCCATTGGCCTTGTCCTGCAATCGACCGGAGAGCCCGCGCGCATCTTCGAGGTGGCCGAAGAGATCAGGGCCAAGGCCGAAGCCTCGGGCAAGTTCATCGTGGTGCAGAACTCGCTCGCCTACAACGCGCGGCAGGTCACGCTGCGGATCGACCGCGACCGTGCCGCCGCCATCGGCCTGCCCGCGCGCGAGATCGGCACGACGCTTGGGCTTCTGGTGGGCGGCGGGGCGGTCGTGCAATTCGACCGCGATTCCAACAGCTACGACGTCATCCTTCAGGTTCCGCCGGAATACCGCGACAACCCCGAACGGCTGCGCGATGTCTTCGTGCGGTCGGTGACGGGCCAGATGGTGCCGCTGTCGGCGGTGGTGACGGTGGATGAGGATGTGGCCCCTGCCGCGATCGAGCAGTTCAACCAGCTCAACTCCACCACCCTGACCGCGCTGCCCATTCCGGGCGTGTCGACCGGCGACGGGCTGGCCGAGCTTGAAGCCATCGCGCGGCCCCTGCTGTCCGACGGCTTCTTCATCGACTATACCGGCCAGTCGCGGCTGGAGGTGACCGAGGGCAACACCATCCTTCTGGCCTTCGCGCTGGCGGTGGTGGTGATCTATCTGGTGCTGGCCGCGCAGTTCGAAAGCTTCCGCGATCCCTTCATCATCCTGATGTCGGTGCCGCTGTCGATCTTTGGCGCCATCGTGCCGCTGAACCTCGGCCTCGGCACGCTGAACATCTACACGCAGGTGGGGCTGATCACGCTGATCGGGCTGATCACCAAGCACGGCATCCTGATGGTGGAATTCGCCAACCAGCAGCGGCGCGAGCGGGGCCTTGACCGCCGCGCGGCCATCGTGGCGGCGGCCAGGACCCGCCTGCGCCCGATCCTGATGACGACGGCGGCGATGGCGCTGGGGGTGATCCCGCTGATCATCGCCAGCGGTGCGGGGGCGGCGGCGCGCTATTCGGTGGGCCTCGTGATCTTTTCGGGGATCACGGTGGGGACGGTCTTTACCCTGTTCGTGGTGCCCGCCTTCTATACCCTGATCTCGCGGCGCGAGATGGCCGCGCTGGCCGAGGCGCCGGTGACAGGCCCGCAGGCGGCGGAATAGGCGCGCGGGCCGAAACAACGGTTGATCGGACCCGCGCCCCATGCGACACGAAGCCCGAAGGCAGCGACGGCAAGTGACACACGGCATGGGCAAGGCAGGCGAAATCATCCCCGAACTGGCGGTGCGCGACGTGGCCCAAGCCCGCCGCATGCTGGCCGATGTCTTCGGCTTTGCCGAAACGGACGGGTTGATGTGCCTTGGCACCCAGCGCATCGCCGTGACCGAAGGCGCGGGCGGCGGGCATGGCGGCATTGACCATCTGGCGCTGTCCGTGACGGATACCGATGCCGCGCTGGCCGCCCTGCGCGCGCGCGGCGCGGTGCTGGACGACACGACGCCCGACGGCCCGCGCGAGATCGCGGAATTCTGGGGCACGGGCGTGCGCTATGTCTTTCTGCGCGGCCCCGAAGGCGCGCGGATCGAGCTCTGCGCGCGGCGCGGGGCTCCGGGGGGCGCGGGCATCACGGGGCATGACCATATCGGCATCCCCTGTCGCGACATCGCCGCGACCGAGGCGTTCTTCGCGGGTCTCGGCCTGACGCGGATCGCCGCCGTCGATCTGGACCGCCCCGAGGGCCGCATTCCCGTGCGCTTCCTGCAGGCGGGGGGCAGCGTGGTGGAACTCTACGCGCCGCCCGACCATGACGCCGCCGCCCGCGCGGGGCAGGGGCTGTGGCGGGGCCTGAGGCTTCTGGGCAGCGGGCAGACGGGCAGGCGGATCGGGCCGGACGGCCTTTCGGTCACGCTGGCATAAGGCGCGCGGCCAGCAGGGGCAGGTCGTCCCAACGGTCGAAGGCCGCCGCATGGGGCAGCAGCGCGAGCGGGGTCTTGCGGTAGCCTTGGGTGAACAGGATCAGCGGCACGTCGGCGCGATGGGCGGTTTCGGCATCCACCTCGCTGTCGCCCACGAAAAGCGCGGGCTGGCCCAGCGTTTCGACCGCCAGCCGCAGGGGGGCGGGGTCGGGCTTGCGGACGGCCAGCGTATCGCCGCAGATGACGCTGGCGAAGCGGTCCTGCCAGCCGAAGGCCCGCAGCAGCGCCCGCGTCGGCCCCGTGGGCTTGTTCGTGCACAGGCCCAGCGTGACGCCCGCCGCCTGCAGCCTGTCGAGCGCGGCGTCCACCCCGTCATAGGCGCGCGTCAGGCCATCCGTGGCCTGTTCGTAGCGTTCGGTGAACCAGTCGCAGCGGTCCTGCTGGCGGGCGGGGTCAAGCGCCAGCCCCGCCGCGCGGGCGACGCGGTCGATCAGCACGGGCACGCCGCCCCCGATCATGCCGCGCACGGCGTCAAAGGACAGGGGCGGGGCGCCTTCGCGAGCCAGAAGGGCACTCACGCCCGCGTGGATGTCGGGGGCGCTGTCCACCAGCGTTCCGTCAAGGTCGAAGATCACGGCGGGCATGGGCTCTCCTTCGGGGGCTAGCCGCGCCCTGCAAGCCGGTTGCCCAGGCGGGCAAGGCGCGAGGGCGGGCCGCGACGGGCCTCTTCCCGCCGGTCGGCGGCGTTGAGCAGGGCATACATGCCGCGGACGCCCAGCCAGCGCAGCGGCTCGGTCTCCCATCGCCGGACCCGGCGGTTGACCCAGGGCAAGGCGGTGAGGTCGGTCTGGCGGCCCAGCGCCAGGTCGGCCATCGTGCGGCCGGCGAGGTTCGAGGTCGAGACGCCGACGC
>JBEEOG010000031.1:0-10446 GCA_041191745.1 Pseudomonadota bacterium | reverse complement strand
ACGATGATGGGCGTCACCTCGGCCGCGATGACCGAGATGGTGGAAAAGCTGCCGAACCCGCCCATCGCCTTTGGCGCCAATTGCGGCGTGGGCGCGTCGGACCTGCTGCGCACCGTGCTGGGCTTCGTCGCGCAGGGGACGGAACGCCCGATCATCGCCAAGGGCAATGCGGGCATCCCGAAATACCATGACGGCCACATCCACTATGACGGCACGCCCGAACTGATGGGGCAATATGCCGTGCTGGCGCGCGATGCGGGCGTGCGGATCATCGGCGGCTGCTGCGGCACCATGCCCGACCACCTGCGCGCCATGCGGCACGCGCTGGAAACCACGCCCCCCGGCCCGCGCCCCACGCTCGAGACGATCAGCGGGGCGCTCGGCGGCTTCTCCTCGGCCTCGGACGGGACCGGGGACGATGCGGGCGGCGCACGGCGCGAACGGCGCGGGCGCCGCGGATAAGGCTAGAAGAGCGACAACTGCTCCCCCGCCCGTGGCGGGGGGCGGAACAGGTCGCAGCGCAGGGGCGGCATGTCCTTGGCCAGACCGTAGCGCCGGATCGCCAGATCGAAGCGTTGCGCGATCAGGTCTGCCCAGATCCCCTCGCCCCGCATGCGGCGGCCCCAGTCGGGGTCGTAATCCCTGCCACCATGCACCTCGCGCACGCGGGCCATGACCTTGGCCGCGCGGTCGGGCACATGGCGGTCCAGCCAGTCGCGGAACAGGGGCGCGACCTCCAGCGGCAGGCGCAGCATGATCCAGCTGGCCCCCTTGGCCCCCGCCTCGGCCGCGGCCTGAAGGATCGGGTCCAGTTCGGGATCGGTCAGGCCGGGGATCACGGGGGCCACCATCACGCGCACGGGGATGCCCGCCCCTGCCAGCCGCCGGATGATCTGCAACCGCCGCTCCGGCAGCGGCGCGCGGGGTTCCAGCCTGCGCGACAGATGCGGGTCCAGCGTGGTGACGGATATGCCCACGCGCAGCAGCCCCTTCTCGGCCATCGGGGCCAGCAGGTCGATGTCGCGTTCGATCAGCGTGCCTTTCGTCGTGATCGCCAGCGGATGGTTGAAATCCGACAGAACCTGCACCACGCCGCGCATCACCCGCTCGGTCGCCTCGACCGGCTGGTAGGGGTCGGTATTGGTGCCGATGGCGACCGTGGCCACGCGGTAGGATTTCGCCCGCAACTCGCGCGCCAGCACCGCATCGATGCCCGGACGCGCGATCAGGCGGGTTTCGAAATCCAGCGCGGGCGACAGGTTCAGCCAGGCATGGCTCGGCCGCGCGAAGCAGTAGATGCAGCCATGCTCGCAGCCGCGATAGGGGTTCACGGACCGGTCGAAGGGCAGATCGGGCGAGCGGTTGAAGGACAGCGCCGAACGGGGCTGTTCGGCACGGGTTTCCGTCGTGATCAGACGGTCCTCCTCGGGGATGTCCCAGCCATCGGCTTCGGCCACGGTCGCGCGCGGCTCGAACCGTCCGGTCGGGTTCGACGCCGCGCCGCGCGCCCGCGCGCGCTGTCCGGGCAACAGGGGTCCGAGCTTCGTCTCCATGCCCGAAAACTAGAACATTCACGGAACATTTGCCAGCCCCGCGCGCGCCTGCCCCCTTGCTGTCGGCTTTCATCCGGTGCATGTCGTTTACGACACAGTGGACAGGGCGCTAATCGCACATTCACAGTGGGACCAGACCCAGAGGGAATGCCAAGATGGCCGACGAAGACGAGATCATCCTCTCCGAACTTTCCGACGACGAACTCGTCCTCCAGATGCATGACGACCTGTATGACGGTCTGAAGGAAGAGATCGAGGAAGGCGTCAACCTCCTGATCGAACGCGGTTGGGCACCCTATGACGTGCTGACCAAGGCGCTTGTCGCCGGCATGACGATCGTGGGCGCCGACTTCCGCGACGGCATCCTCTTCGTGCCGGAAGTGCTGCTGGCCGCCAACGCGATGAAGGCGGGGATGGCGATCCTCAAGCCGCTTCTGGCCGAAACCGGCGCGCCGCGCATGGGCAAGATGGTGATCGGCACCGTCAAGGGCGACATCCACGACATCGGCAAGAACCTTGTCGCGATGATGATGGAAGGCGCGGGATTCGAGGTCGTGGACCTCGGCATCAACAACGACGTGTCGAAGTACCTTGAAGCACTGGAAGCCGAACAGCCCGACATCCTCGGCATGTCGGCGCTGCTGACGACGACCATGCCCTACATGAAGGTCGTGATCGACACGATGAAGGAAAAGGGCCTGCGCGAGGATTACATCGTGCTGGTCGGCGGCGCGCCGCTGAACGAGGAATTCGGCCGCGCCATCGGGGCCGATGCCTATTGCCGCGACGCCGCCGTGGCGGTGGAGACGGCCAAGCAGTTCGTCGCGCGCAAGCACAACCAGCTGGGCGCCTGACCGGCCCCGACGGATCCGGAACGGGCCCCGTGCAGCGATGCGCGGGGCCTTTTTCCTGCCCCCCTTGGAATCACCCCCGAAAGGGACCAGATTGACCGGTGGAGGATTTGCCGATGCCCCTGCCCCATTTTCTGGCGCTCATCGCCTTTGTCATCCTTGCCGCCGGCCTGACGCTGGGTCTGGCCGTCTGGGCCGACCTGCCGCTGGTCGCGCTCGGCTTTGCGGCGCTGGCGGGCAGTCTGGCCCTTGGCGTGCGCCAGTGGCTCTAGACGACGACACCCTCACCGAACGGGGACTGGAGGCCAGCGCGACCGGACGGGTGCTGCTGGTGGCCTGCGGGGCGCTGGCGCACGAGATCCTTGCGCTCAAGCGCGCCAATGGCTGGGACCATCTGGACCTGCAATGCCTGCCCGCGAACCTGCATCTCTGGCCCGACCGCATCCCCGCCGCGGTGGAGGCGGCGGTGGTCGCGCATCGGGGCGCCTATGACGACATCTTCGTCGTCTATGCCGATTGCGGGACGGGCGGGATGCTGCAGGCCAAATGCGCCGAACTGGGCGTGGGCATGGTCGAAGGCCCGCATTGCTATTCCTTTTTCGAAGGCAACGCGGTCTTTGCCGAAAAGGCGGAAGCCGAGTTCGACGCCTTCTACCTGACCGACTTCCTTGTGCGGCAATTCGATGCCTTCGTCTGGCGGCCCATGGGTCTGGACCGCCATCCGGAGTTGCGCGACATGTATTTCGGCAATTACGCCAAGCTCGTCTATCAGGCGCAGCTCGACGATCCGGCGCTGGATGCCAAGGCGCGGGACTGCGCCGCGCGGCTGGGGCTGGCCTATGAACGGCGGCTGACGGGCTATGGCGACCTTGCCACCACCCTGTCGCGCGTGGCTGCGGGCTAGGCGGCGCTGACGGGGGCGAAACCGCCCCCTGCGCGCATCACAGGATGTAGCGCTGGCGGAACAGGCCGCTATCGACCTGACGCTGGCGGAATTCCAGATCGACGCGGTTCACGGCGCCGTTCAGGTAGTCGCGCTCCAGCTCCTCGCGGGTGGGGATGTGGAAGGCGCGGAAGAACTCTTTCACTTGGGCGAACATCGGGTTGCTCCTTTCGGGCTCTTTCCTCCCGTGTCCGAAAGATAGGGTCGCGCGGCCGCGCGGAGCAGACCCGCTTCGGGAATTGCCGCATTGCAGCAAATGCATGGGTCCGTGCCGCCGTGACGGGCGCGTGCCTCAGGCCAGCAGCAGCGCGCGGGCCGCATCGCGGGCGGCATCGGTGATGCGGTCGCCCGCCAGCATCCGCGCGATTTCCTCGATCCGGTCGTCGGGGCCAAGCGGCGTGACGGTGGACAGCGTCACATCGTCCGCCACCCGCTTTTCCACCCGCCAATGCGCGGCCCCCAAGGCCGCCACCTGCGGCGAATGGGTGACGACCAGAACCTGGCAGGTCGCGGAAAGGGCCTTCAGCCGGCGCCCCACGGCATCGGCGGTGGCCCCGCCCACGCCACGGTCGATCTCGTCGAAGATCATGGTCAGGCCGGGGGCATCGCCCGTCAGGCAGACCTTCAGCGCCAGAAGGAAGCGCGACAACTCTCCCCCGCTGGCGATGCGGTTCAGGGGGCCTGCCGGTGCGCCGGGATTGGTGGCCACGGTAAAGGTCACGCCGTCCACGCCTTCGGGTCCGGCCTCGGCCAGAGCGATGTCGGTGGCAAAGACCGCGCGTTCCATCTTCAGCGGCGCAAGTTCGGCGGCCATCGCCGCATCCAGCCTGCGGGCCGCCTCCGTCCGCGCGCGGGTGATGCGGGCGGCCTCGTCCCGATAGGCGGCTTCGGCCTGCACCAGCGCCTTGGACAGCGCGGCGATCCCCCCCTCGCCCGCATCCAGCGCGCGCAGGCGGTCGCGCAAGTCACCCGCCAGAACGCCCAGTTCGTCGGGCAGGACGCCATGCTTGCGCGCCAGCGCGCGGATGGCAAACAGGCGTTCTTCCAGCGCCTCAAGCTCTGCCGGATCGAAATCCAAGGCGCCGAGCGCGCCTTCGACCTGCGCCTGCGCGTCCGACAGTTCGATCAGCGCGCGGTTCAGCGCCTCGAGCGCGGCATCGAGCCGCCCTTCGGCCTTGTCCGCCGCCCCTTCCAGCCAGCGCAGCGCATCGCGCATCGCGCCCTCGGCCCCGTCCTCGGCGATGGCGGCATGGGCGCGGGCGATGTCGGAGCGGATGCGTTCGGCCCCCTGCATCATCCGGCGGCGCGCGTCGAGTGTCGCTTCCTCGCCCGGTTCGGGGTTCAACTTGTCCAGTTCCGCAACGGCGTGGCGCAGGAAATCCTCTTCCTTGCGCGCGGCGACAAGGGCGGCTTCGGCATCGGCCAGCGCCGCGCGGGCCTGTGCCTGCGCCCGCCATGCGGCACGGAGGGGGGCAAGGTCCAGACCCGCAAAGGCATCGAGCAGCGCGCGGTGGCCGCGCGGGTTCAGCAGGCCGCGGTCGTCATGCTGGCCGTGCAGTTCGACCAGCGTGTCGGACAGGTCCCGCAGCACCTCGCCCGAGACGCGGCGGTCGTTGACCCATGCGGTCTTGCGACCGTCGGCGGTGTTGACGCGGCGCAGGATGAGCTCATGCCCTGCCTCGATCCCCGCCTCGGCCAGCACGGCATGGGCGGGGTGGCCCGCGGGCAGGTCGAAGACCGCCGTCACCTCGCCCTGCGCGGCACCCTGACGGACCAGTTCCGCCCGCCCGCGCCAGCCCAGAACGAAGCCCAGCGCATCGAGCAGGATCGACTTGCCCGCCCCCGTCTCGCCGGTCAGCACGTTCAGCCCCGCCCCGAAATCGAGGCTGAGCCGGTCGATGATCAGCACATCGCGGATGTCGAGCGCGCGCAGCATGACGCCTGCCGGACGGGGATCAACCCGCCCGCCCCCTTACAGCCATTCGCCCCTGACCATCTGGCGATAGATCGCGGCCAGCCAGCCGTCGCCCGTCACCTCGGGGTTCAGGCCGCGGCCCTTCAGCAGGCGGAAGCTGTCGTCGTAGAAGGGGCTGGACTGGTAGTTGTAGCCAAGGATCGCGCCCGCCGTCTGCGCCTCGTCCGTCAGGCCGAGCGCGAGATAGGCTTCGACCAGACGGTGCAGCGCCTCGGCCGTGTGGGTGGTGGTCTGGAAATCCTGCACGACCACGCGGAAGCGGTTGATCGCGGCGGTGTAGTTCCCGCGCTTCAGGTAGTAGCGCCCGATCTCCATCTCCTTGGCGGCCAGATGGTCGAAGGCAAGCTCGAATTTCAGCGCGGCGGAACGGGCATATTCGCTGTCGGGATATTCCTCGATCACGGCGCGCATGGCCTGCAGCGCCTGGAAGGTCAGGCCCTGATCGCGGCCGACCTCGTCGATCTCGTCGTAATAGGACAGCGCCATCAGGTATTTCGCATAGGCCGCGTCTTCATCGCCGGGATAGAAGTCGATGAACCGCTGCGCGGCGGCGCGGGCCTCTTCATACTGTCTGGTGCGGTGCAGGGTGAAGGCCTGCATGATCAGCGCGCGCTTGGCCCATTCGGAATAGGGATAGAGACGCTCCACCTCTTGGAAGTAGCGGATCGAATCCTTGGGGCGGCGGCCGGTTTCCAGCACGAGTTCGCCCTGCTTGTAGATTTCTTCGGCCGTCAGCGCTTCCAGAGAAGGTTCCCGCGATCCCGCCCCGCACGAGGCCAGCACCGTCGCCAGCAGCGCCGCACAAGCAAACCGCGCGCCCGCTTTCAGCCCTGCCATCTTCCGCCTACCCCACAATTGCCGACGGTCGAACCGCTGGTGCGATCCCGCCCGTGCTGTTTTGCCCGTCCTAGCACAGAAAAATCGCAGGCGCAAAACGGCTTTCGCCTTGCGCGGGCAGGTCAGGCATAGACCGGCAGGTCAGAGTGGATCACGCCCATCCCCGGCAGCTTTCCGGCGGTGGGCTGGCCCACCTCGACGATGCGGAAGGCATCGGGACGGGCGAAAAGCGCGCGCAGCAGACGGTTGGTCAGGGCATGGCCCGCGCGGATGCCCGTGTAGCGGCCCAGAACCGGCGCACCGGCCAGCGCCAGATCGCCAAGCGCGTCCAGCATCTTGTGGCGCACGGGTTCGTCGGCATGGCGCAGCCCGCCGGGGCTGAGCACGCGGTCCGCATCGAAGACCACCGCATTCTCGAAGGTGCCGCCCAGCGCAAGGCCATTGGCCCGCATCGCATCGACATCCGACGCGCGGCAGAAGGTCCGGCTGTCGGACAGTTCGCGCACGAAGACGCCGTTGGCCATCACGAGGTGCTTTTCCTGCGCGCCGATCACGGGTTCGTCGAATTCGATGCGGAAACCGATCTCCAGCATCTCGGCGGGTTCCAGACGCGCGACGGCCTCGCCATCCGTCACCTCGACCGGTTGCAGCACGCGGATGGCGCGGACGGGGACCGACTGGCTGCGGATGCCCTTGGCGATGAAGGCGCGCACGAAGGGTTCGGACGACCCGTCGAGGATCGGAACCTCGGGCCCGTCGATTTCGATCAGCGCGTTGTGGATGGCGCAGCCCGCCAGCGCCGCCATCACATGTTCGATGGTCGAGACAGAGACATCCGCCGCATTGGCTACCAGCGTGCACAGGCGCGAGGGCACGACCGCATCCCAGCGCGCGGGGATCAGCGCGTCGCGGCCGGTCACATCGGTGCGCTTGAACCAGATGCCGTAATCGGCCGAGGCGGGATGCACCGTCATGCGGACAGGCTGCCCGCCATGCAGGCCAAGCCCCGTGAACGTCGCCGCCGATCTGAGAGTGTTCTGCACGTCTGCCGTCCAATCCGGTGGTTCACGCGCAGGTTGCCCGGACAGGCCATCCCTTCGCGCCACCCTTAGCTAAGTGCGCGCGGCGGCAGTCTCAACTCACCTTTTGTAACACAGTGTGTCAACCGGAACCATTTGATTCAAAATAGAAAAAACCCGGGGATAAACCCCGGGTTCCCTGTCCTGTTTCAGCCGACTCAGTTGGCCTGACGGCGCAGGAAGGCCGGAATCTCGATCCGTTCCTGATCGGGGCTCAGCTCCTGTTCGTCGTCATAGGCGGTGACCGGCGGCTGGTGGCGGGCCTGCGGGGCAGGCTCGGCCGACCCGCCCGCCATGCGGTTGATCAGCGAGCCGATGCCGAAGCGCGGGCGCGGTTCGGCGGCCGGTTTCGGGGCCGGTGCGGCGGGGCGCTGCGCGGCGGGCTGGGCCATCGGGCGCTGCTGCGGGGCGGCACCGTTCTTGCTGACCGCGGCCTGCAGGCGGGCGATCGCCTCGGGCGTGGGCGTTCCGGCGATCGGGCGCTGCGCGGGCTGCTTCTGCGGCGCGATGAAGGCCGAGGGGTCCTGATCGTACTGCGTCATCGGGCGCTGCGGCGCGGGCTGCGGCGCGGGGCGCGGCTGATAGGCCGGCGCGGGCATGTCGTCCATCGCCGCGTCCTGCTGCGGCTCGAAGACGGGGGCCTGCGGCGCGTCAAAAAGCGCGGGCTGCTGCATCGGCATCGGCGCGGCCATCATCGCGGGCTGCGGGGCGGGCTGCGGCACGGGGGCCATCTGCATGGGCGCGGGCGCGGGCTGCGGCATCTGCACGGTCAGCGGCATTTCCGGCGCGCGGGCGGCCGGTGCGGCGGGCTGCAGCGGCTGCGACATCGGGCGGCGCGCCACCGGCGTTTCGGCGCGGTTCGCGGCCGAGGCGTCGATGCCCGTCGCCACCACGGACACGCGGATCGCGCCTTCCATGCTGGTGTCGAGGGTGGAGCCCACGATGATGTTCGCGTCGGGATCGACCTTTTCGCGGATGATGTTCGCGGCCTCGTCCAGTTCGAACAGGGTCAGGTCGTAGCCGCCGGTGATGTTGATCAGCACGCCCTTGGCGCCGTTGAGCGAGATTTCATCGAGCAGCGGGTTGGCGATGGCCTTCTCGGCGGCCTGCACGGCGCGATCCTCGCCCGTCGCCTCGCCCGTGCCCATCATGGCCTTGCCCATCTCGTCCATCACCGCGCGCACGTCGGCGAAGTCGAGGTTGATGAGACCCGGGCGCACCATCAGGTCGGTCACGCCCTTGACGCCCTGATAGAGCACGTCGTCGGCCATGGCGAAGGCTTCGGTAAAGGTCGTGCGCTCGTTCGCCAGACGGAACAGGTTCTGGTTCGGGATGATGATCAGCGTATCGACGACCTTCTGCAGGGCTTCGATGCCCTCTTCGGCCTGACGCATGCGCTTGGCGCCTTCGAACTGGAAGGGCTTGGTGACGACGCCGACGGTCAGCACGCCCAGCTCGCGCGCGGCCTGCGCGATGATCGGGGCCGCGCCGGTGCCGGTGCCGCCGCCCATGCCGGCGGTGATGAAGCACATATGCGCGCCGGCCAGATGATCGACAATCTCTTCGATCGTCTCCTCGGCGGCGGCGGCGCCGACGGGGGGACGGGCGCCTGCGCCCAGCCCTTCGGTGACCTTCAGGCCCATCTGGATGCGGGCATGGGCCTTCGACTGCTGCAGCGCCTGCGCGTCGGTGTTCGCGACCACGAACTCCACACCCTCAAGCTGCTTGTCGATCATGTTGTTGACGGCGTTGCCACCCGCCCCGCCGACACCGAAGACGGTGATGCGCGGCTTCAGCTCTTCCCGCTGCGAGGTCATCGTAAGGTTCAGGGTCATTGCCACTCCGCCTGCTGTTCGTTGTGCCGCCTGTTGTTGCCGTTCGGCTTTGTTTCGCGCCTGTCCCGGGCGCAGGAATCCGAATTTATCCACGATTCTATCCACACGCGCGGTTCAGGTCACGCAAAAAACGCCGAGACCCCACAAAATATGGGGCTTCGGGGGTCATTTTCAGCGGGATTTCGCCGGAGGCGCTGTATCCTGTGTTCACCAGTTGTCCTTGAACCACTTAAAGGCGCGCCGCAGGGAACGTGCGGGGTAGCGCTCACTCTGAATATCGAAATCCCACCATTCGTCCTGCGGATGCGCCGCAAAGAGGCACAGCCCCACGGTGCTGGCGAAGGCAGGGCCGGTCGCGGCCTGCGGCAGCCCCTGCACGCGCAGCGGGCGGCCCAGACGGACGCGCTGGCCGAGGATGCGCGCGGCCAGCCCGTCGAGGCCCGGGATCTGGCTCGCCCCGCCCGTCAGCACGATCTGCTGGCTGGGCAGATGCTCGAACCCCGCCGCATCCAGACGCGTGCGCGCCTCTTCGAGGATCTCTTCGACCCGCGGGCGCATGATGCCGATCAGCTCGGTCCGGCTGACCATGCGGCGGTCCTTTTCCCAGTCGCCGCTGTCGCCGCCCATCTCGATCATCTCGCGGTCGTCCATGCTGGTCGCGTGCACGCCGCCATGCTTGGTCTTGATCCGCTCGGCCACGGCCACGGGGATCTGCAGGCCCTTGGAGATGTCCGAGGTGACATGATCCCCGCCCATGCGGACGCTGTCGGCATAGATCATGTGCTTCTTGATGAAGATCGAGATGCCGGTGGTGCCGCCGCCCATGTCGATGCAGGCGGCCCCCAGTTCCTGTTCATCCTCGACCAGCGAGGAGATCGCGCTGACATAGGCCGACGAGGCGATGCCCGCCAGTTCCAGATCGCAGCGCTTGATGCAGTAGAGCAGGTTCTGCACCACGGCCCCGTCCACCGACAGAAGGTGCATGTCGCAGGCCAGACGGTTGCCGATCTGGCCGCGCGGGTCGCCAAGGCCGGTGCGGTGGTCGAGGGCAAAGTTCACGGGCTGGGCGTGCAGCACCTCGCGCCCGAAGCCGATGTCGGGCACGTCGCAGGAGGCAAGGACGCGGCCCACCTCCTGTTCGGTCACGACGCTGTCGGACAGCTCGATCTCGCCCGCCAGACCGTAGCTGCGCGGATCGGCGCCCGAGAAGCAGGCGATGACGTGATCGACACGCACATTGGCCATCTTCTGCGCGGCCTGCACGGCGGTGCGGATGGCGCGTTCCGTTTCGTTCATCACCGCGATCTCGCCGAACTGGACGCCGCGGGAACGGGTGGTCGCCGCGCCGATCACGCGGAAGCTCGACTGTCCGG
>JBEEOG010000030.1:0-3782 GCA_041191745.1 Pseudomonadota bacterium | reverse complement strand
ATGGCGAGACGGCCAACGAAAAGGCCAACGAGCTTCTGTTCCACCTTGCCCTGGCGACGATTTCCATCGTGGCTCTGGTCTGGCTGGCGATCGGCTGGCGCGAGGCGCTGGTGGTGCTGATCGTCATTCCGGTGACGATCCTGCTCACGCTCTTTGCCGCGTGGATCATGGGCTACACGCTGAACCGCGTCAGCCTGTTCGCGCTGATCTTCTCCATCGGCATCCTTGTCGACGACGCCATCGTGGTGATCGAGAACATCGCCCGCCACTGGGCGATGAAGGACGGGCGCGACCGCACCCGCGCCGCCATCGACGCGGTGGCCGAGGTGGGCAACCCCACCATCGTGGCCACCCTGACCGTGGTGGCGGCGCTGCTGCCGATGCTGTTCGTCTCGGGACTGATGGGCCCCTACATGTCGCCCATTCCGGCCAATGCCAGCGCGGCGATGATCTTCTCCTTCTTCGTCGCGGTCGTCATCACGCCCTGGCTGATGGTCAAGGTGGCGGGCAAGGCCGACATGTCGGCCCATGCCCATGACGACACGATGGGCGGCCATGACGCGGCGCATGGCGGGGTGATGGAACGCGCCTATGCGGCGGTTGCGAAACCCCTTCTGGCCACGCGCAGGCGCAGCCTGACCTTCCTGCTGGTGACTGCCGTGCTGTCCTTCGGCTCTCTCGGCCTGCTCTATACGCAGCATGTCACGGTCAAACTGCTGCCCTTCGACAACAAGTCGGAACTGTCGGTGATGATCGACCTGCCCGAAGGCAGCACGACCGAGGCGACCGACCGCGTGGCGCAGGATATCGCGGCCATCGTCATGGCCCTGCCCGAGGTGACGTCGGTCCAGACCCATGCCGCCACGGCGGCGCCCTTCAACTTCAACGGACTGGTCCGCCACAGCTATCTGCGGCAGGAGTCGCATCTGGGCGAGGTGGCGGTGAACCTGACCCCCAAGACCGACCGCGACCGCACCAGCCACGCCATCGCGCTGGACATCCGCGAACGCCTGAAAGCCATCGACATGCCCGCAGGCACCAGCCTGAAGGTCGTCGAACCGCCCCCCGGCCCGCCCGTGATCGCCACCCTTCTGGCGGAAATCTACGGCCCTACCCCCGAAGCGCGGCGCGAAGCCGCCGCGAAAGTGGAAGCCGCCTTCCGGTCGGTCCCCTTCATCGTCGATGTGGACAACAGCTATGGCGAACCGGCGCGCAGGCTCCGCGCCACGATCTCGACCGATGATCTGGATTTCTTCGGCGTGCAGGAACAGGACGTGTTCGACACGGTGGCGCTTCTGAACGGCGGGCAGACGGTCGGCTATTCCCACCGTGGCGACGGGCGCTATCCCATCCCGCTGGTGCTGCAGCGGGCCAAGGGCGACCGCACGCTGGACGAACGCTTCCTGACCACGCCCATTCCGGCCAACACCCTGCCCGGCGCGCGCGGGGTGGTGGAACTGGGCGACGTGGTGCGGATCGCGGAAGAAACCGCATCCTTCCCGATCTTCCGTCACAACGGCCGCGCGGCCGAGATGGTGCAGGCCGAACTCGCCGGCGATTTCGAGGCGCCCCTTTACGGCATGCTCGCCGTGGGCCGCGCGCTGGAAGGGGTCGCGGGCGCGCCCGAAATCCGCCTGAACGGCCAGCCCGAGGACGAGACCAAGACCACCCTCCTCTGGGACGGCGAATGGGAGGTGACATGGGTCACTTTCCGCGACATGGGGGCGGCCTTCGGCGTGGCGCTGCTGGGGATCTACATCCTCGTCGTGGCGCAGTTCGGGTCGTTCAAGCTGCCCTTGGTGATCCTGACGCCCATCCCGCTGACCTTCCTTGGCATCATGCTTGGCCACTGGATGTTCGCGGCCCCCTTCTCGGCCACCTCGATGATCGGCTTCATCGCGCTGGCGGGGATCATCGTGCGAAACTCCATCCTCTTGGTGGATTTCATCCGCGGCGAGGGCGCGGTGACGGTCGACAGCTTGATCCGCGCGGGCACCATCCGCTTCAAGCCGATCTTCCTGACCGCCATCGCCGCGATGATCGGGGCCGTGGTGATCCTTGCCGACCCGATCTTCCAGGGTCTGGCGATCTCGCTTCTCTTCGGGCTGATGACATCGACGGCGCTGACCGTCCTCGTCATCCCCGCCATCTACCGGGTGTTCCGCACCTGATGACGCGACGGCCCCGGCCCCGCGCGGGGCCGGATCGCTTCAACCCTGTGCGCCGGAGGAGGAACAGATGGCACATGTGGTCGTATTGGGGGCAGGTCTGGGCGGGGCCATCATGGCCTACGAGCTGAAGGACCAGCTTCGCAGGGAAGACAGGATCACGGTCGTGACGAAGGACCCGAAATACCACTTCGTCCCCTCGAACCCGTGGATCGCCGTGGGCTGGCGCGACCGCGACGAGATCACGGTGGATCTGGAACCCACGATGAAGAAAAAGGGGATCGGCTTCATCCCCGTCGCCGCCGAGAAGCTGCACCCCGAGGAAAACCGCATCGCGCTGGTGAACGGCGACAGCGTCAGCTACGACTACCTCGTGATCGCCACCGGCCCCGAACTGGCCTTTGACGAGATCGAGGGCTTCGGCCCGCATGGCGGCTTCACCCAGTCGGTCTGCCATATCGACCACGCCGAACAGGCCCGCGCCGTGTTCGAGGATCTGGTGAAGAACCCCGGCCCCGTCATCATCGGCGCGGCGCAGGGGGCATCCTGCTTCGGCCCCGCCTATGAATTCCTCTTCATCCTCGAAACCGCGCTGCGCCGCGCCAAGGTGCGCGACCGCGTGCCCATGACCTTCGTCACGTCCGAACCCTATATCGGCCATCTGGGCCTTGACGGTGTGGGCGACACCAAGGGGCTTCTGGAATCCGAGATGCGCGCCAAGCACATCAAGTGGATGACCTCGACCAAGGTGAAAAAGGTCGAACAGGGCAAGATGACGGTGGAAGAGATCGCCGATGACGGCACCCCGAAGGGCGAGAAGGAACTGCCCTTCGCCTTCTCGATGATGCTGCCCGCCTTCCGCGGCATCAAGCCCGTCTCGGGG
Organism: Pseudomonadota bacterium; assembly: GCA_041191745.1. Classification (GTDB taxonomy): domain Bacteria; phylum Pseudomonadota; class Alphaproteobacteria; order Rhodobacterales; family Rhodobacteraceae; genus Paragemmobacter. The sequence continues at coordinate 731 of JBEEOG010000030.1, read as the reverse complement.
ATCGAAGGCCTGTCGAACCCGCGCGGCTTCACCATCGTCGACAGCCACCAGCAGAACCCGAAATACCGCAACATCTTTGCCGTCGGCGTCTGCGTGGCGATCCCGCCGATGGGGCCGACGCCGGTGCCGGTGGGCGTGCCGAAGACCGGCTTCATGATCGAGTCGATGGTGACGGCATGCGCCCACAACATCGGCAACCTCGTCCGCGGCAAGGACCCCGACCGCGTGGGCACATGGAACGCCGTCTGTCTGGCCGATTTCGGCGACGGGGGCGTGGCCTTCGTGGCGCAGCCCCAGATCCCGCCGCGCAACGTCAACTGGTCGTCCTCGGGCAAGTGGGTCCACATGGCCAAGATCGGCTTCGAGAAATACTTCCTCCGCAAGCTCAGGAAGGGTGTCTCGGAACCCTTCTACGAATCCCTCGCGCTCAAGACGCTGGGCATCGACAAGCTGAAGGAAACCACGACGGGCTGACCCGTCCGCCACGGCGGGCGCGACCCCGCGTCCGCAGCCAGACCCCGACAACTGCGGGCGCACTCCCGCGCCCGCAGCCAGACCCCTGAAAGGAAATGCCATGACCCTCGACCGTTCCGTGATGCTCTTTGCCGGCTGCATGGTGCTTTTGTCGGTCCTTCTGACCGCCTATGTCTCGCCCCTGTTCGTCTGGTTCACCGTCTTCATCGGCCTGAACCTGATCCAGTCGTCCTTCACCGGCTTCTGCCCCGCCGCGA
>JBEEOG010000029.1:0-5849 GCA_041191745.1 Pseudomonadota bacterium | reverse complement strand
GCCCATATCGCCACCATGCTGGGCGCGCATATCATCAAGGTGAAGCTGCCCACCGACCATCTGGAACAGGAAGAGGCCAAGAAGGTCTATCTGAAGGAAAAGATCGACGGATCGACCATGGCCGCGCGCGTGCGCCATGTGGTGGATGCCTGCTTTGCCGGCCGCCGTCTGGTCGTCTTCTCGGGCGGTGCCGCCAAGGGCGAGGATGCGGTCTATGACGATGCCCGCGCGATCCGCGACGGCGGCGGCAACGGGTCGATCATCGGGCGCAACAGCTTCCAGCGGCCGCGGGCCGAGGCGCTGGCCATGCTGCAGAAGCTGGTCGACATCTACAAGGGCCGCGGCTGAGCCTGCCTTGCGGCAAGGAATCGGGGGGCGTCCGGCGACGGGCGCCCCTTTTGCCGTCCCGGACCAAAGATGGCGGCGAATTGACGATTTAGTGGATTCACAGCGCGAATCACTTGTGCCATAAAGGTCGAAAGCGCCCGCAGAGGCGGAAAAGAGCAGGCAAGACGCAGGCAAAAGACCGCGATGACACAGTCCCAGCAGCGCCATTCCATCGGCGCGATCCTTTATTTCCTGATGGCCTTCACGCTGGGCAGCTATTTCACCTTTGCCGCCGTGCAGGGCGATTACGGGGTCTTCCGGCAGGTGGAGATCGCCGCCGAACAGGAACAGCTCGTGGCCGAGCGCGACCGCCTGCGCGACGAGCTGGCGCAGATCCAGAACCGCACGAAGCGGCTGTCGGACGAATTCCTCGACATCGATCTTCTGGACGAACAGGCGCGCAGCGTTCTGGGCTATGTCCGCGCCGACGAGGTGGTGATCCGCTGAGCGGATCCCGCCCATCCACCACAAGCAACTGTCCCTTCGGGGGCGCGCGCCCTGTGTAGCCTTTCGCCGGCTGCATGGCAGCCATGCGCCGATGCGGTCACGCATGCGTGAATTTCTTTTGACCCAAGTTTTCCCGATGCTGTATGGATAGTTTAACATTGAACTATCGCCAGCGAAGGGAGGTCGCCGATGGCCGCGAAAAAACCTGCGGAAAGGCCGAACGTGTCGAAGGAAGAACTCCTTCGCTATTACCGCGAGATGCTTCTGATCCGGCGGTTCGAGGAGAAGGCGGGCCAGCTTTACGGCATGGGCCTGATCGGGGGGTTCTGCCACCTCTACATCGGGCAGGAGGCCGTCGTGGTGGGTCTGGAGGCCGCCGCGAAAGAGGGTGACAAGCGCATCACCAGCTACCGCGACCACGGGCACATGCTGGCCTGCGGGATGGATGCCAAGGGCGTGATGGCCGAACTGACGGGCCGCATCGGGGGCTATTCCAAGGGCAAGGGCGGCTCCATGCACATGTTCTCGAAGGAGCGCCACTTCTACGGCGGCCACGGGATCGTGGGCGCGCAGGTGCCCTTGGGCGCGGGTCTGGCCTTCGCCGACCGCTATCTGGGCAATGACAACGTGACCTTCGCCTATTTCGGCGACGGCGCCGCGAACCAGGGGCAGGTCTACGAGACCTACAACATGGCCGAGCTCTGGTCGCTGCCGGTGATCTTCGTCATCGAGAACAACCAGTATGCGATGGGGACCAGCGTGAAGCGGTCCACCAAATCCACCACGCTGTTCGGACGCGGCCTTGCCTATGGCATCCCGGGCGAACAGGTGGACGGCATGGACGTGTTGGCGGTCAAGGCCGCGGGCGAGAAGGCCGTGGCGCACTGCCGCGCGGGCAACGGGCCCTATATCCTTGAAATGATGACCTACCGCTATCGCGGCCATTCGATGTCGGACCCCGCGAAATACCGGACGCGGGAAGAGGTCGAGAAGATGCGGTCGGAAAAGGACGCGATCGAACATGTCCGCGACCTGCTTCTGCAGGGGGGCCTTGCGTCGGATGACGACCTGAAGGCCATCGACAAGGAGATCAAGGCGCTCGTCAACGAAAGCGCCGAATTCGCCAAGGACAGCCCGGAGCCGCCGCTGGACGAGCTCTGGACGGATATCTACGCGTAAGGGGGGAAAGACAGATGGCAACGCAAGTTCTGATGCCCGCGCTTTCTCCGACGATGGAGGAAGGCACGCTGGCCAAGTGGCTGGTGAAAGAGGGTGATGTGGTCAAATCCGGCCAGATCATCGCCGAGATCGAAACCGACAAGGCCACGATGGAATTCGAGGCCGTCGATGAAGGGATCGTGGGCAAGCTGCTGGTGGCCGAAGGCACCGCCGCGGTGAAGGTGAACACGCCCATCGCCGTGCTGGTGGAAGAAGGCGAAGCGGCCGACGCGGCCCCTGCGCCGGCGGCTGCGGCGGCAGCGCCTGCGGCCCCGGCCCCCGCACAGGTGGCGGCGGCCCCTGCCGCGACCCCTGCCCCCGTGGCGGCGCAGGGCTGGCCCCATTCCGATCTGCCCGAAGGCGTGCCGACCAAGACCATGACCGTGCGGGAAGCCCTGCGCGAGGCGATGGCCGAAGAGATGCGCGCCAACCCCAACGTCTTCCTGATGGGGGAAGAGGTCGGCGAATATCAGGGCGCCTACAAGATCAGCCAGGGCCTGCTGGACGAATTCGGTGCCAAGCGCGTGGTGGACACGCCCATCACCGAACACGGGTTCGCCGGTATCGCCGTGGGTGCCAGCTGGGGCGGTCTGCAGCCGATCGTGGAGTTCATGACCTTCAACTTCGCGATGCAGGCCATCGATCACATCATCAACTCGGCCGCCAAGACGCTTTACATGTCGGGCGGACAGATGGGGTCGCCCATCGTCTTCCGCGGCCCGAACGGTGCCGCGGCCCGCGTGGCCGCGCAGCACAGCCAGGACTACGCGGCATGGTATGCGGCCATCCCGGGGATCAAGGTGGCGATGCCCTATTCGGCGGCTGACGCCAAGGGCCTGCTGAAATCCGCGATCCGCGACCCGAACCCCGTGATCTTCCTCGAGAATGAAATCCTCTACGGGCGGTCCTTCGAGGTTCCGGCCGAGGGCGATTTCACCATCCCCTTCGGCAAGGCCTCGGTCTGGCGTCAGGGGTCGGATGTGACCATCGTCAGCTTCGGCATCGGCATGACCTATGCCCTGCAGGCCGCCGAGGAACTGGCGAAGGACGGGATCAGCGCCGAGGTCATCAACCTGCGGACCCTGCGCCCGATCGACTATGACACGGTGCTGGCCTCGGTGATGAAGACGAACCGCTGCGTGACGGTCGAGGAGGGCTTCCCCGTCGGCTCCATCGGCAACCACATCGCGGCCACCATCATGCAGCGCGCCTTCGACTATCTGGATGCGCCGGTGGTGAACTGCACGGGCAAGGACGTGCCGATGCCCTATGCGGCGAACCTCGAAAAGCTCGCGCTGACGACGACCGCCGAAGTCGTCGCCGCCGTCAAATCCGTCTGCTACCGGTAAGGGAGGGGAGCATGGCAGTTGAAGTTCTGATGCCCGCCCTGTCCCCCACGATGGAAGAGGGGACGCTGGCCAAATGGCTGGTGAGAGAGGGTGATGTGGTCAAATCCGGCCAGATCATCGCCGAGATCGAGACCGACAAGGCGACGATGGAATTCGAAGCCGTAGATGAAGGGATCGTCGGACGCCTGCTGATCGCCGAAGGCACGGCAGGGGTCAAGGTGAACACCCCCATCGCCGTGCTGGTGGAGGACGGCGAAAGCGCCGATGCCGCCCCCGCGCCCGCCAAGGCGGCAGCAGCGGCGGCACCCGCGGCAGCGGCGCCCGTCACGGCAGCCGCCACCCCTGCCCCGTCCGCGCCCAAGGCGGCAGGCGGGGCGCGTGTCTTCGCCTCGCCCCTCGCGCGGCGGATCGCGGCGGAAAAGGGCCTCGACCTGACCAAGGTGCAGGGCACCGGCCCGCATGGCCGCATCGTCAAGGCGGATGTCGACGGGGCGAAGCCGGTGGCGGCCGCTCCGGCGGCGGCGGTGCCTGCCGGCGTGGCGGCACCTTCCGCTGCGGCGGCCCCGGCCGCTGTGGCGGCGATGCCCACGGGTCCGGCAGCGGATCAGGTGCTGAAGATGTATCAGGGCCGCGAGTTCACCGAAGTCCCGCTCGACGGGATGCGCCGGACCATCGCGGCACGCCTGACCGAAGCCAAGCAGACCATCCCGCATTTCTACCTGCGGCGCGAGGTGCGGCTGGACAATCTGATGGCCTTCCGCGAGCAGCTCAACAAGCAGCTCGAGGCGCGCGGCGTGAAGCTGTCGGTCAACGACTTCATCATCAAGGCCTGCGCGCTGGCCCTGCAGGCCGTGCCGAACGCGAATGCCGTCTGGGCGGGCGACCGCATCCTGAAGCTGAAGCCGTCCGATGTCGCAGTGGCCGTGGCGATCGAAGGCGGTCTCTTCACGCCGGTCCTGAAGGATGCCGAGCGGAAATCGCTCTCGTCCCTGTCGGCCGAGATGAAGGACCTTGCCGCACGGGCCAAGACGAAGAAGCTTGCGCCGCATGAATATCAGGGCGGCAGCTTCGCGATCTCGAACCTCGGGATGATGGGGATCGAGAATTTCGACGCGGTGATCAATCCCCCCCACGGCGCGATCCTTGCGGTGGGGGCGGGGATCAGGAAGCCGGTCGTCATGGCCGATGGCAGCCTTGGCGTGGCCACGGTGATGTCCATGACCCTGTCGGTCGATCACCGCGTGATCGACGGCGCGCTGGGTGCCGAGTTGATGAAGGCCATCGTGGACAATCTGGAAAACCCGATGGCGATGCTGGCCTGAAGCCCGCGTATGAAAAAGCCCCCGGAAGCAGCCGCTTCCGGGGGCTTTTTCATGTCGGTCGCGTCAATCGCAGTCGACGCAGCCGGTCAGCTTGTGGTCCATCGACACGGCAGGCTGCGAGCAGCCCGCCTCGCCCACGATCTTGGCCGGAACGCCCGCGACCGTCTTCATCGGCGGTATGTCCTGCAGCACCACCGACCCCGCCGCGATGCGCGAGCAGTTTCCGATGGTGATATTGCCCAGCACCTTGGCCCCTGCCCCGATCAAGACCCCGTTGCCGATCTTCGGATGGCGGTCGCCATCCTCCTTCCCCGTGCCGCCCAGCGTCACGGAATGCAGCATCGAGACATTGTCGCCCACCACCGCCGTCTCGCCGATGACGATGGAATGGGCGTGGTCGATCATCAGCCCCTTGCCGATCCGTGCGGCGGGGTGGATGTCCACGCCAAAGACCTCGGACACGCGCATCTGCACGAAATAGGCCATGTCCTTGCGCCCCTGCCGCCACAGCCAATGGCCGACACGATAGGCTTACACCGCCTGATAGCCCTTGAAGAACAGGATCGGCTGCAGGAACCGGTGGCAGGCGGGGTCACGGTCGTAGACCGCCATGATGTCCGCCCGCGCCGCAGCCCCCAGTTCCGGATCGCGGGCATAGGCCTCGTCTGCGATCTCGCGCAGGATCTGCTCGCTCATCTCGCCCGAGGCAAGCTTCAGCGAAAAGCGGTAGGCCAGCGCACGCTCCATCGAGGGATGGTGCAAAAGGCTGGAATGGATCAACCCGCCCAGCAGCGGTTCGGACCGGATCGCCTCCTGCGCCTCGTCGCAGATGCGCTGCCAGACGGGATCGACGGGTGTCACCTTCGGTTTCGTCTCGGCCATGATCGGTCCTCCGTGCCTTTTGCGCTGATCTAGCACATCCGGCACCAAAGGGACAGAGCGTCGCAGGATCGCGTGGCAAAGGACAGCCAGCGCAGACAGGAACGGGGCGGTCGCGGAAGGCGGGATCGGCCCGTCTGCCAGCGCCCGCGCCATCAGGCTGCCCGTCCCCCAGACGGGATGGGGACGGCCCAACCGACGCGCATGGCAATGCGCGGCATGCGCCTCGGCCACCAGCCGATCTGCC
>JBEEOG010000028.1:0-6237 GCA_041191745.1 Pseudomonadota bacterium | reverse complement strand
GGGATGGGCAGGGGTTCGGGCTGCGGCTCCGACTCCGGCGGGGGGTCGGGAACCTCGGTCGGGGTGGGGGGCGGCGGCTCGGGCAGGGGGGCGGGGTCGGGCTCTTCCTGCGGCGCCGGATCGGGCTGCGGTTCGGGTTCGGGCTGCGGCGCGGGGTCCTCGCGCGGGGTGTCGGGGGCATCTGCCCCGTCCTGCACCAGCGCGACCACGGGCGCGGTTTCGGGCGCCAGCGTCCGGCCCCGCTTCAGGAGTGTTGCCGCCAGTGCCGTCGTCCCAAAGGAGGCGACCGCAGGCGCGATCCCCGCCGCCGGAGAGGCCGCGAAGCCGATGGGGTTCAGCCCGCGCGCGGCGGCGAAGCCTTCGGCCTCGTCCAGCGTCTCGCGCGCGACGACGGCGACATGGGCGGTCGTGCCCTGCATCGTCCAGTCAAAGACGAGATCGGCAAGATCATAGGGCGTCCGCCCCTCGAGCGCGGCACCGATGCGGTCGCGCTGCGTGTCGGCGTCCGCGCCCGCATCCTCGACCTGCGTGTAAAGCACCTGCGAATCCGGCAGGACCAGCAGCGTGGCAAAGCCCTTGGGCGCGCGGGCGGACGCTTCGGCCACCAGAGCCGCCACCGCCGCGTCGAGGTCGGGGCCGTCGAAGGCGGCGCTGCCGACTTCGGCCCAGCCGGCAGCCGTGCGGTCCAGCAGCGACAGGCCGTCGTCGGAGATGCGGAGGGCAAATCTTGGTTGCATTGCTTGCGTCTAGCACATGATGCGGTGCAGGGTAACGCGTCCTGCGGGGTCGATTTCTTCCTATAGCAGCTTTTTGCCTAAGGAAAGGAATTCCATGTCACGCACTTGTGCCCTGCGGCGGGGCGGGCAATCTGGCATCCTTTGCCCACCCGTTACAGGAGTTCACGCCATGCGCGTTCCGGTTGCCATCCCGCTGCTGATGCTGTCGATGGCCCTTTTCCCCGTTCCCCCCGCATGGGCCGACAGCCACGCGGCCTTGTCCACCCTGACCGTCACGGGCGAGGGCATGGCCGAGGCGACGCCCGATCTGGCCACCATCTCGATGGGGGTGACGACGCAGGGCGATAGCGCCGCCGCCGCCATGGCCGCGAACACGGCCGCGCTGCAGGCGGTGATGGACCGTCTGGTCGCGGCAGGGATCGAGGCGCGTGACATCCAGACCTCGAACCTGTCCCTGAATCCGAACTGGACGCAATCGGCCGACGGGTCGCAAAGCGTGATCAGCGGCTACATCGCCTCGAACCAGGTGACGGTGCGGGTGCGCGACGTGGCCAAGGTCGGCCCCGTGCTGGATGCCGCGGTCGCGGATGGTGCGAATACGCTGAACGGCATTTCCTTCGGCCTGCAGGATGACAGCGCCCTGCGCGAGGAGGCGCGGACCGAGGCGGTCGCGGATGCCCGCGCCCGCGCCCAGACGCTGGCCGGCGCGGCGGGGGTGCAGCTCAAGCGGATCGTGTCGATCGCCGAAGGGGGCGGTTTCGCGCCGCCGCAGCCGATGTACCGGATGGAGGCCGCGATGGCGGGCGACGTGCCCGTCGCGGGTGGCGAGGTCGGCGTGACGGCCAGCGTCACGGTGATCTACGAGATCGAGTGAAGACCGGCCTGCAATTCATTGATCCGGAATGGAAAAGGGGCGGGCCGCTTGGTCCGCCCCTTGGCTTTCCGTCCGGTCAGGCGCTGGCGATGGCAAGCGCCTGGTCGAGGTCGGCGATGATGTCCTCGACATTCTCGATCCCGATCGAGACGCGCACCACATCCGGCGCGGCGCCTGCCTTGATCTGCTGCTCCTCGCTCAGCTGGCGGTGGGTGGTGCTGGCGGAATGGATGATCAGGCTGCGCGTGTCGCCAAGGTTGGCCACATGGCTGAAGAGTTTCAGGTTGTCGATCAGCCTGACGCAGCCGTCATAGCCCGACTTCAGCGCAAAGGTGAACAGCGCCCCCGCGCCGCGCGGGCAGATGCGGGCGATCCGGTCGTGATAGGGCGAGGATTTCAGCCCCGCATACGTCACGCGGGCGATGCGCGGGTCCTTCTCCAGCCATTCCGCGACCTTTTGGGCGTTCTCGACATGGCGCTGCATGCGCAGCGCCAGCGTCTCGATCCCCATCAGCGTGTAATGCGCGCCCTGCGGGTTCATCGTCATGCCCAGATCGCGCAGGCCGACGGCGATGGAGTGGAAGGTAAAGGCCATCGGCCCCAGCGCCGGATGGAAGGCCAGCCCGTGATAGGCGGGTTCGGGTTCCGAGAGCGAGGGGAACTTGCCGCTGGCCGACCAGTCGAATTTCCCTGAGTCGACCACGATGCCGCCCGTCACCGTGCCGTTGCCGGTCAGGTATTTCGTGGCCGAATGCACGACCAGCGTCGCGCCGTGCCTGATCGGGTTGCACAGGTACGGGCTGGCCGAGGTGTTGTCCACGATCAGCGGCAGGCCGACCTTGTCGGCGACCTTTGCCACGGCGTCGAGGTCGGTGATGTAGCCGCCCGGATTGGCGATCGACTCGCAGAAGATCGCGCGGGTGTCGGCATCCACCGCGGCCTCCAGCGCGGCCAGATCGTCGAAATCGACGAATTTGGCCGACCAGCCGAAGCGTTTGATCGTCTGGCTGAACTGCGTCATCGTCCCGCCGTAAAGCCTTGTGGAGGCGACGACATTCCGCCCCGGCCCCATCAGCGGGAACAGCGCCATGATCTGTGCCGCATGGCCCGAGGAACAGGCGATGGCGCCTGCGCCCCCTTCCAGCGCGCAGACGCGGTTGGCAAGCGCGCTGACGGTCGGGTTCGTCAGGCGGGAATAGATGTAGCCCACTTCCTGCAGGTTGAAGAGCTTGGCCGCATGGTCCGCGTCGCGGAAGACATAGGCCGTGGTCTGGTAGATCGGCACCTGCCGCGCGCCGGTGGCGGGGTCGGGCGCGGTGCCGGCATGGATGGCGAGCGTGTCGAAGCCAAGCTGTCTGTCGGTCATGGAAATCTCCTCCCTCGGGCGGGGGAAGCCTATGCGCCCCGTCCTCGGCTGTGAAGGGGGCGGACGCGGCGCGCGGCAGAACGCAAGCCCGTTCCTGCCGAAGCGGTGCCTGGCAGGATGGGCCCTTCGCGCCCGCCCCTGCTGACGCATCCGTGATTTCGCGCCGGCCTTGTCCTGCGGCAGCCTTGGCGCATCTTTTTGCGCTGTTCGACCTGCAGACAGAGGTGCCCGATGCGGTTTCGTCCCGCCACCGCCGTCCTTGCCATCGGTTTCACGCTCGGCCTCGCCCTTTCGGCGGCGCATGGGCAAGAGGTGGCGCGAAAACCGTCGAACTGCTTCGCTCTGGCGCAGGGGTCGGAACGGGGGCCGGAACGCATCCTGCCCGCCGCCTTCGGCACGGGGATCGCCGAAGACCACGTCCGCATCCGGTTCATCAACCATGCCAGCTTTGCCATCGCCACGCCCAATGTAATGGCCGTCACCGATTATACCGGTTATATCGGCAATCCCGACATCGTGCCGACCGTGGTGACGATGAACAACGTCCATTCGACCCATTGGACGCCGAACCCCGACCCGCGCATCCCGCACGTGCTGCAGGGCTGGCCCACAGACGGCAGCCCCGCCTTCCACGAACTGGAACTGGGCGAGATGCTGGTCCGCAACGTCAGCACCGATACGCGCGGCCGCTTCGGCGAAGGCGCGCTGGCCGACGGCAATTCGATCTTCGTCTTCGAGGCGGGGGGCCTGTGCATCGGCCATCTGGGCCACCTGCACCAGATCCCGAATGACGAGCAATATGCCGCGATCGGGCGGCTGGACGTGGTCATGGTGCCGGTGGACGGGGGCTATACCCTGTCGGTCGACGACATGGCGGGCGTCGTGCGGCGGCTGCGTGCCTCGGTCGTCTTGCCGATGCACTGGTTCTCGGGCGCGTCGCTGCAGACCTTCCTGGCCGAGATGGAGAGCGAATTTGCCGTGGTCGATACGGGGCTGGCCGAACTGGAACTGTCGCTGCAGGACCTGCCGGGGCAGCCGACGATCCTTGTCCTGCAGCCCGCCTTCCTGCCCTGACCCCTTCCGCGCGCCAGACCTGCGCGCTATCACGGCGGGCAGAGGTGCCGTGCCATGTTGAACCCCGCCGATCCGACCTTTCTTGCCGCGCTGGAGCAGGGGCTGCCGCCCGACACGCTGCGCCCCCCCGAACCCCGCCATGTCGAGGAACCCCGCGGGCGGTGGCAGGGGAAGGCGGGGGCGGTCGCCCTGCCGCGGTCCACGGCGGATGTCGCGGCCATCGTGCGCGCCTGCGCGGCGGCGCGGGTGGGGATCGTGCCGCTGGGTGGCGGGACGGGCCTTGTGGGCGGGCAGATCATGCCCGACGGCCCCGCGCCGCTTCTTCTGTCGCTGGAACGCATGGCGGCGCTGCGCGGGCTCTGGCCCGAAGAGAACGTGATCGCGGTCGAGGCCGGCATGACCCTTGCCGCCGTGCAGGCCGCCGCCGAAGGGGTGGGGCGGCTGTTTCCGCTCTCGCTCGCCTCGGAAGGGACGGCGCGGATCGGCGGGGCGCTGGCCACCAATGCGGGCGGGCTGAACGTGCTGCGTTACGGCAATGCGCGCGACCTCTGTCTTGGGGTCGAGGCGGTGATGGCCGATGGCAGCATCCTTGACGGGATGAAGCGCCTGCGAAAGGACAATACGGGTTATGACCTGCGCCATCTGCTGATCGGGTCGGAAGGGACGCTGGGCATCCTGACGGCGGCGGTGCTGCGTCTGCTGCCGCGCCCCGCGGCCCATGTGACGGCGCTTCTGGTCGTGCCGGACCCCGCCGCCGCCCTGCGCCTGCTGGGCATCGCCACTGCTCGCGCGCCGGGGATGGTGTCGGCCTTCGAACTGATCCACCGGATGGGCTTCGACTTCCTCGCCCAGACGATGCCCGAGGTGGCGCAGCCCTTCCCCAAGGCGCCGGAATGGACGGTGCTGGTGGAACTGGGCCTGCCCGCAAGCTTTGGCGCCGAAGAGCAGATGGCCGCGCTCTACGAGGAGGGGGCCGAAGCGGGGCTGGTGCTGGACGGTGTCGTCGCCGCCTCCGGGGCGCAGCGCGCGGCCCTGTGGCGCATCCGGGAATCGATCCCCGAAGCCAACCGCCGGATCGGGGCGGTGTCGTCGCATGACATTAGCCTGCCGTTGTCCGAAGTGCCCGCCTTCATCCCCCGCGCCACGCAGGCGCTGGCCGCGATCGATGCCTTCCGCATCAACTGCTTCGGCCATCTGGGCGACGGGAACCTGCATTTCAACGTCTTTCCCGTCGCGGGCAGGACCCGCCACGACCACGCCGCGCAACGCGACGCGGTCAAGGCCTGCGTGCATGACATCGTGCATGACATGGGCGGATCGGTCAGCGCCGAACACGGGGTGGGGCGGCTGAAGGTGGCCGATCTGGAGCGATATGGCGATCCGGCGAAACTGGCGGCCATGCGTGCGATTAAGGCCGCGCTTGATCCCTTGGGTATCCTGAACCCCGGTGCCGTGCTGCGGGGCTAGAAAAATCTTCGTCCGAAGATTTTTCGGGACGCGAAGAATTTTCGTCCGAAAATTCTTCGCCCGCCGCTGTGGGGAAAAGGTGCAGGTTTCTGTTGCCAGGTACCTGCGAACCCCGCCTTACGCGGCTAAGCGCAAGGGCTTATGTTTGGTATTGCGAGCCGCTTACGCAGCCAGCGCCACCGGAGCACGGTTGTCATTGGCAACTGTGATCTTGGACCGATAACGGTGGTACCTCACCGAGCGAAAGCTGGCCTCTTTGAACGTTCGTCGATCCTGTTTCGGCCCCTTACCCCCGCAATGACCGGGTGAGTTTGGTGGAGCCGCCGGGTACCGCCCCCGGGTCCGAGCCGTCTATTACAGGTGCGTTTATCGCCATAGTCCGGGTTGCCCCGAACAGGTGGGAATATAGGGACCCGCGCCGCGCTCCGCAAGCCTCGGCCCGCGCGCGGGGGCGGCCCGTCCGGCCCCCAAAAGCAAAGGCGCCCGCCGGTCGGTCCGGCGGGCGCCCTGTCCTGTCAGGCGGTCAGGCTCAGAAGCCCTGCTTGATCAGCTCGAACTCGGCCAGCTGGCGTTCGCGCAGCGCCGGATCGTTCGGGACCTGCGGCAGCGTCGGCGCGCTGACCGGACCCAGACCCGCGGTCGTCAGCTTGGCCTGATCGATGACGGCCATGCCTTCCTTGTTGGAATGGCCATAGCCCAGACCGTCGACCAGCGCCGTC
>JBEEOG010000027.1:0-6371 GCA_041191745.1 Pseudomonadota bacterium | reverse complement strand
GCGGAACTTCAGCCCTTCGGCCACGACATCGACCTTGTAACCCTCGCCCTCCGGCAGGGCGGAGGCCGCGAAATCGCCGAGCGTCGCGAAGCCCGACAGGTCGGGGTCCTGCTCCATATAGCCCACGGTCACGCCGGGCGGCACGACGCGGGTGCCGTGATCGGGTTCGACAAGGCCCGCCATCACCTTCATCAGCGTGGATTTGCCCGATCCGTTGCGCCCCACCAGCGCGACACGGTCGCCGGGATGGACGACGAGGTCGAGCCCGTCGAAAACAGGATTGCCGCCGAAGGTCAGCGAGATGCCGGAGAGTTGCAGAAGCGGTGCGCGTGCCATGATGCGGGTCGAGGTATGCGGGGCAGGCGCCGCCGTCAACGGCGGATCGTCATTGCGCCAGTTCCCGCAGCGCCCGCGCGCGCGATGGCGGCACGGCCCCGACCTCGACGCCGGTAAAGACATGCAGCGTGTCCATCTGGCCGTCGATCACCGCATGGTCGCTGATCCAGCCCCCCATCAGAAGATAGGTCCGCAGCAGCGGCGGCACGCGGGCGGGGGCGGGCGGCACGGGCGGCAGGTCGGCCAGCGCCACCGTCTGCGCCGCCCGCCGCAGCGGCGCCCAGCGGTCGGGCGCGACATGGCGGGCCAGATGGCGCAGCGCGGGGGCATGGCGCGCGGGATCGGCCCCGTAAAACGAGGTGCAGCCGAACATCAGCCCCACCCCTTCGGCGTCGACGAAGCGCGTCATCGCCCCCCATGCCAGCCGCAGGATATCGGGATCATGGCGGTCGGGATGCAGGCAGAAGCGCCCCATCTCGACCATCGGGGCGGGATAGGCGGCCAGACGGGTCAGGTCGTAGAAGCCCGCCGCATAGCTTTCGGCGATCCCCGCGCCGCTGGCAAAGACCTGCATGCGCCAGCAGCAGACCAGCGTGCCGTCGGCATCGCTGACCAGCATGTGGCGCGCCCGTTCGTCATGGCGGTCGCAGTCGAGGCCCCCCGCCGCCCCCAGCCCGCGCGCCGCGACGAAGGCGCGATGGCGCAGCGCCTGCGCCGCCTGCACATCGGCCGCGCTGTCTGCGAGGCGGGCGGCATAGCGCCCCTTGGCGAAGAGCTGTCCGGAAATGGCGGCCCCCTGTTCACGCGATGGCGCGGGACGCTTGGCCCTGCGCCGGACTGGCCCTAGATAGACAGCGGAAGCGGCGACAAGGCAAGGAGCGGGTCATGGACAAGGTCATCAAGTCGGATGCGGAATGGCGGGCGCAGCTGTCGGACCTTGCCTACAAGGTCACGCGCAAGCACGGCACCGAACGCGCCTTCACGCATGACAACTTTCCCAAGGCGGCAGGCGTCTTCCGCTGCGTCTGCTGCGACGCGCCCCTGTTCGATGCGGGCGCGAAATTCGACAGCGGCACGGGCTGGCCGTCCTTCTGGCAGCCCATCGACCCTGAAATGGTGGGCGAAAGCGTCGACCGCAGCTTCTTCATGCGCCGGACCGAGGTGCACTGCAACCGCTGCGAGGCGCATCTGGGCCATGTCTTTCCCGACGGCCCTGCCCCCACGGGCCTGCGCTACTGCATCAACGGCGTGGCGCTGACCTTCCAGCCCGAAGACTGAGCGGCGGCCAAGGCGCGCCGCGCGCGCGCCTGCCCTAGTCCTGCAGCAGCTGGCCCGCGTTCAGCCGGCCGAGGTTGCCCAGAAGCTGGCGGATCACGCCCATGCCCTTGACATTCGGTTCCGTGACGCGGCGCGACAGCGGCACGATCTTGCCCCGTTCCAGCCCGAAGCGTTCGACATTGCTGACGCGGCCGCCCTCGTCGAAGCTGATCGCCACCACCTGACGGTCGATCTCTTGCGGGGCGCGCGCGCCGCGGGTTTCCCAGCGGCTTTGCACATAGAACCAGCCCACATCGTTCAGCAGGCCCTGCACCGAGGGGCGGCCGACCTTCTCTGCCACCGTCTCGCGCGTGTCTGTGCCCACCTCGACCAGCGCCAGATCCTGATCGCTGGGCACATAGCCGTGGTTGCGCTGGATCGGCGCGCAGGCGACGGCCAGAAGCATCGCCACCCCCGCCAGAAACGGTGCGATCCGCACCCGCCCCGCCGCGTTGCCCCAGACAGCGCCTTTGACGAACATGCCCGATCCTTCCCTGCTGCCGCCCGCATCGCCCAGCCGCGCGGCCCTTGCCAGTCATGGCCAAGACCCGTATCGGAGGGATCGGACGGTAGGCCGACCTTGGCCCTTTTCCTTTGGCTTACAGAAGGTCCGCCCCCGGTTCAAGAATGGAACGGGCGCGGGTGGCCCGACTTCGCCGCCGGAAAGGCCCCGCCCGTCGGTCCCGACCGCCCGCCAGATGAGTCCGCCCTGCCCATCCGCAAGGAGCCCCGCCATGACCCGCCCGCCTGTCAGCCTGCCCTTCCGCGTCGCGGCGCTGCCCAGCCGCAAGCCCACGCGCTTCACGCTGGCCCCCGAGGCCGCCGAACGTGCGGCCATGGCGGCAGAGCTTGGCCTTCTGGGCCTGCCCGAATTCCGCCTGCAGGGCGAATTGCGCCCCGTGGGCCGTGCCGATTTCGAACTCGACGCGCGGATGGAGGCGGTGGTGGTCCAGCCCTGCTCGATCTCGCTTGCCCCCGTCACCACGCGGATCGCCGAATCCGTCACCCGCCGCTACGATGCCGATTACGTGGCCCCCGACGGCGACGAGGTGGAACTGACCGAGGACGAGACGGTCGAACCCCTGCCCGAGGTGATCGACATGGGCGAGGTGGCGATGGAGGCGCTGCTTCTTTCCCTGCCGCTCTATCCGCGGGCCGCGGGCGCGGTGATCGAGGAGACGGTCTTTGCCGCACCGGGTGTCACGCCGCTCAGGGACGAGGACCTGCGCCCGTTTTCCGGCCTTGCCGCGCTGAAGGCCAAGCTCGAAGGTCAGGGCGAATAGCCCCGCCCCAGACCCTACCGCCAACCCTGCCCCGCGCGGGCCTGCGGCGGGGCGAGAAAGGGGCTTGCGCGCAGGCGAAATCCGGCTATGTTCCGCGCCTCAACCGATGGCTGGTTCGGGCTCGCGCGGAAAGTGGGCAAACCGCTGTCCGCAATAGGAAAATCAGGGGCCTGTCCCCGCTACCCGAGGTTGAGACATGGCTGTCCCTCAGAACCGAGTCACCCGTTCGCGCCGCAACATGCGCCGCGCCCATGACGCGCTCGTTGCCGGCAATCCGCAGGATTGCTCGAACTGCGGCGAGCTGAAGCGCCCGCACCACGTGTGCCCGTCCTGCGGCCACTATGACGCGCGCGAAGTCGTGGCGACGACGAAAGAAGTCGATATCGACGAGGACGCGGCGTAAGCCGTTCTGCCTGCGCCCGCGCCCATGGCCAACGGATCTGATACTCCGTCAACCGCAAGCGCAGGGCGCATCGTCATTTCCGTCGATGCGATGGGCGGTGATCGCGGGCCGGCAGCGGTGGTTGCCGGTCTTGGCATTTGCGCCCGTTCGATCCCTGACGCGCAGTTCATCCTGCATGGCGATGCGGCGCAACTGCAGCCGCTGATCGGCCGCGAATCCGGTCTGGCCGGACGCGTCACGCTGCGCCACGCCGAACGCGTGGTCACGATGCATGACAAGCCCAGCCAGGTCATGCGCCACGGCGCGGGCACTTCGATGTGGTCCTGCATCGAATCCGTCCGCGAGGGCGAGGCATCGGTGGCCGTGTCCTGCGGGAATACGGGCGCGCTGATGGCGGTCTCGATGATCCGCCTGCGAAAGATCGACGGCATCAACCGCCCCGCCATCGCCAGTTTCTGGCCCTCGCGCAATGCGGGGGGCTTCAACGTCATGCTCGACATGGGCGCGGACGTGAAGGCCGAGGCCGCCGATCTGCTGCAATACGCGCTGATGGGGGCATCTTACGCGCGCAACGGGCTGAAACTCGCCCGCCCGCGCGTGGGCCTGTTGAACGTGGGGACCGAGGAACACAAGGGCCGCCCCGAACTGCGCGAGGCGCATGATCTCTTGACCGGCGCGCAGGATGCGGGGGCCTTCGAATATGTGGGCTTTGTCGAAGGCAGCGACATCCCCTCGGACCGTGTCGACGTGATCGTGACCGACGGCTTCACCGGCAATGTCGCGCTGAAGACGGGCGAAGGGACGGCCAAGCTGATCTCGGACTTCCTCAAGGAAGAATTCAACGCGGGGCCCTTCTCGAAGCTGTCGGCGCTTTTCGCGCTGGGGGTGCTCAAGCGTCTGCAGCGCCGCATGGACCCGCGCCGCGCCAACGGGGGCGTCTTCCTCGGCCTGAACGGCACGGTGGTGAAATCGCACGGCTCGGCCGATGCGACGGGGGTGGCGGCGGCGCTGTCGCTCGCGGTGCGGCTGGCGCAGTCGGGCTTTCAGGACCGGCTGGTCGCGCGCCTTGCGTCTGCGGCACAGGCGGGGCAGGATGCCCGCCAGATGGCCGCCGACAGGCCGGAATCGACGCCGGGGAGCACGTCCAGCGCATGACGATAAGGGCCGTGGTCAGGGGCGTGGGGCATTACCTGCCCGAGCGTGTGGTTCCCAACGCCGAACTCGAATCACAGGTCGAGACGTCGGACGAATGGATCCGCTCGCGGTCGGGAATCGAGCGGCGCCATTTCGCGGCCGTAGGCCTGACGACATCGGACCTTGCCACCTGCGCGGCGCAGGCGGCGCTGGCCGATGCGGGGCTGGTGGCGGATGACATCGACGCCATCGTTCTGGCGACATCGACCGCCGATCTGACGTTCCCTTCCGCCGCGACGATGGTGCAGGCGCGGCTTGGCATGACGCGGGGCTTCGCCTTCGACGTGCAGGCGGTCTGCGCGGGATTCGTCTTTGCACTGGCCAATGCCAATGCGCTGATCCTGTCGGGACAGGCGCGCCGCGTTCTGGTGATCGGGGCGGAAACCTTCTCGCGCCTGATGGACTGGAACGACCGCACGACCTGCGTGCTCTTCGGCGACGGCGCGGGCGCGGTGGTGCTGGAAGCGGCCGAAGGCACGGGCACGACCGCCGATCGCGGCATCCTTGCCACCGACCTGAATTCCGACGGGCGGCACAAGGACATCCTGTACGTCGATGGCGGCACATCGACGGGCACGACGGGCCATCTGCGGATGCAGGGCAAGGAAGTCTTCCGCCATGCCGTGGAAAAGCTTGCCGAAACCGCGCATGCGGCACTTGACAAGGTCGGGCTTTCGGGGGCGGATGTGGACTGGATCGTGCCGCATCAGGCCAATATCCGCATCATCGAAGGCACGGCCAAGCGGATGCAGGTCCCGATGGACCGCGTGGTCGTCACCGTGCAGGATCACGGCAATACCTCGGCCGCCTCCATCCCGCTGGCGCTGTCGGTGGGCAAGGCGCGCGGCCAGATCAAACAGGGCGACCTGATCGTGACCGAGGCGATCGGCGGCGGGCTGGCCTGGGGTTCGGTCGTCCTGCGCTGGTAGCCGCCTGAGGTTATCGCCGCAAGTCGTTGTCATTGACTCACAAATCCATCCCGCGCATCCTGCCTGCAAAAGCCCGGGGGGGATTTGATGAGCGAAAAGACCTTGACGCGCATGGACCTGAGCGAAGCCGTCTTCCGCGAGGTGGGGCTGTCGCGCAACGAAAGTGCGATGCTTGTGGAAAGCGTGCTGCAGCACATGTCCGACGCGATCGCCGCGGGCGAGACGGTGAAGATCTCGTCCTTCGGCACCTTCTCGGTCCGGGACAAGGCCGCCCGCGTGGGCCGCAACCCCAAGACCGGGGACGAGGTGCCGATCAGCCCGCGCCGCGTGCTGACCTTCCGTCCGTCGCATCTGATGAAAGAGCGCGTCGCGGCAGGCAAGAAGAAGTAAGGGACGACCGGCCGGATGGACAAATCGCCCGAGGCCTTCCGCACGATCAGCGAAGTCGCCGACGCGCTGGAAACGCCTGCCCATGTGCTGCGCTTCTGGGAAAGCCGATTCCCCCAGATCCGGCCGGTGAAACGCGCGGGCGGGCGGCGCTATTACCGCCCCTCGGACGTGGCGCTTCTGGCGGGGATCAAGCGGCTTTTGCATGACGAGGGGCTGACGATCCGCGGCGTGCAGAAGATCCTGCGCGAACAGGGCATCCGGCATGTGGCGGGCCTCGGCTCCGGTGCGGTGAACCTTGTGCCCGAGACGGACGAGGCGATCGAGGCCGAACTGACCGCCGCGCTGGGGCGGAACGAGGCCGAGGATACCCCGCCGCAGGATGTCGAAACCGCGCAGGTGATCGCGCTGGAAAGCGTGCTGGCACGGGCCGAGCGCAGCCCTGCCCCGCCCGCACCCCCGCCCGCGCCTTCGCTGCAGCCGGACCTGTGGTCGGTGATGGCCCCGCCGGAAACGCCGCCC
>JBEEOG010000026.1:0-2961 GCA_041191745.1 Pseudomonadota bacterium | reverse complement strand
AGTATCCTTTCGCCCATCTTTCCCGAGGAAACCGACGTGGCCTTCGCGCCGCGCGGGCTTCTGCGCGGGACGAAGGTTCTGACGCCGGTCGGATTGCGCGCGGTGGAGGAGTTGAAGGCCGGTGACATGGTGACCTGTTGCAAGGGTGATCCGGTCGTGATCCGGTCGAATGAGCGCGCGATGGTGCTGCGCCCGGGGCTGCGTGTCGTCTGCGTCACCGGCGCTGCGCGGGGCAGGGACCGCACGGCGCCGCCGCTGCTGCTGCCGGTGGATCAGTTGATCGTCGTGGCCGGGGATCGCCTTGCCGCCTATTTCGGGGTGGAAGAGGCGCTGGCGCCCGTGGGCGCGCTGGTGAATGGCGAGGACCTGCAACTGGTGGACGCGCCGGCGGCGGACATGTGGTTCGACCTGCAGACGGTGGAGCCCTGCGCGCTGGTCGTCGAAGGGCTGCACGTCGCCGTGGGCGATGCCGCGCGGGAATGCCGTCCGGCGCTGAGCCGGGAAGAGGCGCGGCTGCTGTCGCTGGCGGCCTGAGCCCTAGCGCGTGGCCCGTGGCTGCATCGCCAGCCAGATGAGTGCACCCCCGGCAAGGACGAGGAAGGGCAGCATGGCGAAGTTGACCGCCTGCCAGCCCGCCTGAACCGATCCGCCGGAGCAGTTCATCAATCCGCCGGAGGAGAACGAGGCGAGTGTCACGCCGCCAAAGACCACGAGGTCGTTGAGACCTTGAAGGCGGCCCTTTTCCTCGGGCGCCTGCTGGGCGGTGAGCATGGTGGTCGCCCCGATGAAGCCGAAGTTCCAGCCGATGCCCAGAAGGATGAGGGCGGCGAAGAAGTTGACGAGGTCGATGCCCGCGATGGCGACGGCCCCGGCGGCAGCGAGGATAACAAGGCCAATGGCGACGATGCGTTCCGCCCCGAAGCGGGCGATGAGATGCCCGGTGAAGAAGCTGGGCGCATACATGGCGAGGACATGGCCGGTCACGATGTCGGCGGCGTCGCCCTTGGTGAAGCCGCATCCCACCACAGCGAGGGGGGATGAGGTCATCACGAGGTTCATCAGCGCATAGGAGACCGTGGCGCAGATCATGGCGACCGCGATGCGGTGCGTGCGGATCAGTTCGCCCCGGCTGCGGCCCGTGGAGGTGCCGATGGCGGCGGGTCGGGGCTTGGGGATATCAAGCAGCAGGAAGAGGAAGACTCCCACCACGTTCAGCGCCATGACGGCGAGGTAGGTGGCGAGAAAGGGGATCACCATCGCCTCGGCCGTTACCTTGACGAGTTGCGGGCCGAATACGGCAGACAGCAGGCCCCCCGCCATGACGAGCGAGATCGCCTTGGGTCGGTAGGAGTCGGAGGCCGTGTCGGCGGCGGCGAAGCGGTAGAAGCCCTGCGCCGACATGTAGACGCCCGTGAAGAGGGCGGCGATGACGAAGAGGACGAAGCTTTGCTGCAAGAGGGCGAAGGCCCCCAGCGCGCCGCCGATCCCGCCACCGAGGGCGCCGATGGCAAAGCCCGCGCGGCGGCCGTGGCGCTGCATGAAGGCCGAAATGGGCGTGGCGGTCAGCATGGAGCCGATGACCGCCGCGGTGATCGGCAGGGTGGCCCAGCATTTGTTGGGGGCGAGCGACTGACCCGCGAGTCCCGCCACCGTGAAGATCATCGGCATCTGGGCGCCGAGGATGGCCTGCGCCGCGACGAGGACGAGGACGTTGCGCTTGGCGGTGCTGTCGGAGGGGGTGGCGAGGCTGCTCATGAGGGTAGCGTTACCGCTTGGGACGGCGGGGGCAAGGGACAAATGCGCGCGGGGGAATGTGAACTCTGCGCGGGGGCTGGCGATTGGTCCGGGTTCGGGGCAGGGTGGCAGTGGAGGGACGTGCATGTCTGTCGGACGGATCATCGTGGGGCCGGATTGCGTGGCCGAGGGGGCGGCTTGGTTGGCCGCGCGCGAGCCGCGCTTTGCCCATGCTCTGTCGCTGACGGGTCCGCTGCCGCTGCGACGGCGGGAGGATGGGTTTCGCGCGCTTTTGTCGGCGATCGTGTCGCAGCAGGTATCGGTCGCTTCGGCCAACGCGATCTGGGCGCGGATGGAGGCAGCGGGACTGTGCGATCCGGCAGTGATGGCCGGGGCGACGGAAGAGGCGCTGCGGGCGGCGGGGCTGTCGCGGCAGAAGGCGCGATACGGGCAGGCGCTGGCACGGGCAGGGATCGATTTCCAAGCATTGCGGGAGGCGCCGGATGAGGCGGTGGTCGAGGTTCTGACCGCTGTGCCGGGGATCGGGCGCTGGACGGCGGAGATCTATGCCATGTTCGCGCTGGGGCGGGCGGATGTCTTTGCCCCGGCGGATCTGGCCTTGCAGGAAGGGGCGCGGCTGCTGTTCGCGCTGGAGGCGCGGCCTGCGGAGAAGGCGCTGCGCGCGATGGCGGAGGCCTGGTCGCCGTGGCGTGCGGTTGCGGCGCGGCTGCTCTGGGCCTACTACCATGTGGAAAAGCAAAGGGAGGGGATACGGTGAGTCTGAAATTCGGACGCAAGGCGGCGCGGAGCGGTCGGGCGCGCTCGATTGTCGTTTTTGTGCATGGATATGGGGCGGACGGGGCGGACCTTCTGGGACTGGGCGATGCGCTTGCGCCACATCTGACGGACACGGTCTTTCTTGCCCCGGATGCCCCGCAGCCCTGTGAGGGCAATCCCTTCGGCTTTCAGTGGTTCCCCATCCCGTGGCTGGACGGGTCGAGCGAAGAGGCCGCGCAGGTAGGCATGGCAGAGTCGGTCGCGCTGATGAATGAGTTCCTTGATGCGCGGCTGGCGGAGGAAGGACTGGATGCTGCGGCGTTGGCCTTGGTCGGGTTTTCGCAGGGGGCGATGATGTCGCTGCATGTCGCACCGCGGCGGGCGGAGGCGGTGGCGGGGGTCGTGGCAATCTCGGGCCGGTTGCTGGTGCCGGAACTGCTGGCGGCGGAG
>JBEEOG010000025.1:0-4830 GCA_041191745.1 Pseudomonadota bacterium | reverse complement strand
TCGATTCATCCGCCCGTCCTGCTGGCCCCGCTGGCGGGGATCACGGACCTGCCGTTCCGCCGTCTGGTCGCCCGCTTCGGCGCGGGGCTCGTCGTGTCGGAAATGGTGGCAAGCCAAGAGGTCGTGCAGGCCCGCCCCCTTGCCCGCGCGCGGGCAGAGCTTGGTTTCGGCGAACAGGCGACATCGGTGCAGCTTGCGGGACGCGAGGCCTATTGGATGGCCGAAGCCGCCCGCTATGTCGAAGCGCAGGGCGCGCAGGTGATCGACATCAACATGGGCTGCCCCGCCAAGAAGGTGACGAACGGCTATTCCGGCTCGGCGCTGCTGAAGGACCTCGACCATGCGCTGACGCTGATCGATGCGGTGGTGGGCGCGGTGAAGGTGCCTGTCACACTCAAGACCCGCCTCGGCTGGGACGACGCGCTGATGAACGCGCCCGTCCTTGCGCGGCGCGCGCAGGATGCGGGCATCGCCATGATCACGATCCACGGGCGCACGCGCTGCCAGTTCTACAAGGGCAGCGCCGATTGGGCGGCGATCCGCGCCGTGCGCGATGCGGTGACGATCCCGCTGATCGCCAATGGCGACATCACCGATGCCGCGACCGCCCGCGCCGCGCTGGACGCATCCGGCGCGGATGGCGTGATGGTGGGGCGGGGCGCGCAGGGGGCGCCGTGGCGGCTGGCGCAGATCGCACACGCGCTTTACGGCACGCCCGCGCCGCAGGTGCCGCAGGGCGCGGCGCTGGCCGATCTGGTGGCGGGCCATTACGAAGACATGCTTTCCTTCTACGGCACAGAGCTTGGGGTGAAGGTCGCCCGCAAGCATCTGGGCTGGTATCTGGAGGAAGCGGGCCTGCCGCGCGGCACGCTTCTGACCGAGGATGACCCCGCCCGCGTCACAGCCACGATCCGCGCCGTCTTTGCCGACATGCCCGAGAGGGAGGCCGCATGATGCCCTACCGCACGCCCTATCCGGTTCCGGGCGTGGTCTGGGCCTCCTTGCCGATCCCTGCGCTGCTGGTGGGCCCCGATGGCCGCATCGCCGAGGTGAACCCTGCGGGGGAGCTGTTCCTGAACGCCTCCTCGCGCAGCCTGATGGGCCAGCCCGTGCTGGACCGGCTGTCGATCGACGCGCCGATGGACGAAGCCTTTGACCGTGCCCGCGCCAACCAGTCGCCGCTCTTCATCAACGATGTCGATGTGACGACGGGCGAACGCCCGCCCGTGCAGTGCAACGTGCAGGTGGCGCCGATGCACGACAATCCCGATGTCGTGCTGCTCTTGATCTCGCCCCGCGATCTGGCCGACCGGCTGGGCCGCGCCATGCAGGTGAAATCGGCGGCGAAATCCGCCATCGGCATGGCCGAGATGCTGGCGCACGAGATCAAGAACCCGCTCGCGGGCATTTCCGGCGCGGCGCAGCTTCTGTCCATGGGCCTGTCGGCCGAGGACCGCGAACTGACCGACCTGATCGTGGAAGAGACGCGCCGGATCGTGAAGCTTCTGGAACAGGTCGAACAGTTCGGAAACCTGCGCCCGCCCGAGCGGCGGCCGGTGAACATCCACGACGCGCTGGACCGCGCGCGCAAATCCGCGATGGTGGGCTTTGCCGCGGGGCTGACGATCGTCGAGGATTACGACCCGTCCCTTCCGCCCACATGGGCCGATCCCGACCAGCTGATGCAGGTCTTTCTGAACCTGATCAAGAACGCCTCCGTGGCGATCGGGCGGGCGGGGACGGGGGGGACGATCCGGCTGCATACCTTCTACGACCTGTCGCTGCGCCTGCGGCGGCGCGACGGGACGGGGGCAGCGCTGCCCCTTCAGATCGAGGTCATCGACGACGGCCCCGGCATCCCGCCCGACATCGCGGGCGAGATCTTCGAACCCTTCGTTTCGGGGCGCGAGAACGGCACGGGGCTTGGCCTCGCGCTCGTGTCCAAGATCATTTCCGACCATGACGGCTGGATCACGGTCGATTCCGTGCCGGGACGCACGGTGTTCCGCGTCTCGTTGCCCATGGTTCCCAAAGAGAAGAAGGAGACGCGCTGATGGATGGCACGGTTCTGGTTGCCGATGACGACCGCACGATCCGCACGGTCCTGACGCAGGCGCTGACGCGGGCGGGCTGCAAGGTCCATGCGACCTCGTCCCTCATGACGCTGATGCGCTGGGTCGAGGAGGGGAAGGGCGATCTGGTGATCTCGGACGTGATCATGCCGGATGGCAACGGGCTGGATGCGCTGCCCCGCATCGGCAAGATGCGCCCCGGCCTGCCGGTCATCGTGATCTCGGCCCAGAACACCATCATGACGGCCATTCAGGCGGCCGAGGCGGAAGCCTTCGACTACCTTCCCAAGCCCTTCGACCTGCCCGACTTGATGAAGCGGTCTGCCCGCGCGCTGGAGCAGAAGCGCCGCGCCCAGCCCAAGCCCGCCCAGCCGCGCGAGGCGGGGGACGACCTGCCGCTGGTGGGGCGGACGGCGGCGATGCAGGCGCTCTACCGTCTTGTCGCGCGGGTGATGAACACCGATCTGGCCGTGCTGGTCACGGGCGAGTCGGGCACGGGCAAAAGCCTGATCGCCAAGGCGATCCACGATTTTTCCGACCGCCGGACGCTGCCCTTCGTGGTGGCGCAGGCCGCCGATCTGCAGGGCGCGGACGGCCCTTCGACCCTGATGGCGCGGGCGCGCGGCGGCAGCCTCGTCTTCGACGAGGTGGGCGATTACGACGACGAATCGCAGGCCCGCATCGTGCGGATGCTGGATGCGCTGGGCGAGAACGCGCCGCGCATCATGGCCACAAGCCAGATCGACCTGTCGGCGCGGATGGAGGGCGGGGCCTTCCGGCAGGACCTCTATTACCGCCTGTCGGGCGTGACGCTGCATGTGCCCGCCCTGCGCGAGCGGGTGGATGACATCCCGCTTTTGGCCGAACATTTCCTTGCGCGGGGCGAACGGGACATGGGCGCGGTACGCCGCCTGTCTGCCGAGGCGCGCGAACTGGTGCGCGCCTACAGCTGGCCGGGCAATGTGCGCCAGCTGGAGAACACGCTGCGCCGGCTGATGGTCACCAGCTCCGAGGCCGAGATCGCGCGGGCCGAGGTGGAGGCCGTACTGGGCAGCCAGCCCGCGATGGAGCCGCTGAAGGGCGGGGGAGAGACGGAAAAGCTGTCGGCCAGCGTGGCGCGCCACCTGAAGCGCTATTTCGACCTGCATGGCGGGCAACTGCCCCCGCCCGGCGTCTACCAGCGCATCCTGCGCGAGGTGGAACTGCCGATGATCGAGATCGCGCTGGATGCGACCGCCGGAAACCAGGCGAAATGCGCCGATCTTCTGGGCATCAACCGCAATACCTTGCGCAAGAAGATCACCGATCTCGATATCCGCGTGACACGGCGCCGCAAGCTGATGTAAAAGCGCAACATCAAGCGTGTCGGAACGGGCGCACACCCGTTTGCGACACAAGATGTTGGAAGGCGGGGGCATGACGCACCCGCCATGCAGGGCAGGGTTCGCGTGCAACGCGCCGTGGCAAGCCACACCTGGGAACGTGTCCTCCGGCTGCGACGGCAGCGCCGGTTCCAGAATGCCGTGACCTTCGGTCTGGTCTTCCTCGGCCCGCTCTTGGCGGTGGCGACCTTTCTCGCGCTCGGCCCGCTGAACCAGGGGGGCAATTCGCCCGCGCTGCGGCTGATCCTGCTGGCGGACCTGTGCTATGTGCTGTTCGTCGCCGCCGCCGTCCTGATGCGGGTGGCGCGCCTGATCGCGGACCGTCGCAGCCAGTCGGCGGGGTCGCGGCTGCACCTGCGCCTGTCGGGCGTATTCGCGGGCGTGGCGCTGGTGCCCACGGTGCTGGTGGCCATCTTTGCCACGGTGACGGTGAATTTCGGGCTCGAGGGGTGGTTTTCCGACCGTGTCCGCAACGTGGTGGGGGCCAGCCTTTCCGCCGCCGAGGCCTACGAGGCCGAACACCGCGAGGATCTGGTCGAGGATGCCCGCGCCCTTGCCGCCTATATCAACGTGGCCAAGCAGTCGCAGTTCTTCCTGCGCGACGATGCGATCCGCCCGATCCTGACGCAGGGACAGGCCGCCGTGCAGCGCGGGCTGAAGGAGGCCTTCCTGATCGACGGGGGCGGCGCGCTGCAGATGCGGGGGGAACGGTCCTATCTCTTCGATTACGAACCGCCCGCAGCCGAGGAGCTGGCGCGCGCGCGGCAGGGCGAGGTTGTCCTGATAAAGGATTGGGACAACAACGAATTCCGCGCGCTTGTCCATCTGGATGCCTTTGCCGACCGCTATCTTTACGTCTCGCGCACGGTGGACGGAAAGCTCCTGTCGCTGCTGGATGAAACCCGTGAAACCGTGGCGCTGTATCACCAGTTGGAGGCGGATCGCGGCAGGCTGCTGTTCGAATTCGGTCTGCTCTATCTGGGCTTCGCGCTGATCCTGATCCTTGCCGCCGTCTGGGTGGGCCTGTGGTTCGCCGAAGGCCTGTCGCGCCCGGTGGGGCGTCTGGCGGGCGCGGCGGAACGGGTGGGCAGCGGCGATCTGGATGTGCAGGTGCCCGAAGCCGATGGCGACGATGAGATTGCCACCTTGGGCCGCCTTTTCAACCAGATGACCCGCCAGTTGAAGGGCCAGCGTGACGCGCTGGTGGACAGCCACGCCTTGACCGAACGGCGGCGGCGGCTGTTCGACTCGGTCCTGTCCAACGTCACCGCCGGGGTGATCGGTCTGGATGGCGAGGGGCGGATCGATTTCGTCAACCGCTCTGGCGCGCGGCTTCTGGACTTGCAGGGCGATCCGGCCGACCGTCCCCTGCATGA
>JBEEOG010000024.1:0-12774 GCA_041191745.1 Pseudomonadota bacterium | reverse complement strand
GACGCTGGAGATCAACGGCACGCCCGTCCGCTTTGTCGCCGATACGGGGGCCACGAACATGGTGCTGACGCGCGCGGATGCGGCGCGGCTGGGGATCGACCCCGACGGGCTGGTCTATCTGGGCGAGGCGCGCACGGCCAATGGCACGGTGAGGACCGCGCGGGTGGAATTGCCGCTGGTGCAGCTTGGCCCTTACCGCGATGAGGATTTTCCCGCCTGGGTGAATGACGCCGAGATGTTCGGGTCCCTGCTGGGGATGGATTACCTGCGGCTTTACCGGGTGGAGATTGACGGGGATCGGATGATCCTGCGGCGCTAGCCTGCCAAAGGCAGCGCGGAGCAGCCCGTGCTACAGCCTAGCCCCGATTTACCCCGCGCTTTCGGCCTTTTTCTCCCACCGGCCCGACTCTTCGGACCAGTATTGCGCGGGGATGCCGGCCGCCGTCAGCGCCTTCCACTTTCCCCGCGCGGCCTGCACCGCCGCCCCGTCGCCGCCGTCAAAGATCAGCCAGACCCGTTGCATCGGGCGGGCCTCCTCGGCCGTTACCTCTGCCCCGTCCAAGAGGAACAACCCCGCCGCGCCATTGACCGCCGGGCCCTGCCCCAAGAGCACCGGTTGCGCCGCATCCTGCGGCCCGCCCTCCATCCCGTGCGGGAGGAAACTGTCCGGCGGGTCGGTCCAGAGCGTGGTGTCCAGCCGCTGCAAGCGGCCCATGTCCCGCCCCCGGATCATCACCCGCCAGCCCTGCCCCAAGGCCCGCGGCAAGAGCGCCAGCAGCGTCTCTTCGGGCGAGGAGCGCGTAAGGTGGTAGAACATCGCGACGCCCATGCGCGTCAGCCCTCATACCCGTCGCGGATCAGTCGGTTCAACGCCATCACGCCCCAGCCCGTGGCCCCCTTGGGCGACAGGGTCAGGTCTTTCTTCGACAAGGCGGTGCCTGCGATGTCCAGATGAATCCACGGCATCCCCGGCCGGATGAAGCGTTGCAGGAAACAGGCCGCGACAATCGCCCCGCCATCGCGCCCGCCGACGTTCATCATGTCGGCGATGCGGGATTTCAGGCGGGCGTCATAGCTGTCGCCCATCGGCATCCGCCATGCGCCCTCGCCCTCGGCCCGGGCGGCGGCGAGGAAGGCGTCGCAAAAGGCGTCATCATTCGAGAAGGCCCCCGCGAAATCATGCCCCAGCGCCACGATGATCGCCCCCGTCAGCGTGGCGAGGTTGATGATCCCCTTGGGCTTGAAGCGGTCTTGGGCATACCACAGCACATCGGCCAGCACGAGGCGGCCTTCGGCATCGGTGTTGATCACCTCGACCGTGTCGCCCTTGAGGGTGCGCACCACGTCGCCGGGGCGTTGGGCGCGGCCGTCGGGCATGTTTTCCACCAGCCCGACGAGGCCCACCACATTGGCCTTGGCCTTGCGCAGCGCCAGCGTGCGCATGACGCCCGCGACGGTGGCGGCACCGCCCATGTCCATCGTCATCTCTTCCATGCCCGCAGCGGGCTTGATCGAGATGCCGCCCGTGTCGAACACCACGCCCTTGCCCACCAGCGCGAAGGGCGGCGTGTCGGGATCGCCCCCCTTCCACTGCAGGACGACGACCTTCGACGGGCTGTCCGACCCCTGCCCCACGCCCAGAAGCGCCCCCATGCCGAGGCGGGAAAGCTCCTCCTCCTCCAGGATCTCGACCTCCAGCCCCAGTTCGCCCATCGCGGCAAGGCGGGCGGCGAAATCGTGGGTGGTCAGGATGTTGGCAGGCTCGTTCACCAGATCGCGGGCGAAGAACACGCCCTCGGCCACGGCGGCACCGGCGGCGGATGCCGCGGCGATGGCTTCGGGATTGGTCACCATCATCTCGACCGCGCCCGCCTCCTTCTTCTCGCCCGTCTTGTGGGGGGTGAAGTCATAGGCCCGCAGGGCAAGGCCGAAGGCGATCTCGGGTGCCGCCGCATGGCTTTCGGCAAGGACGGTCAGCCCCGCAGGCCCCAGCGCGCGGCCCATGGCCGCGCCTGCCTTGCGCGCCTGCGCGGCATCGGCGCGGCGCGGCAGACGGACGATCTGCACCGCATCCGCCGCCAGCCCCGCCGGAAAGGCCAGATCCATCGCCTCGCCCGCCTTCAGCCGCCCGAAGGCATCCGAGGCCACGGCCCGCGCGAGCGCCCCCTTCATCAGCCGGTCCAGACGCCGCGCGGCAGGCGACAGGGGCGCGCCCGCATCGGCCAGCACGGCGATGCGGCCCCTGCGGGCGGCAAGCGTGTCGGCATCGGTCGCGGTGAAGCGGATCGGCACGGGATGGGACATCGGGGCAGGTTCTCCGGCGAAGGACGCGCCTACGGGCCCCGCGCGCCCGCGCGGGCCCCTGCGCGGCAAGGTTCCGCCGGACGCTAGCGCGGCGGCGCGGGCTTGACCAGATAGCAGTTTTACGCCCCCCCGAATTCCGCTAGCGTGGAGCGAAACCATCGGGGGACGGGCGGCGCCGTGTCGAAATTCGACAGATACCTGCTGTCGCAACTGCTTGCGCTGTTCGGATTCTTCGCACTCGTGCTGGTCGCCGTCTATTGGGTGAACCGCGCCGTGGGCCTGTTCGACCGCATCATCGGCGACGGCCATTCGATGCTGATCTTCCTCGAGATCTCGGCCCTGACCCTGCCCAACGTGATCCGCATCGTGCTGCCCGTCGCGGCCTTTGTCGCCACCGTCTTCCTGACCAACCGCCTGACGCAGGACAGCGAGCTGGTGGTGATGCAGGCCACGGGGTTCTCGCCCTTCCGCCTTGCGCGGCCCGTCATCGTCTTCGGTCTGGTCGTCACGCTGTTCATGGCGCTGCTCACGAACCTGATCGTGCCCGAAAGCCGCGCCACCCTGTCGGCGCGGCAGGCCGCGCTGAACGAGAACATCACCGCCCGCTTCATGAAAGAGGGCCAGTTCCTGCATCCCGATGAGGGGCTCACGCTCTATATCCGCGAGATCACCGATCAGGGCGAATTGCGCGACCTGTTCCTGAGCGACGAGCGCGGCACCTCGGACCGCGTGATCTATACCGCGAAATCTGCCATCCTCGCCCGGGGCGAGACGGGGCCGAAGATCGTGATGTTCGACGGGATGGTGCAAAGGGTGGATGCGGCGCGCAAGATTTCCGTCACGCGCTTTGCCGATTTCACCTATGCGCTGGACGGGCTGGTGGGCCAGCACGGGGCAGAGGCGCGCGACATCGAGGCGATGCACACGCCGGACCTGCTGGCCCTGTCCCTGACCGACCGGACAGCGATGGGCGTCACGCCTGCCCGTTTCCTGCAAGAGGTGCATTCGCGCCTGTCCCAGCCCCTGCTCGCGCTCGGCGCGGCGCTGGTGGGCTTTGCGGCGCTGCTGCTGGGTGCCTTCAGCCGCTTCGGGCTGTGGCGGCAGATCGCGGGGGCGGTGGTCATCCTGATCGCCATGCAGCTTGTCAACACGCTGGCCAATGCCCGCGCCATGGCCGATGCGGCGGTCTGGCCGCTGCTTTACGGCGCGCCCCTCCTCGGGATCGTGGCGGGCATGGCGATGCTGTGGTTCGCGGGGCGCAGGCGGCGCGCGCCGCGCGCGCCCTCGGGGATGGCCGCCGCATGACGCTGGGCTTCTACATCGCGCGCCGCTTCCTGTGGACCTTCCTCCGCATCCTCGGCGTCTTTTACGGCATGATGGTGCTGATCGACGCGGTCGATCAGGTCCGCACCTTCTCGGACGAGGGGATCGGCGCGGCGACGGCGCTGCAACTGGCCGCACTGAACACGCCCGCGGGGCTTTACCGTGTGCTGCCCCTTGTGATGATCCTGTCGGCCATCGCGCTTTTCGTGGGGCTGGCCCGCACGAGCGAGCTTGTGGTGATCCGCGCCGCGGGCCGTTCGGCGCTGCGCTTCCTCGTGGCCCCCGTGGCGGTGGCGCTGGGCTTCGGGCTGTTCTCGGTCGCGGTGCTGAACCCGCTGGTGGCGGCCACCTCGCAGCTGCACGACACGCTGGTGGCGCGCATCGCGGTGCAGGGCGACAGCGTGCTGTCGGTGTCCGAGGACGGCCTCTGGCTGCGGCAGGGCGGCGCGACGGGCCAGACCGTGATCCAGGCCGCGCGCAGCAATCAGGACGGCACGACGCTCTTCGGTGCGACCTTCGTGCTCTTTGACACCGAGGGCCTGCCCGCCGAACGGATCGAGGCCGAGGTGGCCCGCCTGCTTCCGGGCGGCTGGCAGCTCGAGGGGGCGAAGGCGTGGAACCTGCGCGCGGACAATCCCGAACGAATGGCCGCAAGCGGGGCCCCGCCCGCCATGGTGCCGACCGACCTGACGGTGGATGCCATCCGCAACAGCTTTGGCGAACCCTCGGCCATCCCGATCTGGAGCCTGCCCGCCTATATCGACGGGCTGGAGCGGGCGGGCTTTTCGGCGCGCAGCCACTGGGTCTGGCTGCATATGGAACTGGCCCAGCCCGTGCTGCTTGCCGCGATGGTCCTGCTTGCCGCGGGCTTCACCATGCGCCATACGCGGTTCGGCAAGACGGGGTATTTCGTGCTGATCGCGATTTTGGGGGGGTTCGGCATCTTTTTCCTGCGGAACTTCGCGCAAGTGATGGGGGATACGGGGCAGATCCCCGTCCTCCTCGCGGCGTGGAGCGCGCCGGTCGTGGCCAGCCTCTCGGCGCTCGGCCTGCTTTTGCATGTGGAGGACGGCTGATGTCGCCCCGCGGCCTGCGTGCCGGACTGGCGGCACTTGCCCTGACGACAGCCCTTCTGGCCGTCGCGCCGCAATTGCGCGCGCAGGGCTCGGCGCCGACCGATCCGCCCGCCACGCTGGTGGCCGACAGTCTGGAGATCGCGGGCGATGCCATGCTGATCGCCGCCGGCAATGTCGAGGTCTTCTACGGCACCACCCATCTGCGGGCGGGGCGGATCGTCTTCGATCAGGCGGCGGACCGGCTGCAGATCGACGGGCCGATCCGCCTGACCGACCGCGACGGCCAGACGGTCATCGTGGCCGATCAGGGCGATCTTTCGGCCGACCTGAACGAAGGCATCCTGACAAGCGCGCGGATCGTGCTGAACCAGCAGCTGCAGATCGCGGCGGCCGAACTGCGCCGCGCGGGCGGGCGCTACACCGATCTGGACCAGACCGTCGCCTCGGCCTGCCGCGTCTGCAAGGACAACCCCACGCCGCTGTGGGAAATCCGCGCCAACCGCGTCGTGCATGACCAGGTGGAGCGGCAGCTCTACTTCGACCACGCCCGTCTGCGGGTGCTGGGGATTCCGGTCCTCTATGTGCCGCGCCTGAGGATGCCCGACCCCACGCTCGACCGTGCGACAGGCTTCCTGACGGCGGGGTTCTTTTCGTCCACCAACCTCGGGACGGGGATCACGATCCCCTATTTCATCGCGCTCGGCCCGTCGC
The DNA here is from genome assembly GCA_041191745.1 of Pseudomonadota bacterium. GTDB lineage: Bacteria > Pseudomonadota > Alphaproteobacteria > Rhodobacterales > Rhodobacteraceae > Paragemmobacter. Next base: position 7,360 of record JBEEOG010000024.1, on the reverse strand, counting down.
GCGACCTGACGCTGACGCCGCTGCTGACGACGGACGGGGCGCGCTCGCTCGACCTGCGCTACCGACAGGCCTTCCGCACGGGCGACATCCTGCTGCAGGGCGCGCTGTCGCGCGACAAGATCATCCCCGATGACTGGCGCGGCTATTTCCGCGCCGAGGGGCGCTTCGGCCTGCCGCGCGACTTCGGGCTGAGCTTCAACATCGAAGCGGTCAGCGACGACGCCTATTTCGCCGATTACGAGATCGGGGACCGCGACCTGCTGCGCTCGGACATCGCGCTCAGCCGCGTCCGGCGCGACGAATACATCCTCGGCCGCGTCATCGCCTTCCGCTCGCTGCGCGGGCAGGAGGCGGGCGCGCGCATCACCGCGGGTCTGGTCGAGGCGACATGGGACCGCCGCTTCCGCCCTGCCCTGACGGGCGGAGAGCTGGGCCTCTCCTTCCAGCTTTACGGCCACAACCGCCGCTCCACCTCGGGCGGGGATGTGGACGGCGACGGCATCTCGGACGGGCGCGATCTGGTGCGGGGGACGGCGATCCTCGACTGGCGGCGCGACTGGGTGCTGGCAGGCGGCGTGATCGGGGCGCTGCAGGGACAGCTGGCCGCCGATGTCTACGGCGTGGGTCAGGACGATCTCTGGGGCGGCAGGCACAGCCGCGTTCTGGCCACCGCGGGGGCCGAACTGCGCTGGCCGCTGGTCAAGACCGAAGCCGGCGGCGCGCGGCAGGTGCTGGAGCCGCTCTTTCAGGTCGCGTGGTCGGGCGCGGATGTCGAGACGATGCCGTCCGAGGATTCCACGCTGGTCGAATTCGACGAAGGCAACCTTCTGTCCTTCACCCGCTTTCCGGGGCGCGACTCGGTCGAGACGGGGCTGCGGGCGGGGGTCGGGCTGCGCTGGTCGCGGCTGACCGATACGGGCTGGGGCTTCACCGCCACGCTGGGCCGCATCCTGCGCGACGCGCCGGTGGCGGGCTTCACGCTGGGGTCGGGCAATCAGGGCAGCAGTTCCGACTGGATGCTGGCGGGCCGCGCGACATCGCCGCAGGGCCTCGACATGCAGGGCCGGATGCTGGTGACGAACGACCTGTCGCTGACGCGGGCCGAAATGCTGCTGGCGCAGAGCTGGCAGACAGTATCGCTATCCTCGGGCTATATCTGGGCCGTGGCGGATGCCGCCGAGAAGCGGCCCGCGCGCACCTCGGAACTGCTGGTGGACGGCAGTGTGAAGCTGACCCCGCAATGGCAGGCCACCGCTTCGGGGCGCTATGACTTCGAGGCCGACCGTCCCAGCCGGACGGGGCTGTCGCTGACCTTCCGCAACGAATGCCTGAGCGCGGATGTTTCGCTCTCGCGTCGTTACACATCCTCGACTAGTGTGAAGCCGGTGACGACGGTCCAGTTCCAGCTCGACCTTCTCGGCTTCGGGTCCGCCGCGGTGGGTCCGGCGCGGACCTGCCGGCGGTGACGGCGGCAGCGGGGCGGATGGCGGGATGGCGGAAGGCGGAACGGACGAAAGGCAGGCGGACAGGACGATGACAAGAGCCGGTTTCCACATTCCCTCGCGCGGTCCTTCGCAGGCGCTTGCGGCGGCGCTTCTGGCGCTGGCCCTCGGTGCGCTGCCCGCAGGACCGGCCCGCGCGCAGGATGGCGGTCTGTTCGCGCCCCGCGTCACGGTCAACGGTGCGGTCGTCAGCAATTACGAATTCGAACAGCGCGTGCTGTTCCTGCGCGCCCTGCGCGCCCCCGGCGACCCCGAACGCGAGGCGCTGCGCGGCCTAATCGAGGACCGTCTGAGCCAGCAGGCGGCCGAGGCGGCGGGGATCAGCGTCACCCCCGAACAGATCGCGGAAGGCATGACCGAATTCGCCAGCCGCGCCAACCTGTCGGCCGAGGACTTCGCCGCCGCGCTCGCGCAAGAGGGCATCGCGCCCGAGACCTTCCGCGATTTCGTGACGGCGGGGCTTCTGTGGCGCGAGGTCGTGCGCGAACGCTTTGTCGGCACGGTCAACTTCAGCGAGGCGCAGGTGGACCGCGCACTGGCCGAGACCGCCCGCCGGACCGAGATCGAGGTGCTGATCTCCGAAATCGTGCTGCCTGCGGAAGGCGAGGCCGCCTCTGCCACGGTGGACGAGGCGCGGCGCATCCGCGATGCGATCACCTCGGGCGGCGGCTTCGATGCGGCGGCGCGGACCTATTCGGCCTCGCCCTCGGCCGCGCGGGGCGGGCGGCTGGACTGGATGCCGCTGTCGAACCTGCCGCCTGCCATCGCGCAGCGCCTGCTCCTGCTCGATACTGGCGAGGTGGCCGATCCCTTCGTCGCGCCGCAGGCGGTGGTGCTGTTCCAGCTGAACGGCATCAACGAGACCGACACCATCGCCCCCGCCGAGGTGCGGGTGCAATGGGCCGAATACGTCCCCGCCGCGGGCGAGGATGCGGCCATGGTGCAGGCGCGGGCCGATGCCTGCGGCGACCTGAACGCGCTGGCGCGCGGACGGGGCGAGGGCGCGCTGGTGCTGCGCGACGCCACGATGGCGACGGTCCCCGCCGATACGGGGCTGACGCTGGCGCGGCTCGATCCGGGCGAGGTTGCGGCCCTCGGCGGGCGGCTGGTGATGCTCTGCGCGCGCGAAGGGCTTTCCGCCCCGCCCGAACCCGCCGCCGGGCCTGCCGCCGATGCGGCGGCCAATGCGGCGCCGGATGCGGCAGCCGAAGCCCCCGCGCCCGATCCCGATCTGGGCGGGCTGGTCGCCAATGACCGCGGCGAGGTGCGGGCCGCGCTTCTGAACCAGACCGTCGCGCTGAAGGCGGCGGCCTGGATGGAAGAGTTGCGCTCCGAGGCGATCATCACCGGACCATGACCGCGGCCCCCGCCACAGACCCGCGCGCCCCCGTCATCCTGACCTGCGGCGAACCCGCGGGCATCGGCCCCGAAATCGCGGTCGCGGCGCGGGCGGTGCTGGGGGCGGCGCTGCCTTTCGTCTGGCTGGGCGATCCGCGCCACCTGCCCGCGGGCAGCGCGTGGCACGCGGTGGCGACCCCCGCCGATGCGGCGGCGGTTCCGGCCAGCCACCTGCCCGTGCTGCGCCACGACTTCCCCCGCCCCGCCATTCCCGGCACGCCCGATCCCGCCAACGCGCAGGGCGTAGTCGATGCCATCGCCCGCGCGGTGGGGCTGGTGCAGGCGGGCGCGGCCTCAGCGCTTTGCACCGCGCCGATCCACAAGAAGGCGCTGCAGGACGGCGCGGCCTTCGCCTTTCCGGGCCATACCGAATACCTGTCGCATCTGGCGGGCGGCGTGCCCGTGGTCATGATGCTGGCCTGCCCCGCGCTGCGCGTGGTGCCCGCGACGATCCACATCCCCCTCTCCGACGTGCCCGCCGCGCTGACGGCAGCGGGGCTGGAGCAGGTGATCCGTATCACCCGCGCGGGGCTGGTGCGGGATTTCGGCATCCCCCGTCCGCGCCTGGCCGTGGCGGGGCTGAACCCCCATGCGGGCGAGGGCGGCGCGATGGGGCGCGAGGAGATCGAGCTGATCGGCCCCCTGCTCTGGCGCCTGCGGGAAGAGGGGATCGATCTGGCAGGCCCGCTGTCGGCGGATACGATGTTCCACCCCGCCGCCCGCGCCCGCTATGACGCGGCCATCTGCATGTATCACGACCAGGCGCTGATCCCGATCAAGACGCTCGACTTCGCGGGGGGGGTGAACGTCACGCTGGGCCTGCCCTTCATCCGCACCTCGCCCGACCACGGCACCGCCTTCGACATCGCGGGGCGCGGGATCGCGGACCCGACAAGCCTTGTCGCGGCGCTGAAGATGGCGCATCAGATGGCGGCGGCGCGCGGGGGCTGATGTCGGCGGCGGGGGTTTCACACCCCCGCACCCCCGTGGGATATTTGGGCAGAGAAAACGGGGCGCGGACAGGAATGGGAACGATCGACGGTCTGCCGCCCCTGCGCGAGGTGATCGCCGCGCATGACCTGCAGGCGAAGAAGCAGCTCGGCCAGAACTTCCTCTTGGATCTGAACCTGACCGCCAAGATCGCGCGCATGGCGGGCGACCTGTCCGGCTGCGACGTGCTGGAGGTGGGCCCCGGCCCCGGCGGGCTGACGCGCGGGCTGCTGGCCGAAGGCGCGCGCCGCGTGCTGGCGGTGGAGAAGGACCCCCGCTGCCTGCCCGCGCTGGCCGAGATCGCGGCGGCCTATCCGGGCCGGCTCGACGTCATCAACGGCGACGCGCTCGAGGTCGATGTGCTGTCGCACCTGACCCCGCCGATCCGGATCGTGGCGAACCTGCCCTACAATGTGGGGACCGAACTGCTGGTCCGCTGGCTGACGCCGGACCGCTGGCCGCCCTTCTGGGACAGCCTGACGCTGATGTTCCAGAAAGAGGTGGCCGAACGGATCGTGGCCAAACCCCGCAGCGACCATTACGGGCGGCTGGCGCTTCTGGCGCAGTGGCGCTGCGACGCGCGGATCGTCCTGACCCTGCCGCCCGAAGCCTTCACCCCCGCGCCCAAGGTCCATTCGGCCGTTGTTCATCTGACGCGGCTCGATGGCCCGCGCTATCCGGCCGATGGCAAGGTCCTGTCGCGGATCACGGCGATGGCCTTCAACCAGCGGCGCAAGATGCTGCGGTCCTCGCTCAAGGCGCTGGCGCCCGCGATCGAGGAAAAGCTTCTGGCCGCAGGGATCGACCCCACCGCGCGGGCCGAGGAGATTTCGCTCGAACGCTTCTGCGCGCTGGCGCGGGTGGTGGCGGGCTAGTCCAGATAGCGGCGCAGGCGGAGCGGTTTCGCGCGCCCTTGCACGGGAAGCGGGGGAAGGGTGCGCACATTGATCGCGCCTGCCGCACGGGCAAGGCCTGCGTAACGGCGGGCCTCGTCCTCGGTGTCGAACATCTCGTAAAGCAGGTTGCTCGCGTCCCGTCCCGTCAGCCGCGCCACCGCGCGCCGGAAGGGCTGGTCGATGATGCTGTCGAACAGCGCCCTGTCGGCGGGCTTCCGTCCCTGCACGGTCCAGTGGTCGCGGCGGGGCGTCACCATGGGCGGGCTGTCCTTCCGAGCGGGGGTGAAGAACGGAAAACGCCACCCCGCGGGGGTGGCGCCTGTCTCATTCCGCGGCTTCCTGCGACCCGCCGCCATCGCCCTTGGGCTTGCGCGGGGCGCGGGGTTTCTTGGGCTTTTCGGCCTGTTCCGGCGCGGCGGCGGGGGCCGCGTCGCCTTGGGCCATCACGGGTGCGGGCGCGGTTTGGGGGGTGGGCTGCGCCTCGGGCGCGCGGTCCTCGCGCCGGTCGGGGCGGTCATGGTCGCGGCGTTCGCCCCGCTGGTCGTCGCGCGGGGCGCGGTCGCTGCGCTCGCCCCGATCCTCGCGGCGGTCATCCCTGCGGTCGTCGCGGCGGGCACCCTGCCCCCCCAGCCCGCCCAGGTCATCGCGGCGGCGATCGTCGCGGCGGGGCTGCTGCGTGTGCTGCTGGGGCCGCGCCTCGGGCGTTTCGACGAGGTTCTCGTCCGCGCCCGAAAGATCGATCACCTCGGCGGCGCCGCTGTCATCCTCGCGCTCGGCACGGTAATCGCGGCCCTCGCCACGGTCGCGCCAGCCGTCGTTGCGGTCGCGGTTGCCGTTCTGGCCCGCATTCTGGCCCCCGCCCTGCCCACCCTGCTGGTGCTGGCGCTGGCGTTCCTCCTGCTCGGCGGCAAGCTCGCGCTGCGCCTCGCCCAGAAGGCGGGTGTAATGTTCGGCATGCTGCAGGAAGTTCTCGGCCGCCACGCGGTCATTCGACAGTTGCGCGTCGCGGGCGAGGATCAGGTATTTCTCGATGATCTGCTGCGGCGTGCCACGCACCTTGCCCTCGGGACCCGAGCTGTCGAAGACGCGGTTGATGATGTTGCCGAGTGAGCGCGGGCGGTTCGCCTTCGAACGCGAGCGGGACTTGGAAGATCTCATCTTGTCCTTTGGTCCAGATGATCTGGCGTTTTCCGAAGGTCCCGTGTCGGGTGCCGCCATCAGGCCGGGCCGGGGACGTTCGTGCTGTCTGGTATCCGCGAGAGGGGGGCAATGCCCTGCCCGTCTGCGCCCCTCACTAAACACGGTCAGGAAAGGCTGACAAGTGCGAATCTGGGCAAAGCTGTTCCCGTTCGGGGCGCGCGCGCAGGATTGCCGCGCCTGTGGCGGAATTCCCGCAGCGCCGCGCGCCGGTCAGGTGCCGCCGCAGCCCGTCCCGTCGGCGGGCTTCACCCCCGCCACCACGCGGTCGCGCCCGTCGAGGTCGGGCAGCACGCGCACCGCCTCAAGCCCCGCCTGCGCGAAGAGTGCGGCCACCGCCTGCCCCTGCGCGGGCCCGATCTCGACGATCAGCCGCCCGCCCGCCATCAGCCGCGCGGGCGCGCCCCGCGCGATGGCGCGATAGGCATCCAGCCCGTCACCGCCCGGGGTCAGGGCCAGATGCGGCTCCCAGTCGTGCACCTCGGGCGACAGGGCGGCCATCTCGTCCGCGGCGATGTAGGGTGGGTTCGACAGGATCAGGTCGTAGCGCCCCGTGACGGCGGAAAACCAGTCCGACCGCAGGAAGCGCGCGCGCGCGCCAAGGCCCAGCCGCGCGGCGTTATCCGCCGCCACGGCCAGCGCGGCATCGGACAGATCGACCCCCAGCCCCGTCGCCACCGGCCTCTCTGCCAGACAGGACAGAAGGATGCAGCCCGTCCCCGTGCCCAGGTCGAGACAGCTGAAGAACGGCGCGGAAAGCGCCTCGGCCACAAGGATTTCCGTCTCGGGGCGGGGGTCGAGCGTGTCGCGTGTCACACCGAAGGCGCGGCCCCAGAACAGCCGCTGCCCCGTGATCTGCGCCACCGGACGGCGGGCGGCACGGGCGGCGACGGCGGCGTCGAACCGCGCCGCCGCATCGTCGGCCAGCGCATCGCCAAGGTGCAGCGTCAGCCGGTCCGCGCCGATTTCCAGCGCATGGGCCAGAAGCACCCGCGCATCGCGCGGCGCGTCGTCGATCCCCGCCGCGCGCAGGCGGGCGATGGCCGCGCGCAGCGCCTCGTTTCCCGTCACCCCTCCATCTCCGCCAGTTTCTCGGCCTGGTCATGGGCGATCAGCGCGTCGATCACCTCGTCGAGGTCGCCGCCCATGATCTGCCCCAGCGCATAGAGCGTCAGGTTGATGCGGTGGTCCGTCATGCGCCCTTGCGGGAAGTTGTAGGTGCGGATGCGCTCGGACCGGTCGCCCGATCCCACCTGCGCCTTGCGTTCGGCGGCGCGGTCGCGGGCGGCGCGGTCGCGCTCGGCCTCGTAAAGCCGCGCGCGCAGGACCTGCATGGCGATGGCGCGGTTCTGGTGCTGCGACTTCTCGGAACTCGTG
>JBEEOG010000023.1:0-2885 GCA_041191745.1 Pseudomonadota bacterium | reverse complement strand
CCGTGCTTCTGGGGCGCGCGGGCGACCGTGCGGCAGGGGTGGCCTTTGTCGCCTGTTACGGAAAATGCGCGATGCTTCACGCGCTCGAGGTGACGCCCGCCCTGCGTCGGCAGGGAACCGCGCACAACATGCTGCGGGCCGCTGCGAACTGGGCGCAGGATCAGGGGGCCGTGACGCTGGCGCTTCTGGTGACCGCGGCCAATCAGCCGGCGCGCAATCTCTATGCTTTTCTGGAAATGCAGGTTGTGGGACACTACCACTACAGGGCGAAATAAGCCCGATCCGGCCAGAGCAGTAGAGCCATGCCTGTGACGAACGCATCTCTCCGCGCCGTGGCGGTGGCCGTCGTGCTGCTTGCCTCGGGTCTGTCGCCGCACCCTGCGGCGGCCTTCGCGCCGGATTTCGCCCAACCCGCCACCCCCACCGGCGAACGGCGCGAGGATGTGGCCTCGTACCGGCTGCCGATCGGACCGTGGGACGGTGGCACGATCCCGCAGCGCGTGGTCGAAGGCGCGCTCAGCCAGACGGCATGGCGGCTGGACATCGCGGGCGAATCGACGCTGGAACTGCTGCGCCCGCTGCGCGCGCAGATCGCGGCGGCAGGGTTCCGCACGGTCTTTGAATGCGAGACGCAGGCCTGCGGCGGGTTCGACTTCCGCTACGGCACCGAAAACCTGCCCGAACCCGACATGCATATCGACCTTGGCAATTTCCGCTTCCTGTCGGCCGAACGCGACGGGCCTGCGGGGGCCGAGGCGCTGTCGCTGGTCGTCAGCCGCTCGGCGGATCGCGGGTTCGTGCAGCTTACGCTGGTCGGGCCGACGATGATGGCACCGCCCGTGCTGGCCCTGTCGTCGAAAGCGCCCGACCGCGACGCCGCCAGCCCCCCCGCCGACCCCGCTGCAACCGACGGGCCTGCCCCGCGCGGATCCGAACTGGCCCGCGTGCTGGATACGGGCAGCCCCTTTGCGCTGGATGACCTGATCTTCGCCTCGGGCGCTGCGGTGCTGGAAGCGGGGGAGTACACCTCGCTCGGCGATCTGGCGGCGTGGCTTGCCGCCGATCCGGCGCGGCGCGTCGCGCTGGTGGGCCATACCGATGCCTCGGGCGCGCTGGATGCGAACATGGCGCTGTCGCAGGCGCGGGCCGAAGCGGTGCGCCGCGTCCTGACGGAACGCTACGGGATCGCCCCCGACCGCGTGACGGCGCGCGGCAAGGGCCCCGAGCGTCCCCGCGCGGACAATGCCACCCCGGAAGGCCGCGCGAAAAACAGGCGGGTCGAGGTGGAACCCGCCACCCCGACCCCCTGACCCCCCTGACAGCCTGCCGGAAGCCGCGCCCGTCAGGCGCGGATCACCACCTGTCCGGCCCCTTGTCCATCAACTGCCGTGCAAGGAAGTCGATGAAGGCGCGCACCTTGGGCTGCGTGAAGCGGCCCGGCGGATAGACGGCATAGATGCCCAGCACCTCGACCGGAAGGCCGGGGATCGCCTCTTCGACCAGCCCCTGCGCCATGGCATCGGCATAGAGGAACGAGGGCAGATAGGCGATGCCCAGCCCCGAGATCGCGGCATTCAGCAGCGACTGCCCGTCATTCACCGTCAGCCAGCCCGCCGTGCGGACCTGCCGCTTCTCGCCCGAAGGGGCGGTGACCTTCCAGACATTGCCGTTGGCCTGATTGGAATAGTGCAGAAGCTTGTGCTCGTTCAGGTCGTCGATCTTCATCGGGCGACCGTAGCGCTGGAAGTACGAGGGCGAGCCGATCATCCGCCGCGTCGTTTCCGTCAGCTTGCGCGCGCGCAGGCTGGAATCCTCCAGCTCGCCCACGCGGATCGCCATGTCGAACCCTTCCGAGATCAGCTCCACATAGCGGTTGTTCAGCACCATGTTCACGGTGATGTCGGGATATTCGAGCAGGAAATCCCCGAGGATCGGGGACAGCAGGTTCACCCCGAAATCCGTGGCGACGCTGATCCTGAGCAGGCCCGACGGGGCCGATTGCATGGATGTGACCAGCGCATCCGCTTCGCCCGCATCGTTCAGCACGCGGCGGGCGCGGTCGTAATAGGCAAGGCCAATCTCGGTGGGAGAGACGCGGCGGGTCGTCCGGTTCAGAAGGCGGGCCCCCAACCGCGCCTCCAGTGCCGAGACATGCTTTGACACCGCCGACTTCGAAATTCCCATCTTCTTGGCCGCATCGGTGAAGCCGCCCTGGTCTACGACCGTGGCAAAGGCCTCCATTTCCGTCAGTCGGTCCATTGTTCTTCCTCTGGCAAGCTATGAGGTCGGTGACGCATCATTGATTGCCAAATCGGGCAGGATCGGGGCGCGGATGCGTCCGATCCTAGGTATTCGCGCCCACCGTTGCGGGGGCGGAAACCGTGTTCGCCTGCAAGGGATGCGGGGGTGCGGTCCCGCCACCGGCGGTGGCGTCAGAGCGCCGCCGCCAGCCGCACCGCCTGATCGATCGCGCGCTTGGCGTCAAGTTCCGCCGCGACATCGGCACCGCCGATGATGCTGTGGGAAATGCCTTCCACTTCAAGCGCTTGCGCCAGATCGCGCACGGGTTCCTGCCCCGCGCAGATCACCACCGTGTCGGCGGGGATGACCTCCTCGGCGCCGTCGCGGCGGATGTGCAGGCCGGCCGCGTCGATCCCCAGATAGGTGACACCGCCCAGCATCCGCACCTCTTTCGCCGCCAGCGCCGCGCGGTGGATCCACCCCGTCGTCTTGCCGAGGGTGCGTCCCGGCTTTTCCGCCTTGCGCTGCAGCAGCCAGACGCTGCGGGCGGGGGCTTCCGGGCGGGGTTGGGCCACGCCGCCGCGCGTCCGCGCGGGATCGCCCACGCCCCATTCGCGCCGCCACAGATCGGGCTGCAGCGTCGG
>JBEEOG010000022.1:0-4668 GCA_041191745.1 Pseudomonadota bacterium | reverse complement strand
GCGGCTCCCCCCGAGGATATTTGGATCAGAGAAAACGGGCGCGGATCAGGTCCGTGTCCCCGCGAATTTCTGCTGCCAGTCGGCGCGCTCTTCATCCGTGATCTTGCGGAAGAGGTTTTCGGGCACGGCGAAGGCATGGCCCGGGGCGAGGGCGCGCAGGGCGGCGGGGACGTCTTCGGGCCAGGACCAGTCATCCGACCCCATCGCCGCCATCATCGCCTGTGCGGCATCGGGGATGAAGGGGCGCGACAGGATCGCATAGACGCGGATCAGGTTCAGCGACAGGCGCACGATCGCCTCGGCCCGCGCGGGATCGGTCTTGACCGCCGACCACGGGGCCGCCGATTGCAGGTATTCGTTGCCGATCACCCAGATGGCGCGCAACTCGGCGGCGGCCTTGCGGACCTCCATCGCCTCCATCAGCGCCTCGTAGTCGCGGATGCGCGCGCCGAGATCGGCGATCAGCGCCGTCTCCTGCGCGGTGAAGTCGCCGCCTGCGGGCACGGCCTCGCCCAGTTTGGACTTGGCGAACTTGGTCACGCGGGACACGAAATTGCCCAGCACGTCGGCAAGGTCCTTGTTCACGGAGGCCTGGAAATTCTCCCAGGTGAATTCGCTGTCCGAGGATTCGGGGGCATGCGACAGCAGCCACCAGCGCCAGTAATCCGCCGGAAGGATCGACAGCGCCTGATCCATGAACACGCCGCGGCCCTGGCTGGTCGAGAACTGGCCGCCATCATAGTTCAGGTAGTTGAAGGATTTCAGGTAATCCACCAGCTTCCACGGCTCGCCCGAGCCGAGGATCGTGGCGGGGAAGGACAGGGTGTGGAAGGGCACGTTGTCCTTGCCCATGAACTGGTAATAGGTGACGTCCGCCGCGCCCTTGTCGGTGCGCCACCAGCGTTCCCATGCGGCATCGTCGAGGCCATTCGCATCGGCCCATTCGGCGGTGCCGGCGATGTATTCGATGGGGGCATCGAACCAGACATAGAAGACCTTGCCTTCCATCCCCGGCCAGGGTTCGTCGCCCTTCCGCACCGGAATGCCCCAGTAGAGGTCGCGCGTGATGCCGCGGTCCTGCAGCCCGTCGCCGTCATTGAGCCACTTCTTGGCGATGGAGGTGGTCAGGATGGGCCAGTCGGTCTTGCTGTCGATCCACGCCTCGAGCTTGTCCTTCAGCGCGCGCTGCTTGAGGTAGAGGTGCTTGGTTTCCCGCACCTCGAGGTTGGTGGAGCCGGAGATGGAGGAGCGCGGGTTGATCAGGTCGGTCGGATCGAGCTGCTTGGTGCATTCCTCGCACTGGTCGCCCCGCGCGGATGTGTTGCCGCAGTTGGGGCAGGTGCCGGTGATGTAGCGGTCGGGCAGGAAGCGGTTGTCGTCGATGGAAAAGACCTGCTTTTCGGACACTTCCGCGATCAGGCCGTTCTCGGCCAGACGCCCCGCGAAATGCTGGGTCAGGCGGTGGTTGCGCTGCGACGAGGACCGCCCGAAATGGTCGAAGCTGAGGCGGAAGCCGCGCGCCAGTTCGGCCTGCACCTGATGCATCTCGGCGCAATACGCCTCCACCGGCTTGCCCGCCTTGGCGGCGGCAAGCTCGGCGGGCGTGCCGTGTTCGTCGGTGGCGCAGATGAACATCACCTCGTGCCCGCGCCCGCGCATGTAGCGGGCGAAGAGGTCGGCCGGAAGCTGGCTGCCCACGAGGTTGCCCAGATGCTTGATCCCGTTGATGTAGGGGATGGCGGAGGTGATGAGGATACGAGCCATGATGCGCCTTTCGTCCCGTGCCGCGCGCTTTTAGCGCGCGGGCAAGGCGAGGGCCAGAGGCTAGGGGCCGTCCGTCGCGCGGGGATCACCGCGCGCAATAGCCCCCGTCGATCAGGTGGTAGGAGCCGGTGATGAAGCGCGCCTTGTCCGACAGCAGGAATTGCGTCAGGTCCGCCACCTCTTCGGCGGTGCCCAGCCGCCCGATGGGGTGGGCGGCCACCAGCGCCTCTTTCGCGCCGGGGGGAAGATTGCCCAAGAGCGGCGTGTCGATGAAGGCGGGGCCGATGGCGTTCACGCGGATGCCTTTGGCCGAATATTCCAGCGCCGCCGCCCGCGTCAGCCCCAGAACCGCGTGTTTGGCCGCCGTATAGGCGCAGGCATTGGCAAAGCCGACCGAGCCGAGGATGGAGGCGATGTTGACGATGGCCCCGCCGCCCGAGGTCAGCATTTCGGGGATGGCGTAGCGCATGCCGTGGAACACGCCGTCGAGGTTGACGCCCATCACCTGACGCCAGCCCTCCAGCGGGTAGTCGCCCGTGGGCAGCATCGGCCCGCCGATGCCCGCGTTGTTGACCAGAAGGTGCAGCGCCCCGCCCTTCTCGATCGCATGGCCCACCAGCCATTCCACCACATCCGCGCGGGACACATCGCCCCCCGCCGCATGCGCCGCGCCGCCCGTGGCGGTGATCTCATCCGCGACGCGGGTGGCGGTCTCCTCGTGCAGGTCCTGCACGATCACATGCGCGCCGCTGGCGGCAAGGCCCCGGGCGATGGCCGCGCCGATGCCGGACCCCGCGCCGGTGACGATGGCGGTCTTTCCGCTGAAGTCGATCTGCATTCTTGCCCTTCCTTTCCGGTCCGTTGCCAGAGAGGCAATGCCGGAACGGGCCCCGCCGTTCCGTGCGGGGGCGGGATGCGCGCCCTATCGACGGCCGGTGACCATGCGCTTCAGGGTGCCGTCGCCATCGACCTCGCGCTTGAAGGCCGCGCCGACATGCACGAGCAGCAAGATAAGCAGCAGGTTCGCCATCGCCTCATGCGCCTCGAACCCTGCCTCTTCCAGCGCGGCAGAGACGGGGGCGATGGCGGGCACGCCCCAGCGGTCGAGGAAGAGGATGTCGATCCCCGTCGCGGAACTGGCGATCCAGCCCGACAGGGGGATGGCCAGCAGAAGCAGGTAGATCGCCGCATGGACACCGCGCGCGGCCAGCGCCTGCCAGCCGCCCCCCACGGGGCGCGGGGGCGGGCTGATCCGGTGCCAGACCAGCCGCAGGACGACCAGCGCGAGGACGGCCAGCCCCAGCGATTTGTGCAGTCCGTAAAGCCACAGGTTGGCAAGGCCGGGCTCCATCGCCTCGATCCGCTTGCCCAGACCGATCATCACGGCGACCAGAAGCGCCATGCCCCAGTGCAGAAGCCGCGTGACCAGACCGAAGCTGTCGGGACCGTTGCGCCAGCGCATGCCTAGTCCGCCTGCGCGATGCGGGCGATGATGGTCAGGCGCACGTCGTCGCCCACCATGTCGGCCCAGCCCGTCGCGCCGAAATCGGACCGTCGCACCGTTCCCGTCAGCCGCACCGTCAGGCGCGAACGGTCGCCTTCGACGGTCCCCTTCTGCCGCCAGATCACCGCCTCCAGCACCATGGGGCGGGTGACGCCGCGGATCGTCACCTCGCCCGTGACCTCGGCCCCCGCGCCCTTGGGGCGCACGGCGGTGGAGCGGAAGGCGATCTCGGGGTGGCGGTCCGCATCCAGCACCTTGGGCCCCTTCATCGCCTGCGCGGCGAAGGGGAAAGAGGCCTGTGCATGGGCCACATCCAGCGCCACGTCGATCCGGCAATTGGCGAGGCTGTCGAAATCGATCACCAGATCGGCGCTGGCCACGGGCATGGTGCCGGTGATCAGGTCGGGGCCGAAATCGGTTTCGAATCCGACCGAGGAGGCCTCTGCCTGCAGCCGGTAGGGGTGGGGTGCGGCCAGCGCGGGCGCTGTGGCGAGGGTTGCCGCGATCAGCAGGGCAGGCCAGTGGCGCATCGGGGTCACCCTTGGGTTGCGGGGGCAAGCCTAGCACGGCGCGCCATGGATGGGGCCAACTTTCTTGCGCGTGCGGGGGAAGGCGGGTGTCAGCCGCCCTCGGGCGGGGCGAGCGGGCAAAGCTCCATGCCTCCCGCGCTGTCGCGGGCGACCTGCCACGCGGCCTCCGGCTCCATCCGCGCGCGCAGCCGCGCCAGATGCCAGCGCGTGCCCTGGTCCAGCAGGCGCGAGGGGGCGGGCAGGGGGGCCATGCGCCAGCGGCTTTCCACCCCCGCCGCGCCGCCGTCGCCCGGTGTCAGCAGAAGTCCCAGCACCGGCGGGCGGTTCGCGTGGCGCGCGGCTTCCGTCCCCGCCGCGGCCGCCAGATGCAGGCGGCGCACGGGGGTCAGGGCGGGCGGTTCGGGCAGGTCGGCCACGACCAGCGGCGCGGCGCCGGACCGCAGGCCTTCTTCCGCGGCCCAGAGCAGATCCTCCACCCGCCGCGCGCGGGCCATCACCAGCCGCCCCGGATCGGCAAAGGGGGCCAGACCGTCGGGATAGAGCCGTTCGGGCTGCCAGCCGGGGCCGATCCACAGCACCGGCCCCGCCATCCGCCCCATCAGGATCGCCGCCAGCGTGACGCGGGCGGGGCCGCAGAATTCGTGCAGCCGCGACAGGGCAAGCCGCAACCCGCCGACCAGCGGCTGGTCGGGGCGGGCAGGCGCGGACAGGCGGGCGAGCGGCAGACTCATGCCGCCGATCCTGCCATGTTCCGCGAATGTTCTCAACCCGCCGCTTGCCCCCGCCGCGCGGGCGGCTAGGTTTCCGGCCAAGCGCGAAAGGAGACCGGCATGCGACAGCTTCCCCTCGGCCAGACAGGCATCACGGTAT
>JBEEOG010000021.1:0-2844 GCA_041191745.1 Pseudomonadota bacterium | reverse complement strand
TATTTGGCGAAGGGGAAGGGGGATGGCGTCCGTGCCCCCGTCCCCTTTCCCCGAATCTCCTTTGGCAGGGGGGGAGAAAACTCCGTCGGCCCGCGCGGGTCAGTCGCGCAGGCCGGCCATCGCGCGGTCCAGATGGACATAGCCGCCATCGACGTAAAGCCATTGCCCCGTCGTATGGCCCGCGCGGGGCGAGAGGGCGAAGACGATGGCATCGGCCATTTCCGTATCCAGCGTCATGCGCTGGCCCAGCGGGATGCGGCGGGTGATCTCGGCCAGTTTTTCCGCGCGGTCGGGAAAGGTGTCGAGCCACGCGTCATACATGGGTGTCATCACCTCGGCCGGAAGGACCGCGTTGACGCGCACGCCGTGCGGGGCCAGTGCCGCCGCCCATTCGCGCGTCAGGCCCAGTTGCGCCGCCTTGGCCGCGACATAGGCCGAGGTGGAGCCTTGCCCCGTCACGGCGGTCTTCGACGAGACGTTGACGATGGCGCCCCGTGCGGCCTTGAGGTCGGCCTGCAAGAGATGGGCCAGCGTGTAGTAATGGATCAGATTCTGCTCGAGCGAGGCGCGGAAGGCGTCGGGGCCTGCGTCAAGCCCGATGCCGTCATTGGTGCCCGCGTTGTTGACGAGGCCGTAGACCTGCCCCCAGCGGCGGCCCACCTCGGCCACGGCGGCGCGGCAATCGGCGTCTTTCGACAGGTCGGCGCGGACCCAGCCCGCCTTTGGTTGCAGCGCGGCGATCTCGGTCAGGAAATCCGCCGCGGGTTCGCGGCGGGCGAGGATGACGGGGATCGCGCCTTCCTGCGCGAGGCATCGCGTGACCGCGCCGCCGATGCCCGCCCCGCCGCCCGTGACGACGACCACCTTGTCCGTGAGCCCCAAGTCCATCGCGCGCCCCCTTGTCCCTGCCGCGCGATCCTGCAAGGCGGACGGGCAGAAGGGAAGGGGGAACTGACATGTCAGTTCCCCCTTCCGGTTCAGTATTCGGGTGCCCCTTCGGCCTGCCACGGCTGGACGAGGTTGCCGAAGCGGGTGAAGCGGCCCTCGAAGCTGAGTTCCACCGTCCCGATCGGCCCGTGGCGCTGCTTGCCGATGATGACCTCGGCCTTGCCGTGGACGCGGTTCATCTTGTCCAGCCATTCGGTGAAGCGCGGGTCGTCCTCCGGCGGTTTCAGGCGTTCGTGATAGTATTCGTCGCGATAGACGAACATGACCACGTCGGCGTCCTGTTCGATCGACCCCGATTCGCGCAGGTCCGACAGTTGCGGGCGCTTGTCGTCGCGGCTTTCGACCGTCCGGCTGAGCTGCGAGAGCGCCACCACGGGGATGTCGAGTTCCTTGGCGATGGCCTTCAACCCCTGGGTGATTTCCGACACTTCCTGCACGCGATTCGATTCGCCGCGCCCCGTGCCCTTCAGAAGCTGGAGGTAGTCGACCATCAGCACGTCGAGGCCGTGGGTGCGCTTCAGCCGGCGCGCGCGGGCGGCGACCTGGCTGATCGGCAGGGCGGGCGTGTCGTCGATATAGAGCGGGCAGGATTCCAGCGCCTTGGCGGCGTCGACGAAGCGGCGGAATTCCTGTTCGGTCATGTCGCCGCGGCGGATCTGTTCCGACGGCACCTCGGAGGCTTCCGACAGGATCCGCGCGGCAAGCTGTTCGGCGCTCATCTCGAGGCTGAAGAAGCCCACCACGCCGCCATCCACCGCGCCTTCGCTGCCATCCGACAGCCGCCCGCGGCGATAGGCCTTGGCGATGTTGAAGGCGATGTTGGTCGCAAGCGATGTCTTGCCCATCGAGGGGCGTCCGGCGAGGATCAGCAGGTCCGACGGGTGCAGGCCGCCCAGCTTGCGGTCGAGGTCGACGAGGCCCGTCGAAATCCCCGCCAGCCCGCCGCCGCGCTGGTAGGCGGCGTTGGCCGAGTTGACCGCATCGGTCGCGGCCTTGAGGAAGGAGGTGAAGCCCCGCTGGGTGACGCCCTGTTCGCCCAGCTTGTAGAGCTTCTGTTCCGCCTCGACGATCTGTTCGCGGGGTTCGCTGTCGACCTCTACCTTGCCGGCCCGCGCGGCGATGTCGCGGCCGAGCGAGATGAGTTCGCGCCGCACGGCAAGGTCGTAGATCATCTGCGCGTAATCGCGCGCGGCAAAGGCGCTGATCGCGGCCCCCGCAAGGCGCACCAGATAGGCGGGGCCGCCCAGTTCGCGCAGGCCGTCGTCATCCTCGAAGAAGGGTTTCAGCGTGACGGGGCTGGCCAGCGCGTTCTTCTGGATGCGGGCGGCGGCGCGTTCGAAGATGCGCTGGTGGACGGGGTCGAAGAAATGCTCGGCCTTCACGAGGCTGGTGATGCGGTCATAGACGTCGTTGTTGGTCAGGATTGCGCCGAGAAGCTGCTGCTCGGCCTCGATGTTGTGGGGCAGGACCTCGGCCGCATCGCCCGCGGCGGGAAGCTGCGCGGGCGGGAGCGGCCTGAGTGTGGCGATATCCGTCATGGTCTGTCCTGTCCCCCCGCGTGCTGCCGTCACGCGGGTATGCCCGCTCTCTGCCCCCGGTTCCAGCGTGCCGAAAGGCGGGGCCGGTGGACGGGTCTGGGGATAACCCGGCCTGGGGCGGCGGGAAAATCCGCTGGGCGCCGTGGGTGCCCAAGATATTGCGGCAGGGGGCGGGTCGTCTACCAGAAGTTACGTCCGCCCCGCCCCGATCCGCGCGAAGTTATCCACCGCCGCACCTGCGGATTTCCGCCGCTGCGTTGCCTGCGCGTCACGTCCGGGCAGGATGACAGTCACGCGGGCCGGTCGTCACTTGGCGCGCGCGGCCTGCCAGGCGCGGGGATCGTTCAGGAAGGCTTCC
>JBEEOG010000020.1:0-3741 GCA_041191745.1 Pseudomonadota bacterium | reverse complement strand
ACCATCTGCGCCGAGGCCGTGGCCAAGATCAACTACATCGGCGCGGGCACGATCGAATTCCTCTACGAGGACGGCGAGTTCTATTTCATCGAGATGAACACCCGCCTTCAGGTCGAACACCCCGTGACCGAGGCGATCTTCGGCGTGGACCTCGTGCGCGAACAGATCCGCGTCGCGGCGGGGCTGCCCCTGTCCTTCGATCAGGACGCGCTGGAAATCAACGGCCACGCGATCGAGGTCCGGATCAACGCCGAGAAGCTGCCGAACTTCGCCCCCTGCCCCGGCAAGGTGCGGGTGTTCCACGCGCCCGGCGGGCTGGGCGTGCGGATGGATTCGGCGCTCTATGGCGGCTATTCGATCCCGCCCTATTACGACAGCCTGATCGGCAAGCTGATCGTGCATGGCCGCGACCGCCCCGAAGCGCTGGCCCGCCTGAAGCGTGCGCTGGGCGAGCTGATCGTGGACGGGATCGAGACGACGGTGCCGCTCTTCCACGCGCTTCTGGCCGAACCCGACATCCAGTCGGGGGAATACAACATCCACTGGCTGGAAAAGTGGCTGGCCGCCCAGTTCGGCGAATGACGGCAGAGGGCGGGGGATCACCCCGCCCTTTCCGCTTGGCAAGGGCCGCAGGATGCCCCGCCCGCTTGACGGCCCCGCCGCGAAGGCGCCATCTGGCGCCCTGATCTTGCAAGCCCCGCCATGACCCCCAACGCCCTCACGCCCGAGATCCTGCTGCGCGGCTATGCCTCGGGCATCTTTCCGATGGCCGAAAGCCGCGACGCGACCGATATCCACTGGGTCGATCCGCGCCGGCGCGGCATCATCCCGCTGGAGGGGTTCCACATCTCGCGCTCGCTGCGCCGCCGCATCCTGCGCTGCGGCTGGGATGTGCGGGTCGATACCGCCTTTGCCGATGTCGTCGCAGGCTGCGCCGACCGCGACGAGACATGGATCAACGACCGCATCTTCGCGCTCTATCTCGCGCTCCATCACGCGGGCTTCGCACATAGTCTGGAGCTATGGGAGGGCCGCGAACTTGTCGGCGGGGTCTATGGCGTGACGCTGGGATCGGCCTTCTTCGGGGAATCGATGTTCTCGCGCCGCACCGACGCATCCAAGGTCGCGCTGGCCCATGCGGTCCACCGGCTGGCGGCGGGGGGCTTCACGCTGTTCGACACGCAATTCCTGACGCCGCATCTGCAAAGCCTTGGCGCGGTGGAAATCGCGCGGGCGGACTATCACCGCAGGCTGGCGGATGCGCTGGGGCGGCGGGCAAGCTTCACCCCGCAGGCCTATTCGCCCGCGCCGTCCGATGTCGCGGGATCGGGCGCGGCCAAAGGCGTGACGCAGCGCAGCACCCAGACGTCATAGCGCGGATGGTCCAGCGCCGACAGCGCGGGCGAGGAGGCGATCATCCACCCTTCGAAGGCGGGGGCCTGCATGCCGGCGTCGCGGATCGTCAGATGGGCCTGCGCGTCGGATGCGGGGTTGTCGGCCGGATAGCGGCAGGCGTCCAGCCGGATCGTCAGGCGGCCCGACACGGCCTCTTGCCCCAGCACCAGTTCGATATCCGCCGTCTCGCCCGTCAGGCGGTCCAGCCAGCGCAGGATGCCCGCATCGGCATCGGCGAAATCCTGCGCCGCGACCGGCGCGGCGATCAGGGCCAGCGCAAGCGCGGCCAGCCTCATTCCGAAACCCCGCCGGAAGCCCCGCCGGAAGTCCCGTCGGCGGGCGCATCATCGCCGCCGCCCGCGAATTTCATCATCAAGGAGATGACCGAGACCGCGCCCTGCGTGTCGAGGATCTCGTCCCCCGCCGCGAGGTTGTCGAGCGATCCACCGGGGACGAGTTCGACGAAATTCCCGCCCAGAAGCCCTTCGGAAGACACGAGCGCCGCCGAGTCGTCGGGCAGGATCACGTCCTCTTGCACCGACAGCACCGCATCGGCGAAAAAGGTCTGCGGGTTCAGCACCAGTTCGGTGACCGTGCCCACCTTCACCCCCGCCAGCCGCACATCGGTGCCGACGCGCACCCCTTCGACCGACCGGAACGAGGCCTTCAGCTCATAGGACCCCGGTGCCGCGGCATAGCCCGTGGTCTGGCCCGCATAGACCAGAAACCCGATGGCGGCGGCCAGAACCGCCGCTCCGGCAAGGATCTCGGCGCGGTTTTCGGCCATCACTCGGGCTGCCACGCCTCGTAGTCGCGGCGCGCGACGGGTTCGGGGCGGCGGATGGAACCGGGGGGCGCATAGGCGGCCTCGGTCCCCGTCAGGTTTTCCTGATGCGGCTTTTCCCAGACCTTGTGCTTGAGCGGCGCCTTGGTCGGCGGCTGGTCCCAGGTGTGATGCAGCCAGCCATGCCATTCGGCGGCCACGCGGCTGGCTTCGGATTCGCCGTTGTAGATCACCCAGCGGCGCTTGCCGTCGCGGGTTTCGTAATAGGTGTTGCCCTGGTCATCCTCGCCGACCTTGACGCCGTTGCGGGCGGTCCAAAGCTGCGTGCCAAGCGTCTGGCCGTTCCACCATGTCACGATGCGCTTGAGGAAATCCATCCGAGCCTCCGGGTCACTTTGGCCCCGATATGGCCGAAAGGGGCGCAAAGGTCCAGTGCCAAGGCAGCGCAGGGGGTCACATCACCGCCTCGCGGAAGCGGAAGAAGCCGTGGGTCGCATGGGGCCATGCCAGACGGTCATGGTCGCGCAGCGGCTGGACAAGGGCGATGCCCCGTTCGGCCAGCAGCGGGGCGAGTTTGCGCAGCGCGCTGGCGGTGGGCCCCACGGGGGCATGGGGGGCCACGACCTGCCCCGCGCCGAGCGTGGCCGCATGGTCGGCCAGCCGCGCCAGCGCGTCGCGGTCGAAGACCGGCCCGCCGCCGTGGCGGTCCAGCGCATCGGCCACGGCACCGGCGACGAAATCCCGCACGCCTTGCGCCACCGCCAGCGGCGAGCGTCCCGCCGTCGCGGTCAGGGCGGCGGCCCCCACGGGGGCAAGGCCCTGCGCCAGCAGCCATGTTCCGTCCAGATCATCCTCGTGCAGCAAAAGAAGCGCGGGCACGCCGCGCGCCCAGTCCTGCCCCTGCGGCGCGGGGCGCGGGGCGGGGGGGCGGGGGTTGCCCAAGGGTTCGCCCACCCGCGCCAGCCCCGTGGGCCGGAACCGCCCGCCCGTGTTCTTTGCGATGTTATCGGGCGTGGCGAGATAGGTCTTGCCCGCCGTATGCAGGCCCCCCACCCAGCGCCATGACAGGGTGTTGGACGCGGGATCGCCGTCCAGCAGGTGGCGCAGGAAGAAATCCGCCCCCAACTCCCACGGCAGGCGCAGGGTGAAGATCCAGATCGAGGCGAACCACATCCGCGCGTGGTTGTGCATCCAGTTCGTGGCCACCAGCTCGCGCGCCCAGTGGTCGAAGCCGTCGATCCCCGTCTCGCCCTTGCAGGCGGCCTCCCACGCCGCGCGCAGGCCGGCTTCGGTCTGCACGCGGTTCAGGGCGGCGGTCAGGCCGTTGGCGTAATCGGTCCAGATCGCGGGGCGCATCTCGAGCCAGCCCTTCCAGTAGGTGCGCCACCAGACCTCGGCCACGAATTTCGCCGCCGCCCCGCCGTGCCGGGCGGTGGCGGCGTCGATCACCTCGGCCTCGGTCACAAGACGGTGACGGATCCACGGTGACAGGCCCGAGACATGGGGATGGCCCGGCAGATCCTCGTTGCGGCGCGCGGCATAGGCGAGGCCCGCCTTGGGAA
>JBEEOG010000019.1:0-4790 GCA_041191745.1 Pseudomonadota bacterium | reverse complement strand
GGAAGGACACGAGCGCGCCGTTGGGCGTCTTCACCTGATAGGCACCGATGTGCTGGGTGATGCCGCCGGCTTCGCCCGCCACCACGTTCGCCTTGCGGATCGCGTCGAGGAGCGAGGTCTTACCGTGGTCGACGTGGCCCATGATCGTGACGATCGGGGGGCGCGGCTGCAGATCCTCGTCGCGGTCCCGGACCGTTTCGATCGCCTGTTCCACGTCGGCATCCGACACGCGGACGGCGCGGTGGCCGAATTCTTCGATCACCAGTTCGGCGGTGTCGGCGTCGATGGTCTGGTTCATCGTGACCATCATGCCCATCTTCATCAGCGCCTTGACGACATCGGCGGCGCGTTCGGCCATCCGGTTTGCCAGTTCGCTGACGACGATGGTTTCGGGAAGCTGCACGTCACGGCTTTGCTTTTCGGACTTCTGCCCGAAGCCCAGCGCCTTTTGGCGTGCCTTTTCCTGCTTGCGCTTCATCGCGGCAAGCGAGCGCTGGCGCCCGCCTTCGCCATCCAGCGCGGCGGTCAGCGTCAGCTTGCCCGCGCGGCGGTTCTCGTCGCCCTTGCCCTTGCCGCGGTCGCGGTCGGTGGCGCGGTCGTCGCGTTCGCGGTCGGTCTTGCGCGGCGACAGGCCGGGACGCGCGCCGCCACCCGTGCGGGCATCGTCGGCGGCGGCTGCGGCGGGTGCCGCGGCCTTGGCTTCCGCGGGTGCGGCAGCGGCGGCGGGCTTTTCGGCGGCCTTGGCTTCGGCTTCGCGCTGCGAGCGCGACTTGGTGCCAAGGATGTCGGCCTTGCGCGCGGCGGCGGCGGCGACCTTGGCTTCCGCCTCGGCGCGGGCGGCGCGTTCCTCTTCCTCGGCGCGGGCGCGCAGCGCGGCTTCACGCTCGCGGTCCTCGCGTTCCTTGGCCTCGATCTCTTCGCGGCGGCGCTGGCGGTCTTCCTCGCGCTGGCGCTCTTCTTCCGCGCGGCGGGTCGCGTCTTCCTGCTCGCGCGCCTTGGCAGCCTTCAGGGCCGCCAGACGGCGCTCCATCTCGGCGTCCGAGATGCCGGCGGGGCGCTTGGACGGATCGCCCAGATGGGTCGGTCCGGTGCCGGTGCCGCCAGCCGCGCCGGGCTTGGTCGGCACGACGACCCGTTTGCGCTTGGTTTCGACCACCACGCTTTTGGTCCGGCCATGGCTGAAGCTTTGCTTCACCTGTCCGGAACGCGGGGCGCCGCCACCAAGGCCAAGGGGTTTTTTGCCGTCAGTATCGCTCATGCCGTCTTCGTATCCTCTCCGGCGATCTTGTCGCCGATAAGCCCGCGCAGTCCCGCGAGCTTTGCCGCTTCCTCTACAACACGCGTCGTGAGTCCACCAGCCGCAAGCGCGGCGTGTATGGCACGTTCACGACCGAATGCCAAACCCATTTCCCCCGCCGAAAGACAGCCGATAAAGGTGCCTTCGCCTTCGGGGGGATGGAGTTTGGTCTTGCCGCGCTCCGATCCGTCGCTGGCCTGGATCAGCACGCGTGCCTGACCCTTGACCAGCCATTCCTTCACCTTCTCGTAGCCCGTCACCGCATCGCCCGCCTTGCGGGCCATCGAGATCAGGTCCACCACCCGCCGCGCCAGCTGGCCTTCGATCAGGTCGGCCAGCCCGTCGGGTGCCTTGACCGGCTGGCGCGCGGCGCGGGAGAACATCCCCTTGGCCGCCGCCTTGCCGATCGCCGCCCGATCCGCCGACACCCAGATGCCGCGACCGGGCAGGCGTTCCAGCACATCGGGCACCACCGTCGCGTCGGGGCCGATCACGAAGCGGACCAGACCGGATTTCGGCCCGACAGCGCCCGTGACGATGCACTTGCGTTCGGGGTCGTCCTGCCGGTCCTTGCGGCCACCGCGCGTCACGGGCAAATCCCGAGGCCCGAGATCAGGCCTCGGCCTCCTCGTCTTCGCTGTCCTCGGCGGCGGGCTCCATCTCGGTCGGATCGACCCAGCCCAGCATGACGCGGGCGGTCATCACCAGCGTCTGCGCCTCTTCCAGCGACATGTCGAACTTTTCGAGGATGCCTTCATCCTTCTTGCGCTGCCCGTTTTCGGTCGTCCAGCCGCCGGCCAGTTCCCAGTCGGCGCAGGTGGCAAAGTCTTCCAGCGTCTTGATGCCGTCCTTCGCCAGCGCCTCCACCATCTGGGGGGTCAGGCCTTCGAATTCAATGAGGCTTTCCTCCACACCCATCGCGCGGGCGGCTTCCAGCGCCTTCTTGGCCTGTTCTTCCAAATAGTCGCGGGCGCGGGCCTGAAGCTCGGCTGCCGTATCCTCGTCGAAGCCGTCGATCGACAGAAGCTCGTCCGCCTCGACGTAAGCCACTTCTTCAAGGTTGGTGAACCCTTCGGCCACCAGAAGCTGGGCCATCATCTCGTCCACATCCAGCGTGTCCATGAACAGCTTGGTGCGTTCGGCGAATTCGGCCTGACGGCGCTGCGATTCCTCGGCTTCCGTCATGATGTCGATGTCGAGGCCCGTCAGCTGGCTGGCCAGACGCACGTTCTGGCCGCGGCGGCCGATGGCGAGCGACAGCTGCTCGTCGGGCACCACGACCTCGATCTTGCCGGCCTCTTCGTCGATCACGACCTTGGACACTTCGGCAGGCTGCAGCGCGTTCACAAGGAACGTCGCCTGATCCTGGTTCCACGGGATGATGTCGATCTTCTCGCCCTGCAGTTCGTTCACCACCGCCTGCACGCGGCTGCCGCGCATGCCGACGCAGGCACCGACGGGGTCGATGGAGTTGTCGTAGCTGATCACGGCGATCTTGGCGCGCGAACCCGGGTCACGGGCGACGGCCTTGATCTCGATGATGCCGTCGTAGATTTCGGGCACTTCCATCTTGAACAGTTCGGCCATGAACTGCGGGTCGGTGCGCGACAGGAAGACCTGCGGGCCGCGCGCCTCGCGGCGGACATCCTTGATGTAGCAGCGGATGCGGTCGTTCGGGCGATAGGCTTCGCGGCCGATCTTCTCGTTGCGGCGCAGGATGCCTTCGCCACGGCCGATATCGACGATGATGTTGCCGTATTCCTCGCGCTTGACGACGCCGTTGATGATCGAACCCTTGCGGTCCTTGAATTCGTCATACTGGCGGTCACGCTCGGCTTCGCGGACCTTCTGCAGGATCACCTGCTTGGCCGATTGCGCGGCGATGCGGCCCAGATCGACGGGGGGAACCTCGTCGATCACCTCGTCCCCGATCTGCGGGTCGGCAAGGTAGTTCTTGGCCTGCTTGACGGTCAGCTGCGCGTGGTGGTTTTCCAGCGCCTCGTCCTCGACCACGGTGCGGATGCGGGCAAAGGTGGCGCGGCCCGTCTTGCGGTCGATCTTGACGCGGATATCCAGTTCCGACCCGTAGCGCGACTTGGCCGCACGGGCGAGGGATTCCTCCATCGCCTGAATGACCAGATCGGGATCGATCATCTTTTCCCGCGCGACGGCCTCGGCCGTCTGCAGGAGTTCGAGCTGGTTCGCAGAGGTAATCGCCATAGGGGCCTCCAGAGTCAGTGTTTGGTTTCAGGGGTGTCGTCCGACGCTTCGTCGTCCTCGCCCTCGAATTCTTCGATGTCGGTAAACTTGCTTTCGTCGATCGCGCCGGATGCCTTCTTCTGGCGCAGCATCTCGGCGATCAGTTCGTCGGTCAGGATCAGCTTGGCATCCGACAGCCAGTCGAATTTCAGGCCGATGGTCACTTCGGTGCCGCCGTCCTCGATCTCGACCAGGATCTCGTCGCCTTCGATGCCCATCAGCCCGCCCTTGAAGCGGCGGCGGCCGTCGATCAGTTCGGTCGTCTCGATGCGGGCTTCCCAGCCTTTCCACATCTCGAAATCCTTCAGCCGCGTCAGCGGGCGGTCGATGCCGGGCGAGGAGACCTCGAGGATGTAGTTCTCCTCGATCGGGTCCTCGACATCCAGCACGGCCGAGACGGCGGTCGAGATCGCGGCGCAGTCGTCCACCTCGATCCCGCCTTCGGGGCGGTCGGCCATGATCTGCAGCACGCGGGTCTTGCCGCCCATCAGCCGGATGCGGACAAGCTCGAACCCCAGCCCTTCGATGACGGGGCCGACGATATCCGCAAGGCGGCGGTCGATGGCGGTCTTGGCGATCAGGTCGGTCATGGATGCCTTGAAAACAAAAAAGCAGGCCAGCGGCCCGCTTGCGAAGCTTCGGTGGCGCCGAGTTTGGACCCCGACACCGCTGTTGTCAGGGGATATAGGCGGGGTGGGGGGATTCTGCAAGCGGAAAGGGGCGGGGGGGCGGATTGGCGAAACATTAACCTTGCGCTGCGATCAAGGCGCACGGTTCCGACGGGGCCTTGCCATGTCGGCGAATTATACCTATTTTGGGATAAAGTGATGGTCGAAGCCGGACGTGCGGTCATCTGGATCGGGGATTCGCGCCGCATCATGGCCGCCTTTCCGCGCGAGGTGCGGATCGAGATGGGATATGCGCTGCACGAGGCCCAGCTTGGACGCAAGGCCGCCTGCGCCAAACCGATGAAGGGCTTGGGCGCGGGCGTGATGGAGATCGTGGCGGACCATGACGGCGACACGTTTCGGGCGGTCTATGCGGTGAAGCTGGGGGCGGATCTGTATGTGCTGCACGCCTTCCAGAAGAAATCGAAGCGTGGCGCCGCGACCCCGCGCAAGGAGATCGACCTGATCCGCCAAAGGCTGAGGCAGGTGCAGGCAGTGGAACGGGACAAGATGCCATGAATGACGTGCCGGAAATGGAAAAGGGCAGCGGCAATGTCTTTGCCGAC
>JBEEOG010000018.1:0-12084 GCA_041191745.1 Pseudomonadota bacterium | reverse complement strand
GTTCTGGTGTCCGAACAGCGCATCGACCGCCCGCGTCCCGTGGCGGTTCCGGCCCAGCCCGTCCCCGCACCGCAGGCCGCCGCGCCGGTGATGCCGCGCCGCCTGACCGGCGGGGCCGGTCTTGCCTTCGCGCAAGAGGAGGAGGAGTTCGACGAACCCGCCGAGGCCATCGCCGACAGCCGCGGCTTCCTCGAATTCGCGGACCGTCTGGGCGCCCATTCGCTGGGCGAACTGATCGAGGCCTCGGCCGCCTATCTGGCCTGCGTCGAGGGGCGCCCGCATTTCACCCGCCCGCAGCTGATGGGACTGGTGCAGGCCGCGATGCCCGATGGCGACATCCCGCGCGAGGACGGGCTTCGCAGCTTCGGCACGCTCTTGCGGACAGGGCGGATCGAGAAGATCCGCCGCGGCCAGTTCGCGCTGTCCGAAGGGTCGACCTATCTGGCCGAAGGCCGCAGGATCGCAGGCTGACGCTGCCAGCAGTCTGCACCGGAAGGCGGGAAGGCGGGGGCCTTTCCGCCTTTCCTCTATTCCGGACGGTCTTCGTCCTGCGGCGCGTCGGGATCGGCCTGACCCACGCCCTTGAATACGGCCTTCAGCGGCACGACCCACAGGATGCCCAGCGCGACATAGACGGCCAGTTCCACCCAGATCGACGGGCGGTCGAACAGCGCCACCAGATTGACCGCCACGACGATGTAAAGCGGCACCCCGACCACAAGGATCAGAAGCGACAGGCGGCGTCGGGTCTTGTAGCTCAGCGCCATCGGCTCTCCCGTACTCAATCCGCGAAGGGGTCTGTCACGAGGATCGTGTCATCCCGCTCGGGCGAGGTGGAAAGTAGCGCGACGGGGCACTGGATCAATTCCTCGATCCGGCGGACATATTTGATCGCGGCACCCGGAAGCTGCGCCCAGGACCGCGCGCCGGCGGTCGACTCGGACCAGCCTTCCATCTCTTCGTAGATCGGAGTGACGCGGGCCTGCAGGTTGGCGGCGGTGGGCAGGTAATCCAGCCGCTG
Source organism: Pseudomonadota bacterium (assembly GCA_041191745.1). Classification (GTDB taxonomy): domain Bacteria; phylum Pseudomonadota; class Alphaproteobacteria; order Rhodobacterales; family Rhodobacteraceae; genus Paragemmobacter. Next base: position 11,063 of record JBEEOG010000018.1, on the reverse strand, counting down.
GCCGTCCAGTTCATAGCCCACGCAGATTTTCAGCGTCCTGAAGCCGTCCAGCACGTCGAGCTTGGTCAGCGCGATGCCGTTGATGCCCGAAATCGCACAGGTCTGGCGCACCAGCGCGGCATCGAACCAGCCGCAGCGGCGCTTGCGCCCCGTCACGGTGCCGAATTCATGCCCGCGCTCGCCCAAACGGTCGCCGTCGGCATCGAAAAGCTCGGTCGGGAAGGGGCCTTCGCCCACGCGGGTGGTATAGGCCTTGACGATGCCGAGGACGAAGCCCACCGCATTCGGGCCAAGCCCCACGCCCGTCGCCGCCTGCCCCGCGATCACGTTCGACGAGGTGACATAAGGGTAAGTGCCGAAGTCGATGTCGAGCAGGCTGCCCTGCGCCCCTTCGAACAGGATGCGCTTTCCGGCGCGGCGCATCTCGTTCAGCACCTTCCAGACGGGGGCGGCATAGGGCAGGATCTGCGGCGCGATGGCATTGAGCTTGGCCAGAAGCGCGTCGCGGTCGATCGGTTCCAGCCCCAGCCCCGCGCGCAGCGCGTTGTGATGGACCAGCGCGCGGTCCACGCGCAACTCCAGCGTTGCCGCATCGGCAAGGTCCGCCACGCGGATCACGCGGCGGCCCACCTTGTCCTCGTAGGCCGGACCGATGCCGCGCCCGGTGGTGCCGATCTTGGCCTTGGACCCTGCTGCCTGCGCCTCGCGCGCGCGGTCGAGTTCGCCGTGATAGGGCATGATGAGGGGGGTGTTTTCCGCGATCATCAGCGTCTCGGGCGTGATGGTCACGCCCTGTTCGCGGATCTTGGCGATCTCTTCCACCAGATGCCACGGATCAAGGACGACGCCGTTGCCGATGACGGACAGCTTGCCGCCGCGCACCACGCCCGAAGGCAGCGCGTTCAGCTTGTAGACCTTGCCGCCGATGACAAGCGTGTGGCCCGCATTGTGGCCCCCCTGGAAGCGCGCGATGACATCGGCACGCTCGCTCAGCCAGTCGACGATCTTGCCCTTGCCCTCGTCGCCCCACTGGGCGCCCACGACAACCACGTTTGCCATCGGGTCAGTCCTTTCCGGTCCGCTGAAACCGTGCGTGCTATAGCGACGCACGGGGGCAAGGGAAACAGGTAAATCCGCGCAGGCCCGCGCGGCGCCGGACGGGCGGGGTCGGCGGCCCGCTGCGGAGGGCGGCCCTTTCCCGCTTGCGCGACCCTTGCCTTGCGCCTAGATAGGCGCGTCAGTTCCGGATAAAGCGCGCCTCATGGAAAACGTCATCCTTACCGTCCACCTGATCCTCGCCCTGCTGCTGGTCGGCGTCGTGCTGCTGCAGCGCTCCGAAGGCGGCGGTCTTGGCATGGGGGGCGGCGGCAATTCGGTGATGTCGGGCCGTGGCGCGGCGACGGCGCTGGCCAAGGTGACATGGGCGCTTGCCATCTGCTTCATCGCCACCTCGATGACGCTGACCTATCTGGCGGCGGTCGAGGCGGATCAGGGATCGGTCGTGGACCAGCTGGGCGCCGACGCCCCTGCGGATGCAGAGGCGCCCGCCCCCCTCTCCCCCGGTCAGGACCTGCTGCCGCCGTCCACCAGCGACGCGCCGGCAACGCCGCCCCGCGCCGACTGATCCACCACTTCTAGACCGACCGGACAACCCGAACCCAGCATCTAGCGGTGCGGTTGCGCGCGGGCCATGCCTGCGTTATGACTCGACTCCCGTGATGCTGCGATTCCCTTCGGGCCAGTCGCACAGCATTCAGACAAAGAACATCACGGGGGACCACCATGGCACGCTATATCTTCATCACCGGTGGCGTGGTGTCCTCGCTCGGCAAGGGCCTTGCCTCGGCGGCGCTGGGGGCGCTGCTGCAGGCGCGGGGCTATACGGTCCGCCTCCGCAAGCTTGACCCCTATCTGAACGTCGATCCCGGCACGATGTCGCCCTTTGAACATGGCGAGGTCTTCGTGACCGATGACGGGGCGGAAACCGACCTCGACCTTGGCCATTACGAACGCTTCACGGGGGTGCATGCGCGCACGACCGACTCGATCAGTTCGGGGCGCATCTATTCCAACGTGCTCGAGAAGGAACGCCGCGGCGACTACCTCGGCAAGACGATCCAGGTGATCCCGCACGTCACGAACGAGATCAAGGATTTCCTGCGGATCGGGGATGACGAGGTCGACTTCATGCTGTGCGAGATCGGCGGCACGGTGGGCGACATCGAGGGCCTGCCCTTCTTCGAGGCGATCCGCCAGTTCATCCACGAACGCCCGCGCGGCCAGTCGATCCTGATGCACCTGACGCTTCTGCCCTACCTCAAGGCCAGCGGCGAGCTGAAGACGAAGCCCACCCAGCATTCGGTCAAGGAGTTGCAGTCCATCGGCCTTGCGCCCGACGTGCTGGTCTGCCGGTCGGAACACCCGATCCCCGAACGCGAGCGGGAAAAGATCGCGCTCTTCTGCAATGTGCGGAAGGATGCGGTGGTGCCGGCCTATGACCTGAAAACAATCTACGAGGCGCCGCTGGCCTATCACCGCGCGGGGCTGGATCAGGCGGTGCTCGACGCCTTCGGGATCACCCCTGCCCCCAAGCCCAACCTGTCGCGCTGGGAAGACGTGATGGACCGTCTGGTCCATGCCGAGGGCGAGGTGAAGGTGGCCATCGTCGGCAAATACACCCAGCTGGAAGATGCCTACAAATCGATCGCCGAGGCGCTGACCCATGGCGGCATGGCCAACCGCACCCGCGTGCGCGCCGAATGGATCGACGCCGAGATCTTCGAACGCGAGGATCCCGCGCCCTATCTGGAAAACTTCCACGCCATCCTCGTCCCCGGCGGGTTCGGGGAACGCGGGACCGAAGGCAAGATCAAGGCCGCCCAATTCGCGCGGGAAAAGAAGATCCCCTATCTGGGCATCTGCCTCGGCATGCAGATGGCGGTGATCGAGGCGAGCCGCAACCTTGTGGGCCTGACCAATGCCGGGTCCGAGGAATTCGACCACGAGGCGGGCGCCAAGCGCTTCACCCCCGTGGTCTATCACCTGAAGGAATGGGTGCAGGGCAACCACACCGTGCGGCGCAAGGCGACCGACGACAAGGGCGGCACGATGCGCCTTGGGGCCTATACCGCGAACCTGAAGGAAGGGTCCAAGGTCGCCGCCGTCTATGGCAGCACGGTGATCGAGGAACGCCACCGCCACCGCTACGAGGTGGACATCCAGTACCGCGACCAGCTGGAAAAATGCGGGCTGATCTTCTCGGGCATGTCGCCCGACGGCCGCCTGCCCGAGATCGTGGAGGTCAAGGACCATCCGTGGTTCATCGGCGTGCAGTTCCATCCCGAACTGAAGTCGAAGCCGTTCCAGCCCCACCCCCTGTTCGCCGATTTCGTCAAGGCCGCGGTCGAGGTCAGCCGTCTGGTCTGACCCGCCCGCCCCCGCCCCGATGCGATGCCGCAAGGCGCGGGGGGCGGGGCTTTCATGAAAGGCCATCGGCACGATGCTTTCCTACCAGCACATCTACCACGCCGGAAACCTTGCCGATGTCCAGAAGCACGCGCTTCTGGCGTGGTCGCTCGATTACCTGACGCGCAAGGACAAGCCGCTCACCTACATCGAGACGCATGCCGGCCGCGGGGTCTATGACCTGACCGCGCCCGAGGCCGAAAAGACGGGCGAGGCGGCGGCGGGCATCGCCGCGCTGGCAGGGGCCTTTCCGCCCGACCACCCCTATGCCCGCCGTCTGGCCGAGACGCGGGCGATGTATGGCGATGCCTTCTATCCCGGATCGCCCCTGATCGCGGCCCTGTCCCTGCGCGACGGCGACGTGATCCATCTGGCCGAGTTGCACCCGCAGGAACGCGCCGCGCTGCGGGAACAGGCCGACCGCTGGGGCGCGCATGTCCGCGCCGAGGACGGGCTGAAGATGGCGCTTGCCATCACGCCCCCTACCCCGCGCCGCGGCTTCCTGCTGATCGATCCCTCCTACGAGGTGAAGGAGGATTACGCCACGATCCCCCGCGTCATCGGGCAGGTCGCGCGCAAGTGGAACGTGGGCACGATCATGCTGTGGTATCCGCTGCTGACCAGCCGCGCGCATGAACCGATGCTGGCCGCCCTGATGGCGGACCATCCCGATGCCTTCCGCCACGAACTCCGCTTTCCGCCGGTGCGCGACGGGCACAAGATGATGGGCACGGGCGTGTGGATGCTGAACGCACCCTATGGCATCGCGGACGAGGCCGCACGGCTGGACCGCCTGTTCCGGAAGGGCTGAGCGATGCTGGAATTCCATACGCTGGACGTCTTTACCGACCGGGCCTTCAGCGGCAATCCGCTGGCGGTCGTGCTGGGGGCGGACGGGCTTTCGACCGCGCAGATGCAGACCATCGCGCGGGAATTCAACCTGTCCGAGACGATCTTCGTCATGGCCCCGCGCGACCCCGCCCATAGCGCGCGCGTCCGCATCTTCTTTCCGACGGCCGAGATTCCCTTTGCCGGACACCCGACCGTGGGCTGCGCCATCCATCTGGCCACCGCCGACGCGCCCGCGGGCGATTTCACCCGTCATCTGGTGCTTGAGGAGGAGGCGGGGCTGGTTCCCGTGACCGTCACCCGCACCGGCCCGCGGGTGGAAGCGGAATTTGCCGCCCCCGTCCTGCCCCACCCAGCCTCGGGGCAGGTGCTGCACGCGTCCCTGCCCGCAGCCCTCGGGCTGACAGCGGGCGAGATCGGCCTTGCCGCGCACCGCCCCGCCATCTGGCAGGGGGGGCCGGCCTTCCTTTACGTCCCCGTCGCCTCGCTTGACGCGCTTGCGCGGGCGCGGCCGATCCAGCCGCATTGGGATGCGGTCATGGCGGCGGCGGGGGTGGACAGCGCCTATCTCTACACCACCGGCGCGGCGTGCGACTTCCGCGCGCGGATGTTCTCGCCCACGGCGGGCATCCCCGAAGACCCCGCCACCGGATCGGCCAGCGCCATCCTTGCGGCGCAGCTGGAACAGGCGGGCGCCCTGCGCGGAGAGCGCGAGCGCTTCCACTTGCGGCAGGGGGTCGAGATGGGCCGCCCGTCCGACATCCACCTGACCGTGGAACGCAGCCGTGGCGCGATCAGCCGCGTGCTGATCCGTGGTGCGGCCGTGCCCGTGATGCAGGGGCGGCTTGCGGTGCCGCAGGCGTGACGCCCGACCGGCTTGCCGCCCCGCGGGACGCGGCCTAATCTGGCTCCCATGTTCGACACGCTGATCCGCCGCCTGATGGCGCCCGCCCCCGACCGTCTGCCCGAACCGGATGCCCGCCTCGCGCTGGCAGCCCTTCTGGTGCGCGTGGCCAAGACCGACGGCCTTTATGCCGCCGAAGAGGTCGATCACATCGACCGCATCCTTGCCCGCCGCCATGCCCTCGGCCCGTTCGAGGTGGCCCGCCTGCGCGCCGACGCCGAGGCGCTTGAGGCCGAGGCCCCTGACACTGTCCGCTTCACCCGCGCGCTGAAAGAGGCGACGGCGGTCGAGGATCGCGCCGCGCTGGTGCAGGCGATGTGGACCGTGGCACTGGCCGACGGCATCCGCGATGCCGAGGAGGACAGGCTCCTGCGCCTCGTGACCAGCCTTCTGGGCCTGACGGATGTGGACTCGGGCCTTGCCCGCCAGCGGGCGGAGCGCGCGACGGAATGATCGCGGCGCTTCCGATGTATGACCGCGCCGAAACGGCGGCGGCGAATGACAGGTTCTGGGCGCTGGTCCGCGATGGCCTGCGCGCGCGGGGCATCGACGCGCCCGATGCGCTGCGGCGCGGGGATGCGGACCTGATGCCGCAATGGCTTTCCCCTGATCTGGTCCTGTCCCAGACCTGCGGCTTTCCCTATCGCGCGCGGCTGCATGGCAGGGTGCAGCTTGTCGGCACGCCCGATTACGGCGTGGAGGGCTGCCCGCCCGGCCATTACCGCAGCATCCTGATCGCCCATCCCGACGATCCGCGCGGCACGCTTGCGGCGTTCGACGGGGCGGCGATGGCCTATAACGACGGGATGTCGCAATCGGGCTGGGCCGCCGCGCAGAACCACGCCGCGCAGGCGGGCATCCGGCTTGCGGCGGGCCCCGAGACCGGATCGCACCGCGCCTCGTTCCTTGCCGTGGCCGAAGGGCGGGCGGCATTGGCGGCGATCGATGCGGTGACGTTCGCCTATCTTTCGCAGTTCGACGCCGCGCGGGACCGGGTCAAGGTGATCGGCGCGACCGATCCGACGCCCGGCCTGCCCTATGTCTGCGCGCTGGCCGTCGATGCCGGCGCGGTTCTGGCGGCAGTCGAATCCGCGATTCCCGCGCTGTCGCCACAGGACCGCGCGCTTCTGCGTCTGAAGCGCATCGTGCAACTGCCGCCCGCGGCCTATCTTGCCGTAGCGTCACCCGCCATTCCGTCGGGCGGGACGCGCGGAAAGTGATCAAATCACTGGCCAAATCGCGCAGATTATCCGCTTGAGACGTTGCATTGCGCCGATGGCTGCGCCTACTTTGCCCGACATCGCAACACAACCATGACACCCCGTGACCCCTGACCGCGACATACCCGTCATCCGCATCACCGACCTGCACAAGAGCTACGGTCCGCTCGAGGTGCTCAAGGGCGTGGATCTGGTCGCGCCGCGCGGCCATGTCGTGTCGCTGATCGGATCCTCGGGGTCGGGGAAGTCCACGCTCCTGCGCTGCTGCAACCTGCTCGAGGACAGCCAGCAGGGCGAGATCGCCTTCGAGGGCGAACCCGTGCGCTGGAAGGGCACCGGCCTGAACCGCCACCCCGCCGACCGCGCGCAGGTGATGCGGATGCGGACGAACCTGTCGATGGTGTTCCAGCAGTTCAACCTCTGGTCGCACATGACGATCCTCGAGAACGTCATGGAGGCGCCGGTCACGGTGCTGAAGCGCGACCCGCGCGAGGTGGAGGAGAAGGCCCGCGGCTACCTCGCCAAGGTCGGGATCGCGGACAAGTGCGACGCGTGGCCCGCCCAGCTTTCGGGTGGCCAGCAGCAGCGCGCGGCCATCGCGCGGGCGCTGTGCATGGAACCGCGCGCGCTTCTCTTCGATGAACCCACATCCGCGCTCGACCCCGAGCTGGAGCAGGAGGTGGTCAAGGTCATCAAGGCGCTGGCCGAAGAGGGGCGGACGATGATCCTCGTCACCCATGACATGCGGCTTGCGGCCGATGTGTCCGACCATGTCGTCTTCCTGCACAAGGGCCGGATCGAGGAGGAAGGCCCCCCCGACCGGCTTTTCGGAGCCCCGCAGACCGAACGGCTGCGCGGCTTCCTTTCCGCCACGGCGGCCTGACCGCCGGCACGACCCAGAAACTGCCACAACCTAACGGGAGCTGAAGACCATGAAGAAAACGCTGCTTGCCACGGCCCTGATCGCCCTGTCGGCGGTCGCGGCCCACGCGCAGGACACCGTGCGGATCGCGACGGAAGGGCTGTACCCGCCCTACAACCTGATCGACGACGCGGGCAACCTTGCCGGCTACGAGGTCGACCTCGGCAACGAGATCTGCAAGCGCGCGGGCCTGACCTGCGAATTCGTGCAGAACGACTGGGATTCGATGATGCCCAACCTGAACTCGGGCAACTTCGACGTCATCATGGCGGGCATGTCGATCACCGAAGAGCGCCGCAAGGACCGCCTGTTCAGCCAGAACTACATGCCGCCGGCGGTGTCCTACTATGTCGCGGCCTCGGCCGATGCCGACATCAAGGCGGGCGTCGTCGCCGCCCAGACCGGCACGATCCAGGCGGGCCACGTCGCCGAATCCGGCGCGCAGCTGCTTGAATTCAAGACCCCCGACGAAACCGTCGCCGCCGTGCAGAACGGCGAGGCCGATGCCGTGCTGGCCGATGGCGAATATCTTGCGCCGATCGTCGAAGCCTCGGGCGGCGCGCTGGTCGTCGTGCAGGAAATCCCGCTGGGCGAAGGCGTGGGCGCGGCCTTCCGCCAGTCCGACACCGAGCTTGCCGCCAAGTTCGATGCCGCCATCGGCGAGATGAAGGCCGACGGCACGATCAACGAACTGATCACCAAGTGGTTCAAGGACAAGGCCGTCCTGTTCTGATCGCCACCTGACCCGACAAGGGGGGGCCGCAGCGGCGGCCCCCCCTTCCCCATTTGCGGAACAGCGATGTTTTCCTATTGCGCGGACCCGTCCACACTCGACACCGCACGGTGGATGCTGTGCTACCTCACCACGGGGAAGCATCTGCTATTCTACTGGAGCTTCGGGACCGTCCTGCTGCTTCTGGCCGTGACCGCGCCTGCCGCGCTGGCCTTCGGCTTCGGGGGCGCGATGGCGGCGCGGTCGCACAATCCCGCGCTGCGGCTGTTCGGCAAGGGCTATACCGCGATGGTGCGCGGCATCCCCGACATCATCTTCTTCATGTTCTTCGTCATCGCGCTGGATCAGGGTCTGGAATGGCTCTTGCATCAGGCGCTCTGCCCCGACTGGACCGACCCGATCCGCAACGGGCTGGAATTCCGCGTCTGCCCCGAGGCCAAGGTGCCCCCGGCATCCGCCCCGCAGGTCTGGCACGAGATCTACGGCTTCACGCTGGCCGTGGTGACATTCGCCATCGTCTTCGGCGCTTTCGCCGCCAACGTGCTTTACGGCGCGATGCAGGCCGTCCCGCGCGCCCAGCTTGAAACGGCCGAGGCCTATGGCATGACGCCCCGTCAGGTCTTCCGCCGCGTGCTGGTGCCGCAGATGTGGGTCTATGCCCTGCCCGGCCTGTCGAACCTGTGGCTGATCCTGATCAAGGCCACGCCGCTTCTGTTCCTGCTGGGGGTCAAGGACATCGTCTACTGGGCGCAGGAGCTGGGGTCGTCCAAGACCGACACCTTCGCCTATCCGCATGGCGACTGGCGGCTTTGGTATTTCCTCGGCCTGCTGATCTTCTACCTTGCCTTCACGCGGGTGTCGGAAATCGTGCTGGGGCGGCTTTCGCAGCGCCTGTCGCGCGGTCAGGCCACGATGGCGGGCGAAGCGATGCGAAAGGCCGCCGCATGACCTGCTGGGAAACCATCGGCGCCTATGCCTTCCGCTCGCTCGGCTATGGCGAGCGGATGCTGCCCAAGGCCGACATCACGCTGTGCCAGCAATTCACGCTGATCGGGTCGGGCCTGATCTGGAACGTCTATTTCGGCGTGCTCGCGCTGGTCTTCGGCTTCTTTCTTGCCAATGCGCTGGCGCTGGCCAAGGCCAGCCCGAACCCGTGGCTGAAGAAGCCCGCGGAATGGTTTATCTTCGTCTTCCGCGGCTCGCCGCTCTTCATCCAGTTCTTCCTCGGCTACCAGCTCTTCGTGCTGCTGCCCAAGAACGGGGTGGAGCTCTGGGGCATCACCGTCCACACCGACTGGATGACGAAGGCCTGGGCGGGGGCGCTGTTCGTGCTGTTCCTGAACACCGCCGCCTATTCGGCCGAAATCTTCCACGGCGCGCTGATGGCCGTGCCAAAGGGCGATCTGGAAGCGGCAGACGCCTATGGCCTGACCGGTTTCGCGCGGTTCCGCCGCATCCTGTGGCCCACCATGCTGCGCCTTGGCTGGCCTGCCTACACGAACGAGGCGATCTTCCTTTTCCACGCGACGACGCTGGTGTTCTTTTCCAGCTTCCCCGCTTTCCGCCAGCAGGGCGACGCGCTCTATTACGCAAGCTACTTTGCCGACCGGACCTACAATCCCTTCATCCCCTATCCGATCGTGGCCTTCTACTTCGTCTGCCTGACGCTGCTGCTGATCCTTGTCTTCGGCATCCTGAACCGCCGCCTGAACCGCCACCTGCCGTCGAACCAGCGCGGCAGAATCCGCTTGCGTCCCCAATTGATCCGATAGTAGGCTTCATTTGATCAAATTCCTCGGGGCACGCGCTTGACCTCGGGTCCGCGAGAGGTGCGGCGCAGGGCATGGGGCCCGGGCGGAACGGGATCGCAAACAGGGGAACGACCGGGGGCCGCCCGATGGGCCGTGCCTTTCCGACTGTTGATACATGATGATGAAGGACTGGCTGAGGAAGCATCCTGACGTCCGCACGATCCGCGTGGCGGCGGCGGACCTGAACGGGCAGGCGCGCGGCAAGCGCATCCCTGCCCGCTTTGCCGACAAGGTGGTCAAGGACGGGACGCGCTTCCCGTTCTCGGTGCTCAATCTCGACATCTGGGGCGAGGATATCGACGACAGCCCGCTGGTGTTCGAACAGGGCGATCAGGACGGCGTGCTGCGCCCCACCGAACGGGGCTTCATGCCGATGCCGTGGCTGGAGGCGCCGACCGCGCTCTTGCCCATCTGGATGTTCCGCGAGAATGGCCAGCCCTACGAGGGCGACCCCCGCCATGCGCTGCGCCATGTCGTGGACCGCTTCAAGGAACGCGGCCTGACGCCCGTCTGCGCGATGGAGCTGGAATTCTTCCTGATCGACGATTCCGGCAAGACGCTGCAGGTGCCGCCCAGCCCGCGTTCGGGCAAGCGCCGCAAGGCGGCCGAAACGCTGTCGATCCGCGCGCTCGATGCCTTCGACACCTTCTTCACCGATCTCTACGACGCCTGCGAGGCGATGGACATTCCCGCCGACACCACCACGTCGGAAACGGGTCTGGGCCAGTTCGAGGTCAACCTGATGCATTGCGACGACGCGTTGCGCGCCGCCGACGATGCGTGGCTGTTCAAGATGCTGGTCAAGGGTCTGGCGCGGCGGCACGGCTTTGCCGCCAGCTTCATGGCCAAGCCCTATCCGGAATATTCGGGATCGGGCCTGCACACCCATTTCAGCCTGATCGACGAGGACGGGCGCAACGTGTTTGACTCGGGCGGTCCCAAGGGCACGGCGATCATGCGCTCGGCCGTGGCGGGCTGCCTGAACGCGATGCACGATTCGGCCCTGATCTTCGCGCCGCACCAGAACAGCTACGAACGTCTGGTGCCCGGCAAACATGCGCCCACCTCGATCTGCTGGGGCTACGAGAACCGGACCGGCGCGATCCGGATTCCGGCGGGCAACCCCTCGGCGCGGCGGATCGAACACCGCGTGGCGGGG
>JBEEOG010000017.1:0-4292 GCA_041191745.1 Pseudomonadota bacterium | reverse complement strand
GGATACATAGGCAGTAGCAGCCCGTCCGGCAACGGAAGCGCGGGCCGGATTGGCAGGGGAATCGGGACATCACCTTTCGGAAAAAGGCGAAGGCGAATGTTTGCCGATCGGCTAACCATGCCTTCCCTGACCTGCGCTGGCGTGATAGTTAGACATATGGCTAAGCATGATACCGATCTCGACCTGCTGTTCCACGCGCTCTCTGATCCGACGCGGCGTTTGATGCTGGAACGTCTGGCGCGCGGGCCTGCCGCCGTCAGCGAACTGGCGGGGCCGACGGGGCTGCGCCTGCCCACCATCCTGCGCCACCTCTCGGTGCTGGAGGCGGCGGGGCTGGTCACCTCGGCCAAGGATGGCCGCGTGCGCTCCTGCGCGCTGGTGCCCGAGGCGCTGGAACCGATGCGCGGCTGGATCGAGGACCAGCGCGCCATCTGGTCGGCGCGGCTCGACCGGCTGGATGCCTATGTGATGACCCTGATGAAGGAAGACCAAGATGGACCCCAGACCTGACGATTTCGACCCCGAGCTCGACCTGATCCTGACGCGCGAGCTGAATGCCCCGCGCGATCTGATCTGGGCCTGCTGGACGACGCCCGAACACCTTGTCCACTGGTTCGTGCCGAAGCCGCACAGGGTGACCGCCTGCCATCTGGACGTGCGCGCGGGCGGGGCCTGCAACACCACCTTCGATGTCGATGGCAACATCATGGAAAACAAGGGCGTCTATCTGGAGGTCGTCCCCCACGAGCGGCTGGTCTTCACCGACACCTACAGCGCCGGATGGAAACCCGCCGCCGAACCCTTCATGACCGCGATCCTGACCTTCGAGGATCTGGGCGGGGGCCGCACGCGCTATACCGCCGTCGCGCGGCACCGCAATGCCGAGAGCGCCAAGCAGCATGCCGAGATGGGCTTCCATGACGGCTGGGGCACGGTGGCCACCCAGCTTGAGGAATATGCGCGGGGGCTGATGTGACGGGGCCCTTCGCCACGCTGGCCTTCCGGCGGCAGGTGGCGGCCCCCGCCGCGACCGTCTGGCAGGCATGGACCGCGCCCGCCGCCCGCGCGCTCTGGGCCGCGCCCGCGCCCGGGGTGACGGTGGACGTCCTGACCGCCGACACGCGGGTGGGCGGGGCCGAGGTGTCGCTCTGCAAGGTGGCCGGCCAGCCCGACATCCGCTGCGATGTGGCATGGCTCGCGCTGGGCGAGGGGTTCAGCGTGAACAGCGAGGTGATCTCGACCCTTGACGTGGCGCAGTCGGCCTCTCTCGTCACCGCGCGCGTCGCGGCAGAGGGCGAGGGGGCGGTGCTTGACGTGACGGTGCAGCTGTCGAACCTCGCCGCCGACATGGCGGGCGGCTATCGCGCGGGCTTCGATGCGGGGCTGGCCAATCTGGCGGATGTGGCGGAACGGATGATGTCGATCCAGCGCATCATCGCCGCCCCGCGCGACAGGGTCTGGGCGGCATGGGCGGATGCAGGGTCGCTGCCGAAGTGGTGGGGGCCGGACGGGTTTTCCTGCAGGACGAAGCGGATCGACCTGCGGTCGGGCGGGGAATGGGTGTTCGACATGATCGCCCCCGACGGGACGGTGTTCCCGAACCACCACAAGTACCGCCTGTTCGAAGCGCCGCGGCGCATCGACTATACCCTGCACTGGGGCGAGGACGGACCCAAGCACGCCGATGCCTGGGTGATCTTCGACGATCTGGACGGGACCACGCGCATCACCCTGTCGATGGCGATGGCCACGGCCGAGGAATGGCGCAACGCCCGCGCCTTCGGGGCCGAAGCTCTGGGCCAGCAGACGCTGGGCAAGCTGGAAGCGGCGGTCCTGCGCGGCTGAAACGGGGGCGGCGGGTCAGGCCTTCCGCCCCTTGCCCTTGTCCCCGCGGCAGCGGTCCGAGCAATAGCGGACCTCGTCCCAGACCTTTTCCCACTTCTTGCGCCAAGTGAACGGCCGTCCGCAGGTGGCGCAGGTCTTTTCGGGCAGATCGCCCTTCTTCTTCATCTTGGCCATGTTAGAGGTCAAAGCTCATCTGCGCCGCATCCGCCGCGCGGCGGCGGGGGCGGGGACTGCGGTCGTTGACGAACCGCGCATCCGCGCGGCTGGCATGGCGTTCGATCACCTCGGCCACCTCGGCTCTGTAGCCCTGTTCGCGGCGCAGGCCCCAGACGGCATCGCGCGCGGCACGGGCGGCGGCGGCCACGTCCACCACGGGTTCGGGATAGGTCCGCCCCAGCAGGCGGCGCGCCTCGGGCCATTTCCACGGCTCCTGCAGGAAGCTGTCGGGCAGGCCGGCCAGTTCGGGCACCCAGCGGCGGGTGAAGGCCCCCGTCGGGTCCTGATCGCGGCCCTGCTTGACGGGGTTGTATAGGCGGATCGTGTTGATCCCCGTGACGCCCGACTGCATCTGCACCTGCGGCCAGTGGATTCCCGGTTCGTAATCGGTGAAGCGCCGCGCCAGCACCGACCCCGTCGCCCGCCAGTCGAGCCACAGGTGATAGGACGCCACCGCCATCACCATCGACCGCATGCGGAAATTCAGCCAGCCCGTCGCGTTCAGATAGCGCATGCAGGCATCGACGAAGGGCAGCCCCGTCTCGCCCCGCGCCCATGCCGCCAGCCGCGCGGCATCGGGCACGCGCGGGCGCAGGGCATCGGCGGCGCGGTGCAGGGCGCGGATCTCGATCCCGGGCTCGTCCTCGAGCTTCTGGATGAAATGGTCGCGCCATGCCATCCGGCTCTGGAAACTGGCGATGGCCCCGCCCCAGCGCCCGCCCGCCCGTTCGCCCGCCCGTTCGGCAGAGAGCGCCGCCGCACGGGCCGAAGCCGCCTGCGCCACCTCGCGCGAGGAAAGCGCGCCGGTGGCCAGCGCGACCGACAGGCGCGAACAGGCGCGCTCGGCCGACAGGGGCGAGGACATGGCGCTGCGGTAGGGCTCTCCCCTGACCGACAGGAAACTGTCGAGCAGCCGCAGCCCTTCCACCCGCCCGCCGCGCTGGCGGTGGATGCAGCGATCCTCGGCCAGACGCAGGGCGCGGGCGGTCGGGATCGGGCCGGGTTCCACCCCCGCCACCGCGCGCAGCGCCGCGGGCGCGGCCACAAGGGGGGCCGCGACAAAGGCATCGCGCCGCGCGGCCCAGCCATCGCGCCCGCGCAGGCGCCGCACCACGCCCTGCTGCGGCAGTTCCACCCATTCCACCCCCGCCGCCCGTGCCCATGCGCCGACCCGCCGGTCGCGGGCATAGGTCCAGAGGTTTCCCGTCTCTTCATGGCTGACGATGCGGGCGATGTGGTGCTGGCGGCACAGCCGGTCGAGGATGTCGACCACCTCTCCCGTCCGCACCACGAGCGGCGTCCCCAGACGGGCCAGATCGTCGCGCAGGTCGGCCAGCCCTTCGGCCACCGCCTCCCACTGGCGGGCCGAGGTGTCCGGCAGGCGCCAGTAGTCGGGTTCCACCACGTAAAGCGGCAGAACCGCCCCCATGCCCGCCGCAAGGGACAGGGCGGGGTGGTCGTGCAGACGCAGGTCGCGCTTGAGCCAGAGAAGAACATTCATGGAACATTGATCTAGCCGATCCGCGCGATTCGTAAAGGGCGCGCGGGCAGGCGGGCAGGGGTTCCCCCTGTCCCTAAGGATAGGTCCGGCCATCTTCCTTGGGTTGTGCGCGCCTGCGGGTGTAATCGGAAGGCGAATGACGACGGGACGCGATTCGACATGGCCCCTGCCTCTGCCCCCGCACCCAACGCGCCGATACCGCTTCGCCGATGGCTCTGGCGGTCCTATCTGCGGGCGGCTCTGGTGCCGCTTCTGCTGATCGAACTCGGCTTCCTCGGGATCTACTGGGCGACGACGAACCTCGTCTATGACCGCAGCGCCGATGTGGTCACCCGCATCTCGACCGGCACGCTGGCCGAAACGGCCCTGCGCGAGGCCAATGCCATCGCCCACCGGCTGCAGACGGTCGCGGCGCTGACGCAGGTCTATGCCGACGAGACGGGCCGCGCGCTGGCCACCCCCGCCACCCCCGATCCGGCCGAGGTGGCGCGCCACGCGATGTCACCCGACGGCGTGTTCTACAAGACGGCAGATGATGGCGGGGCGGCCGTCTTCTACAGCGGCGCGGTTCCCGTGGGCGCGGCCGAAAAGGACAAGCTCTGGCGCACGGTGCGGCTTGACCCGCTGATGAAATCGTTGCTGGCCGCCGATCCGCTGGTGACGCAGGTCTATCTGAACACCCACGACAGCCTGAACCGCATCTATCCCTTCTTCGATGTGCTGGCGACCT
>JBEEOG010000016.1:0-10536 GCA_041191745.1 Pseudomonadota bacterium | reverse complement strand
GCGCCGCGTGCGGGCATGACGCGACAAGCCGCGACAGAGGCTGTATAGCATCGGTCGGACGGGCCCCGCGGGCTGGCCCGAAAGACACCGACGGACAGGGACGGAACGATGACGGACATGCTGTGGCGCCCCCTGACAGAGGCCGAACTGGCGCGCGGCCGCGCCGAAGGGGACGCCCCCTTTGGCCACCATGCGCCGCGCGGTCTGGCGGCGGCGCTGCTTTGGGTCGCGCGCAACAGCCCGCTGCGCTGGGGCATCTTCCGCCACCGCGTCGCGCGGCGGGTGATGCGGCTGAACGGCGGCCGGCTCGACCTGCGCTTCCGCGGCGCGGCCTTCCGCCTGCAGGGGGATGCGAACCTGATCGAGACGGGCCTGATGCTGGTGCCGGACTACAACGGGGCCGATATCGACTTCCTGCTGCAGGACGCGCCCGCCGATGCGGGATTTGCCGATATCGGATCGAATGTCGGGCTTTACGCCCTGCCCTTGGCCGTGGCGCGGCCCGCGGGGCGGGTGGTGGCCATCGATGCCAACCCGCGCATGGTGGACCACCTGTCATGGAACGCGCGCGCCACGGGTCTGGCCAATCTCTCGGCCGTCCATGCCGCCGTCAGCGATGCCGAAGGGCGGGCCGATCTGGTGATCCGCAAGGATGACGTGGCCATCGTGGCGATCCGCGAGAATCCGCAAGGCAACATGCCGGTCCACACGCTGGCCGCGGTTCTGGCGGCGCAGGGGGTGTCGCGCCTGCACGGGCTGAAGATCGACGTCGAAGGGCACGAGGACAAGGCGCTGGCACCCTATCTGCAAACGGCACCCGACGCGGCGCTGCCGTCCCGCATCGTGATCGAGACGGCAGGGGATGGCGACGACTACCCCGCCTGCCGCGCCGCCTTTGCCGCGCGGGGCTACCGTCTGGTCGGGCGCACGCGGAACAATTCGCTCTATCTGCGCGCGTCCTGATCCGCCCCGCGCGGTGCGGGTGGCAGAGCACGCCGCCACGGATCAGCCCGACACCCCGCCGGCGGGCTTGATCCGGCCCGTCACGCTTGCCAGCCACGGCAGCAGGTCCTTCTGGCGCGACTGCGCCACGCGGATTTCCGACCCGTCCTCAAGCCGCACGACAAGGTCGCGCCCGTCGCGGTAGAAGCCGCGCATGACCCGCGCTGCCACCCAGTGCGAGCGGTGGATCTGCCGCCCGTGCTGCGGGCCGAGCGCCGCCACGACGGTGGCAAAGGTGCCAAGCAGGTAGTGCCGCGCGCTGTCGGTGCGGATATCGACATAGTTCCCCTCGGCGCGGACATGGCGGATCGTGGCGGGGTCGATCTGCAACTCGCCGATCACCACCATCCCACCCGTCGCATCGGCGATCCGTGCCGCGCGGGCGGGGGGCCGCGCCGGCGGCGCAAGGGCTGGCGCGGGTGGGGCGGAGATCCCGCGCGCGCGCAGGTCGGCCAGCACGCGCGGCGCGACCAGCAGGATGGCCCCCATCAGTTCCAGTTCGGCAAGGACATAGAAGAAGAACCACAGGATCAGGTATTCGAAGGCCGTTTCCAGCACCCGCCCCCCCGCGAGGTGGATCGACACCTCGCAGGTCACGACCATGAACACCGCGGCCACCGCGGCAAAGGGCGACAGGTGCAGCGGCAGGGCATCGGTCCGCCGGGACATCCGGCGCAGCACCGTCAGCCCCAAGGCGACGCAGAGGATCGCCACCGATTGCGACGCGGCGAAGAACAGCGCGCTCTGCCAGATCGCATAGTCGCGCCCTTCGCCCCGCACGTCGATCAGGATCAGGGCGGCAACCACGCCCGCGAAATAGAACAGGGTGTTGCGGTGGCGCAGGGCAAGCCACAGTTCGCGGTCGGACAGGCGCAGCCTGTCCCCGCTGGCCAAGCGCAGCAGCAGATCGCGCGGCGCGTCTTGCGACCGGATTCCCCACACCAAAGACAGCACTTCGTTCAGGCCCGTCCCATACCCCAGACGAATGGGTAATGGCCCGCCACCCTTCGCGCAAGCGCTTTGGATTGCTGCCAAACGACGCGGCCGCCGGCAGGGTGCCGACGGCCGGTCAAACTGGCCTCCGCAAGGGCGCCTCGCGGCTGAAACCGCTTTGGGAAGGCGCACATACGGAAATCCGGAACTGGCACAATGACCGCCGCCGGTATACTCATTACGCAGCCATGAGCCAAAAGTCTGTACACGTCCGGCGACGATCACCCTTTCGAGTGACATTCCGTGTCGGGAAACCGAAATGAAGAATGACGAGTTGATGCTGCGGCTGCTGACTTCGCAGTCCGTGCGCGTGAAACTTGACGAATTCGTCAGGCTGTTCCGGCATCGCAGCGCGGTGCCGATCTACCTGCTTCCCGTCTTCATCTGGGTCTACACCAATGTCCGCGACCTTGCCGCGCTTCCGCGCTGGGTCAGCGTGGCCATCTACCTCGTCGCGCTTCTGGCCTTTCTGCTGGTGCTGATCGGCGTCATCTGGCTGTTGCGGCGGATCATCACCGGGCCGGCGGTCCTGACGCTGCATGCCTCGCCCGTGGTCTTTGCCGCGACGGCGGCCGGCATGGCGGCCGGAGAGATCACGGCCCTCCGGCTGGGCGCGGTGCCGATGGCGGATGCGGGTCAGGTGCTGGGCTATCTGGTATTCTTCTGGCTGATCGCGGAACTGACGCTCGGGCTCGGGGTGGGGCTGGTCGTTCCCCGTGCGCTGGCCGAGATGCGCGCCGCCGCGAAGCCCGCGCCGACGGATGACGCGCCCGGGGACCCGGCCCCGGCCGTGGCCGCAACCGCGACCGGCCAGCAGATCCTGCGGATCGGCGACCGCGACATTCCGCTGGCCGACCTGTCGCATATCGTGGGCGAGGGGAATGCCGTGCGCGTCCATGCCGGAGGCGCCGCCCTGCGGCTTGCCACGCGGTTTCCCAGCGTGATCGCCGCGGTCCCGCCACGGGCGGGGATGCAGATCGCCCGCGCGGTCTGGGTGGCCGCCACGCCGGCCGCACGGGCGCGCCTGCGCCAGTCGGGGCGCGGGGCGGCGTTGCAACTGGCGGACGGCACCGAACTGCCCGTCGCGCAGAACCGCCGGACCGAGGTTGCGGCTTGGCTGCGAAGTCTCGACAGGGAAACAGTCCGTTGACGGCCCTGTTGCGCGGCTGCACTGGCTGCGCGGCGCGCCGCAACCTAGACTGGTGCGGCACCGCCTGCGCGTGCAGACTGCGCGCAAGGCGCTTTGGCGAAAGGGGCTGATGGCCATGAAACGGATGATCGCGGGACTGGCCGCGGCACTGGCCCTTGTGCTGATGGCGGGCACGACGCCTGCGGCAGAGGCGCAGGAACGCGTGACGCTGGGTTGGGGCCGGTTGCTGACGAACGACATCATCGGCGACGGGCGCGACCGCTGGCGCACGGGGTCCTACACGCTCAGCCGTGTGCGCGGGGTGGACTGGACCGGCACGCTGCCCGCCACGCCGGGCGAGATCCTCGAATTCCGGTTCCGCGGCGAGGTCATCTCGCCTGCCGACCTCGTCACGCCCGATCCCGCAGACCGCCGCTATGCGGGCGCGCTGTCCTTCGGGCTGCACACCCACTTCGCCACTGCCGGACTGGAAAACAGCGTGGGTCTCGATGTCGTCGTGACCGGACCGCAGACGCGCCTTGGCAACCTGCACCGCGACCTGCACGACATGCTGGGCATGCCCGACGTGGCGGTGCTGGGCAACCAGATCGGCAACGCCGCCCATCCCACGCTGGTGGCCGAAACGGCCCGCACCCTGACCATGGGCCAGATGCGCCTGCGCCCCTTCGCCGAACTGCAGGCAGGGGCGGAAACGCTGGTCCGCATCGGCGGCGATCTGGAATTCGGCGGCGCCTCGAGAGGCGCGCTGATGCTGCGCGACGGGGTCACGGGCCAGCGCTACCGCGCCGTGGCGGGCGACCGCGCCCCGGGCTTCAGCCTGTCGCTCGGCGGGGACATGGCGCATGTCTTCGACAGCGCCTATTTTCCTGCGGGCGGGGCGGCCACGTTGTCGGACAGCCGCAGCCGCCTGCGGGCGGGCCTGCACTGGCAGGGCAGCGCGTCCGAGGTGTTTTACGGCGTGACATGGCTGGGCCGCGAATTCGAACAGCAGGACGAAGGGCAGGTTCTGGGCTCTGTCAGCCTGCGGTTGAACTTCTGACCCGCCACGCAATCCGCATACTGTTGCACATATGCTATAGCCGAAAGTCTGTATCGCTGTTAGCCTGCGAACAATAAAAGAAAAACGAGCAGGCAGAGACAGGCATGAAAACGGGTCCTCGTGGCACGTTCGTCATCTCATGGTCACAGACGGAAGTGGACGGTCTGAAGGCCGCGTCCCCCGACATGCTGGCCGTCGGCGCTTCATGGCGCTGGACGGGCGAGGCGGTTCGGGTGGACGGGCAGGCGGACCTTCTGATCCTCGAGGGACCGGAGGGCGAGGCAGAGATGCGCCGACGTGCGGCGCGCATGGTGCGGCGGCTGGTCGGCGCGGCGGTCAGCGGCGGGCGCGAAGACAGCGCCGAGGCCGAGTTGCCCGATGACGCGCTGGACCGCGGCTTCATCGTCACCGACGGGCGGCAGACCCATGCCGTCACCGTCATTCCCGTGCCTGATACGGGCGCGCGGCTTCTGATGTTCGTGGGCGATGCGCCGCCCGCCAATACCGATCTCTGGGTCGTCCGCGTGTCCATCGACCGGACGCATCAGGCGGCGGGGGCCCAGCAGGAGGGCGGGGTGATCTGTTTCACCCCCGATACCCGCATCGCCACGCCCGACGGCCCGCGCCTGATCCAGATGCTGCGCCCCGGCGACCTGATCCTGACCAAGGACAACGGCCCGCAGGAAGTGCTGTGGAGCGGCCACCGCCGCATGACGGGCGCGCGGCTTCACGCCATGCCGCACCTGCGCCCGATCCGCTTCCGCGCGGGATCGCTGGGGTCGGGGCGGCCGGACGGCGACCTGCTGGTGTCGCCCCAGCACCGGATGCTGGTCAAGGGCCGCGCCGCGCAGTCGCTGTTCAACACGCCCGAGGTGCTGGTCAGGGCCGAGGATCTGACCAATGGCCACAACGTGACCGTGGACCAGTCCCTGCGCGAGGTGACCTATATCCACATCCTGCTGGAACGGCACAACATCGTCTTCGCCAATGGGATCGAGACGGAAAGCTTCCACCCGTCGAATACCGCGCTCGACACCGTCGAACCGCAGCAGCGGCAGGCGCTTCTGTCGATCCTGCCCGGCGTGGCGGTCAATCCCCATGCCTATGGCGATTATGCGCGGCGCAACCTTTCGGCATCCGAGGCGGCGATCCTGCGCCACGACATCGCGGCGTGAAAACCCCGCAGGCGCCGTGTTGACTCTGCCGGATGCGGCTGTATAAGCCCGCAGTCCGGCGGAAGACCGTCGCACATTCCATTGGTGTTGGTGGACCCCGCAAGGGGAAACCTGTCGCCCCGCAAGGGGAAAGGACAACGCCCTTCACATGACCGAAGGAGATCAGCGGTGACCAAACGCACCTCTGCCAAGTACAAGATCGACCGCCGCATGGGCGAAAACATCTGGGGCCGTCCGAAGTCCCCGGTGAACAAGCGCGAATACGGCCCCGGCCAGCACGGCCAGCGCCGCAAGAACAAGCTGTCGGATTTCGGCACCCAGCTGCGCGCGAAGCAAAAGCTGAAGGGCTATTACGGCGACCTGACCGAAAAGCAGTTCCGCAAGATCTATGCCGAAGCCGAGCGTGTGCGCGGCGACACCGGCGAGATGCTGATCGGCCTGCTGGAGCGTCGTCTGGATGCGGTCGTCTACCGCGCCAAGTTCGTCCCGACGATCTTCGCCGCCCGCCAGTTCGTGAACCACGGCCATGTGACCGTGAACGGCCAGCGCGTGAACATCGCCTCCTACCGCGTGAAGGAAGGCGACGTGGTCGAGGTGCGCCAGAAGTCCAAGCAGATGGCGCTCGTCCTCGAAGCCGTCGCGCTGACCGAGCGTGACGTTCCCGACTACCTCGAGGTGGACCACTCCAAGATGGTGGCCAAGTTCGTCCGCACCCCGACGCTGGGCGACGTGCCCTATCCGGTGCAGATGGAACCGAACCTCGTCGTCGAATACTACGCGAAGAACTGATTTCGCGCCGAGACCCACCGAAGCGAGGCCCGCCCCATGGCGGGCCTCTTGCTTTTGCGGCATCGCAGGACAGGTTTGGGGTTCACGGGGTAGGGGTCAATCCATGTCACGCAAGCAGCGGATCGAGGACGGGTTCGAACGGGGGCTGTTCGCATCCCGCTGGCTGATGGCACCGATGTATGCGGGGCTGGTGGCGGCGCTGGGCATCCTTGTCGTCGTATTCCTGCGCGAGCTGGTCTATTACATGCCGCAGGCGCTGACCATGTCGCCGGAAAAGGCGATCCTCGTCGTCCTCAGCCTGATCGACCTGACGCTGGCGGCGAACCTGCTTCTGATCGTGCTGTTCTCGGGCTATGAAAGCTTCGTCTCGCGGCTCGATTTCGACGTTGGCGCGGACCGTCCCGACTGGATGGGCAAGGTCGATTTCGGCGGGCTGAAGATGAAGCTTCTCGCCTCGATCGTCGCCATCTCGGGGATCCATCTGCTCAAGCGGTTCATGGAGATCGGCGATCCCGCCACCCCGTCGCGCGATCCCGACACGCTGTTCTGGCTGACCGTGATCCACCTGACCTTTGTCGTGTCGGGCGTGCTGATGGCGCTGGTGGACTGGTTGCAGGCGCGCAGCAAGATCAAGGTCTGAGCGCGCGCGACGCATTTTGCCGCGACAAATCCACTGGCCTAGACCCGTCCCGACCGTTATGAGCGCAGGCGACAGGAGTGAGACATGACCGACGCCATCCGCCCGCAGCCCGGCATCCTCGACATCGCCCTTTACGAGGGCGGCAAGGCCCATGTCGCGGGCGTCGCCAACGCGGTCAAGCTGTCGTCGAACGAAAACCCTTTCGGCCCGTCGGACCGCGCGAAAGAGGCGTTCCAGCGCAGCGTGCACAGCCTGCACCGCTACCCCTCGACCGACCACGCCCCCCTGCGCGAGGCGATTGCCGAGGTGCATGGCCTCGACCCCGCGCGGATCATCTGCGGCGTGGGATCGGACGAGATCATCACCTTGCTCTGTCAGGCCTATGCCGGCCCCAAGGACGAGGTCGTGTTCACCGAACACGGCTTCCTGATGTACCGCATCAGCGCGCTGGCCGTCGGTGCCACGCCGGTCGAGGTGCCCGAGCGCGAACGCACCACGGATGTGGACGCGATCCTTGCCGCATGCAACCGTCGCACGAAGCTGGTCTTCATCGCCAACCCCAACAACCCCACCGGCACCATGATCTCGATGGCCGAGGTGGAGCGTCTGGCGGCGGGCCTGCCCAAGCAGGCCATCCTCGTGATCGACGGGGCCTATGCGGAATATGTCGACGGCTATGATGGCGGCGCGGCGCTGGCCGATACGCGGCCCAATGTGTTCATGACGCGCACCTTCTCGAAGATCTACGGTCTGGGCGGGCTGCGGATCGGCTGGGGCTACGGGCCGAAGGCGATCGTCGATGTCCTGAACCGCATCCGTGGGCCGTTCAACCTGTCCACCACCCAGCTGGACGTGGCCGAGGCGGCGGTGCGCGATCAGGACTGGGTCACCCGCTGCCGGACCGAGAATTCGCGCATGCGCCACTGGCTGGCCGAGGCGCTGGCCGCGCTGGGCGTGCCGTCGGACACGTCGATGGCCAATTTCGTGCTGGCCCGTTTCGCCAGCGATGACGAAGCGTCGGCCTGCGATGCCTTCCTGCAGTCGCAGGGGCTGATCGTGCGGCGCGTGGCGGGCTACAAGCTGCCCCATTGCCTGCGGATCACCGTGGGGGACGAGGCATCCTGCCGCCGCGTCGCGCATGCGGTGGGCCAGTTCAAGGGAACGAAATGACTGCGACGACCCCCGTCTATGACCGCGTGGCCCTGATCGGGCTGGGGCTGATCGCGTCCTCCATGGCGCATGCGATGCGCCAGTTCGGGCTGGCGCGCGAAATCGTGGGCCATGCCAAATCCGCCGAAACCCGCGCCATCGCGCTTGAGATCGGGCTGTGCGACCGCGTCTGCGCCACGGCGGCCGAAGCGGTGGAAGGCGCGGATCTTGTCGTGCTCTGCGTGCCCGTGGGCGCGATGGAAGAGGTGGCGGCCAGCATGGCCCCGCATCTGAAGGCGGGCGCCTGCGTGACCGATGTCGGATCGGTCAAGCGCGCGGTGATCGAGGCGGTCGCCCCCCATCTGCCCGAGGGCGTGGCCTTCGTTCCCGCCCATCCGCTGGCGGGGACGGAACATTCCGGCCCGCGTTCGGGTTTTGCCACGCTGTTCCAGAACCGCTGGTGCCTCTTGACGCCCGTGCCGCAATCGACCCCCGATGCCGTGGCGCGCCTGCGCGCGCTGTGGGAAGGCATGGGCGCGAATGTCGACGAGATGGACGCCGACCACCACGATC
The DNA here is from genome assembly GCA_041191745.1 of Pseudomonadota bacterium. GTDB lineage: Bacteria > Pseudomonadota > Alphaproteobacteria > Rhodobacterales > Rhodobacteraceae > Paragemmobacter. Next base: position 2,026 of record JBEEOG010000016.1, on the reverse strand, counting down.
TGGTGCTGGCCGTCGTGTCGCACACGCCGCATCTGATCGCCTACACGATGGTGGGCGTGGCCGATCACCTGCGCCGCGTGTCGAATTCCGAGGTGATCAAGTACTCCGCATCGGGGTTCCGCGACTTCACCCGCATCGCGGCTTCGGACCCGACGATGTGGCGCGACGTCTTCCTGACGAACAAGGATGCCGTTCTGGACATCCTCGGCCGCTTCACGGAAGAGCTGTTCGTGCTGCAACGCGCGATCCGCATGGGCGATGGCGACCATCTGCACGCCTATTTCACCAAGACCCGCGCGATCCGGCGCGGGATCATCGAGGCGGGGCAGGATACCGCCGCGCCCGATTTCGGCCGCGTGGCGGCCGGACCGCCACGGGACGGATGACCGGTGCGGCGGTGGGGGTACATGGTGGCCGTTGTTCTGGCCGTGACTGCAGGGCCGCTTCGGGCGGAAGCGCCGGACCGGTCGCAACGGCCCGTGCCGCGCCCCGCCGCCGCGATCGCCGCTGACCCCCCCGCGCCCGCCGTCGCCCCCGTGACCGTCGCGGGCGGCATCGGCAAGAGCCTGCGCCCGCAGCCGAAGCCCGCAGGCGCGCAGGCCACGGACCAAGCGCAGGTACCCACGCCTGCCGCACCCGTCCCTGTGGCCGTCACCGTGGCCGTTGCCGGCCCCGCCACGCTGCGCCCCGCGCCCCGCCCCGCCCTTGCCGCGCCACAGGCCGCACCAGAGGCAGCCGCACCCGGCGCGGCTGTCACGGCCTCGGCCGCGCCGCCCGCGCGTCCGCCGCGTCGGGGGCTGTTCGGCCTGTTCGGCAGGAACGGCGATGCGCCGCGCGATCCGGCCCCGCGCGGCGGCTATGTCTGCGGCGATCCCGACATCCGGGGCGAGGAACTGGCCCGCATCACATCCCGAACGCGCGGCTGCGGGGTGGAAGAGCCGGTTCAGGTCACCTCGATTTCCGGCATCCGCCTGTCCACGCCCGCCATCGTCGATTGCCAGACCGCCGCCGCCTTCAAGACGTGGATCGACCGCGGCCTGCGCCCCGCCTTCCGGCGCGAGATCGTGGAAATCCAGATCGCCGCCAGCTACATCTGCCGCCCGCGCAACAACATCCGCGGCAACAGGATCAGCGAACACGGGCGCGGCAAGGCGGTGGACATCTCGGGCCTCGTCTTCGCGGACGGGCGCAGCATCACCGTGGCGGACGGCTACAACCGCGAGTTCCGCCGCGCGCACAGGGCCGCCTGTGGCATCTTCGGCACCACCCTCGGCCCCGGATCGGACGGCTACCACGAGGATCATCTGCATTTCGACACGGCCAGCCATCGTAGCGGGCCGTATTGCCGCTAGGCTAGTCGAGCCGCGGGGCAGGGCCAAGCGGGATGGGGCCAAGCGCCATCCGCCCGCCGGCAAGGACCAGCGGGACCTCCAGCACCTCGGGGTCGGGGCCCTGCTGGGCGAGAAGCTCCATCGCGCGGGTGACGGTCGGGGCGACTTCGGGCGTGACCAGCCCCGCCGCGACCAGCACGGGCACCAGATCGCGCCATGGCGCCACGCGGATGTCGATCCGCCCTTCGGCCAGACCCTGCGGATCGGGCTGCACACCCCCCTTGGCCGACAGGCTAAAGGCGCCCCATGTCACCGATGCCTCGCGCAGGTCCAGCCGCTGCAGGACGGACCGCGTTTGCCCCGCGAAACGGTCGATCGGCGCGGAAAACCCCGCCTTGGCATCGATGCGGACACGGTCGATCAGTTCGGGCAGGGCCGAGACGGATTTCATCTCCATCCGGAAATTCTGGTCCGGCGTGATCGAGGTCGCCTCGGCAAAGACCTCGTGCGTGGCGGCATCGGCGGCGTCGCGGCGCGTGGCGACAAGCAGCCGCGCCGCCGCCCCCGCCCAGCCGCGATCCGACGACAGGCGCAGGTTGTCGCCTTCCAGCGTCAGCCGGTCGAGCGTCAGATTCGTGTCGGGATCGACGACCACACTGCCCCGCAGCTGCGAGGATGTCACCGCGACCGTCTGG
>JBEEOG010000015.1:0-9455 GCA_041191745.1 Pseudomonadota bacterium | reverse complement strand
TCTTCCATCGCGATCGGCGCGATCAGTTCGACTTCGAACTTCAGGTTGTCGCCCGGCATCACCATCTCGGTGCCTTCCGGCAGCTTCACCGTGCCCGTCACGTCGGTCGTGCGGAAGTAGAACTGCGGACGGTAGTTCGCGAAGAACGGCGTGTGGCGGCCGCCTTCCTCCTTCGTCAGGATGTAGGCCTCGGCCTCGAAGTGCGTGTGCGGGTTCACCGACTTCGGCTTGCACAGCACCTGGCCGCGCTCCACGCCCTCGCGGTCGATGCCGCGCAGCAGCACGCCCACGTTGTCGCCCGCTTCGCCGCGGTCCAGCAGCTTGCGGAACATCTCGACGCCCGTGCAGACCGACTTCTTGGTGTCGCGGATGCCCACGATCTCCACTTCGTCGCCGACGTTGATCACGCCACGCTCCACACGCCCCGTCACAACCGTGCCGCGGCCCGAGATCGAGAACACGTCCTCGATCGGCATCAGGAAGGGCTGGTCAACCGCGCGCGCCGGCGTCGGGATGTAGCTGTCCACAGCCGCCATCAGCGCGCGGATCGAATCCTCGCCGATCTCCTTGCGCTCGCCGATCATCGCCTGATGGGCCGAACCCTTGATGATCGGAATGTCGTCGCCGGGGTAGTCGTAGGACGACAGAAGCTCGCGCACTTCCATCTCGACCAGTTCCAGCAGTTCCTCGTCATCCACGAGGTCGATCTTGTTCAGATAGACCACCATGTAGGGGATGCCCACCTGACGGCCGAGCAGGATGTGCTCGCGCGTCTGCGGCATCGGGCCGTCGGACGCCGCACAGACCAGAATCGCGCCGTCCATCTGCGCCGCGCCCGTGATCATGTTTTTCACATAGTCGGCGTGGCCGGGGCAGTCGACGTGGGCGTAGTGGCGTGCTTCCGTCTCGTATTCCACATGCGCGGTCGAGATCGTGATCCCGCGCGCACGCTCTTCCGGCGCACCGTCGATCTGGTCATAGGCGCGGAATTCGCCGAAATACTTCGTGATCGCAGCCGTCAGCGTCGTCTTGCCGTGGTCAACGTGGCCGATCGTGCCGATGTTGACGTGCGGTTTGGTACGTTCGAACTTTGCCTTTGCCATCTTGGCAACTCCTTCATCCGGTTGCGGTGCGTGGGACCACGCACCCTACATTGGGTAGGGTGGGCGTCACCGCCCACCGCTTCGATCACGCGTATTTCTTCTGGATCTCTTGCGAGATGTTCTCGGGAACCGCGTCATAGTGGTCGAACAGCATCGTGAACACCGCGCGGCCCGAAGACATGGAGCGCAGGTTGTTGATGTAGCCGAACATGTTCGCCAGCGGGACCATGGCCGTGATGACGTTCGCGTTGCCGCGGCTGTCCTGACCCTGGACCATGCCCCGACGCGAGGTCAGGTCGCCGATGATGCCGCCCGTGTATTCCTCGGGGGTCACCACTTCGACCTTCATGATCGGTTCCAAGAGCTTGGCACCGGCCTTCTTGAGGCCTTCGCGCATTGCGGCGCGCGAGGCGATCTCGAAGGCGAGGACCGAGGAGTCGACGTCGTGGAACGCACCGTCAACCAGCGCCACCTTGAAGTCGATCACCGGGAAGCCAGCGAGCGGACCCGAGTCCATGACGGACTTGATGCCCTTTTCGACGCCGGGGATGTATTCCTTCGGCACCGCACCACCGACGATCTTGGACTCGAACGAATAGCCTTCGCCCGGCTGGGTCGGAGTGATCTGCAGCTTGACGCGGGCGAACTGGCCCGTGCCACCGGTCTGCTTCTTGTGGGTATAGTCGATCTCGTGCGCGTTCGAGATGGTCTCGCGGTAGGCCACCTGCGGCGCGCCGATGTTCGCCTCGACCTTGAACTCGCGACGCATGCGGTCGACGAGGATGTCGAGGTGAAGTTCGCCCATGCCCTTCATGATGGTCTGGCCCGATTCCAGATCGGTTTCGACGCGGAAGGACGGGTCTTCGGCGGCGAGGCGAGCGAGGGCGAGGCCCATCTTCTCCTGGTCGGCCTTGGACTTCGGTTCCACGGCGATCTCGATCACCGGTTCCGGGAAGGTCATGGTTTCCAGAACGACCTGGTTGTTCGGGTCGCACAGCGTGTCGCCCGTGGTCGTTTCCTTCAGGCCCGCCAGCGCGATGATGTCGCCCGCGTAGGCTTCGTCGATTTCCTCGCGGTTGATGGCGTGCATCATCATCATGCGGCCCACGCGCTCTTTCCGGCCCTTGGTCGAGTTGACCATCTGGTCACCCTTCTTGAGGGTGCCGGAATAGATGCGGGTGAAGGTGAGCGAGCCCACGAAGGGGTCGTTCATGATCTTGAAGGCCAGCGCCGCGAAGGGCTGGGCGTCATCGGCCGAACGCGCGATGTTGCGCTCTTCCGTCTCGTCGCCCGGTGCGAAGCCCATGTAGGCCGGCACGTCGAGCGGCGACGGCAGGTAGTCGATGACCGAGTTCAGGACCGGCTGGACGCCCTTGTTCTTGAAGGCCGAACCGGCGGTGACCGGAACGAAGGCCATCGAGAGCGTGCCCTTGCGGATCAGCGCGCGCAGCGTCGCCACGTCGGGCTCGTTGCCTTCCAGATAGGCTTCCATCGCCGCATCGTCCTGCTCGACGGCAAGCTCGACCAGCTTCGAACGCCACTCTTCGGCCTCGGCTTTCAGATCGGCGCGGATGTCGCGGATTTCCCACGAAGCACCAAGGTCTTCACCCTGATACACCCACTCCTTCATCGTCACGAGGTCGATGATCCCTTCCAGCTTGTCCTCGGCGCCGATCGGCAGGGCGATCGGGGCGGGGGTCGCGCCGGTGCGGTCCTTGATCATCTTCACGCATTTGAAGAAGTCGGCGCCGATCTTGTCCATCTTGTTGACGAACACGATGCGCGGAACCTTGTAGCGGTCAGCCTGACGCCACACGGTTTCGGTCTGGGGTTCGACGCCGGCGTTGGCATCGAGCAGGCAGACCGCACCGTCGAGCACGGCCAGCGAACGTTCGACTTCGATGGTGAAGTCGACGTGGCCGGGGGTGTCGATGATGTTGAAGCGGTGCTTGGGCGACTGGGCGTTGGTGCCGTCTTCGGTGCGTTCCCAGAAGGTGGTGGTCGCAGCCGAGGTGATGGTGATCCCGCGCTCCTGCTCCTGCTCCATCCAGTCCATCGTGGCGGCGCCGTCATGGACTTCGCCGATCTTGTGGGACTTGCCGGTGTAGTACAGGATCCGCTCGGTCGTCGTGGTCTTGCCCGCGTCGATATGGGCCATGATCCCGAAGTTGCGGTAGAGGTTCAGCGGATATTCGCGTGCCATGATCGGCGCTCCTTACCAGCGGTAATGGCTGAACGCTTTGTTCGCGTCCGCCATCTTGTGGGTGTCTTCGCGCTTCTTCACGGCGGTGCCGCGGTTGTTGACCGCGTCCGACAGCTCGGCTGCAAGCCGCTCTTCCATCGTGTTCTCGTTGCGCTTGCGGGCGGCGGTGATCAGCCAGCGGATCGCCAGCGCCTCGCGGCGCTCGGAGCGGACTTCGACCGGAACCTGATAGGTCGCACCGCCGACGCGGCGCGAACGCACCTCGACGGAGGGCTTCACGTTGTCCAGCGCCTCGTGGAAGGCCTGGACGGGTTCACGCTTCAGACGGGCCTGCACGCGGTCCAGCGCGCCGTAGACGATCGACTCGGCCACGGACTTCTTGCCGTCCTGCATCAGGTTGTTCATGAATTTCGTGAGGACCCGGTCGCCATACTTGGCGTCGGGAAGGATTTCGCGCTTTTCGGCGGCGTGACGACGGGACATCTCTCAGCTCCTCACTTCGGACGCTTCGCGCCGTACTTCGAACGACGCTGACGACGGTCTTTGACGCCCTGGGTATCCAGAACGCCGCGCAGGATGTGGTAACGCACGCCCGGAAGGTCCTTGACGCGGCCGCCGCGGATCAGGACGACGGAGTGTTCCTGCAGGTTGTGCTTTTCGCCGGGAATGTAGGAGATGACCTCGAACCCGTTGGTCAGGCGCACCTTGGCGACCTTACGCATAGCGGAGTTCGGCTTCTTCGGCGTGGTGGTGTAGACGCGGGTGCAGACACCACGCTTCTGGGGGCAGGATTCCAAGTGCTGCGACTTGGACTTTCTGACATTCGCTTCCCGCGGCTTGCGGATAAGCTGTTGGATCGTCGGCATTCACGTTCCCCGTGTTGCTTCGTCAATACTCGTGCCGGACTTCGGCGCGCTGCTTCTCGACTGACGTCTGCGCGGACCGCAAAACGCCAAAACCGCATCCGTCCCCGAACGGGGGCGACGCGGTGGAATTCCAGAGGATCGGGGCCTGCGCCCGGATCATGACCACTCACTTTTCGATGGCCCATGCGCCGCCGGGAGTCCGGCCACGGCACAGGTTGCGTGGCCTATAGGGGGAGTCGCGGGGGATGTCAACGCCCGCCCCGGATGCGCCCCGGATGCGCGCCCCTGCCGGCCCAGCGCAGGCCCGCCCGCCGCCCCTAGCCGCGGGCCCTGGCGGCAAGGGAAAGCCGCCGCTCGCGCCACAGGGTGAAGATGCCCGACCCCACGACCAGCGCCGCACCAAAGAGCGTCAGCCCGTCGGGCAGGGTGCCGAATACCAGCCAGCCCAGCACGATCGCCCAGAGCAGCGAGGTATAGCGGAACGGCGCGACAAAGCCGATATCGCCCACCCGCATGACCATGATGACGAAGTTGTAGCCCACGACCAGACAGGCCGCCGCGGCAAGGATCAGCCCCGCGTCCCGCGCGGTGGGCATCACCCAGCCCGACAGCGGCGAGAGGCCGAGCGCCGTCCCCGTCACCGCGATCGAGGCAAAGACCGCGACCGAGGCCGAGGGCACCGCGCGCGACAGCTTTCGCGTGGCAAGGTCGCGCAGCACCACGAAGGCGACCGAGGCCAGCCCCATCAGCGACCAGATGTCGAACCCCGCAGGGCCGGGCCGGATGATGACCAACACCCCCGCAAAGCCGACGAGGATCGCCGTCATCCGCCGCCAGCCGACCCTTTCGCCAAAGACCAGCGCGGCGGCCAGCGTCACCGCCAGCGGCAGGGACTGCATGATGGCCGACAGGTTGGCGATGGGCATGTGGATCAGCGCGGCAAGGAACAGCAGGGTCGAGGCCACCTCGGCCAGCGACCGGATGCCCACGACGACCGCATCGTGGCGCGGCAGGCGCAGCCGCAGCCCGCCCGCAAGATGCGCCACCAGCATCAGGGGGCCCAGCGTCAGAAGCCCGCGCATCGCGATGGCCTGCCACAGCGGCAGGTGCTGCATCGCGGCCTTCATCGCCGTGTCGTTCAGGGTAAAGGCCGCCATGGCCACATTCATGTAAAGCGCGCCGCGCAGGTTGTCCGACAGGGCCATTCAGTCTTTCCGCAATACCTCGATCACCGTCCGGAAGGCGGCCAGGTCGATCCCGAACCGCTGCCTCAGCAGGTCGGGCCAGCGCGCGGCGGGCAGGGTTTCGGGCCGCTTCTCCTGCGCGATGATGCTGTCATTGCCGCCATGCGCGCCGCGCAGGAACATCACCTCGTCCACCAGCGACAGGACGGGCATCTGCCGCCAGACCAGATGGTGCGGATAGTCGAGCACCATCTTCTCCGCCTCCGGGCGGGTCAGGATCACCAGCGCGGGCGTCCAGAGTTGCGCGCGCCGCAGCGTGGGCGTCAGCGTTCCCGCCACTTCCGTCAGCAGCACGCCCCTGCACCAGTCCAGCGCGCAGAGCCCGCCCCGCAGGAAATGCGGCATCAGGAACGGCACCTCGGCCCGCGTGCGGGCGACGAAATCGACCGCCACGGCATCGTCGTCATCCAGCCGGAACTGGGCCACGACATCGGCATCCGGGTCCACATGGCGGCGCATCGCTTCGGCGCAGACCTCGCGGTGGGGGCCGGCGGGGGCGTATTCGACCGCCACCTGCGGCACATCCGCCACCAGATCGAGGACGAGCCCCCGCCACGGTTCGGGCAGGTCCTCTCCCAAAAGCAGCACGAGGCGGAAGTCGGGATCGGTCTGCGCGCGGAGCGCGGGCAGCGCGACATGGCGGAACCATGCCAGCCGGTGCGCCAGACGGTCGGGCGCGTAAAGCATGGCGCGGCGGTCGTCGATGCTGTCATGTTCGACCTTGAAGGCCCCGAGGCTCGGCACCGAAAAGCGGCACAGGCCCAGAAGCTGGACCTTCGGCGTGGCGGCGGCCGCCGCAGCGGCGGCTCTGGCGCGGCGGCGTCTCATCCGGCCCTCATCCGGCCGTCTCGGGCGGGGGCGTCAGGAAGGGAAACCCCTGCCGCAGCACCGGCCCGAGGTCGAGGGGGGCCATCTCTGCGGACTGGCCCGACGCCTTCGCCTCGCTGTCATTGCCGTCATGGATGGTGCGGACAAAGGCGATGTGGTCGGCATCCGTCAGCACCGTGTAATACATCGACAGCAGGCGGTGGTTGCGGCGGAAGATGTTCTCGCGCCGTTCGACCGGCGCGCACATGGCAAGCCCGATCCCGATCGGCAGCTTTTCGACCACCGTGCGCCAGACCGGCCCCCGCGGCTGCGACAGGTCGAGGAAGAGGCCGCGATTGTGCCCGATGCAGAAGGGCTTCGCCGCATCGACCGCGCGCAGCATGCCCTCGGCCATGCGCCGCAGGCGGGCGATGTGGTGGATGTCCATCGCGTCGTCATCGTCCAGCCGGAAGCCTGTCAGATGGGTGCAGCCGTCATCGGGCAGCATGCCGAAGGCCGCCTGCGTGGCGGGATAGTGCTGCATCGGCGGCAGTGCCACGATCCGCGCCCCGCGCAGGGGGGCGGTCAGGTCGGACAGGCGGTCCATCGCCCAGCGGGGAAAGCCCTCGCCGACCAGAAACAGCGTCTCGAACCGGCCATCGGACTGGGCCAGCAGGGACGGCAGGGCAAAGCGTTCGAACAGCGCGAAACGCGCCTCCAGCCGGTCGCGGGCGTGAAGGGCCGCGACATTCGCATCCGGATCGCCATCCTGCCGGACGAAGCCCGTCAGCGCCGGATAGGAAAAGCGCACCAGCCCGACGATCCTGTTGCGCACCTGCATCCGGCTTTTCCCGCCCTGCCCCGTTCCGGCCCAGACTAGCGCCGCATCCGCCCATGCGAAAGGGCCGCCGCATCGCTGCGACGGCCCTTCCCCTTTCAGTCAGTCCCGATCAATCGCGGCTGTCGAAGTCCACCAGACCCGAGTCGCGGTCGCCCAGATCGACGACCTCCATCGGGGCGGCCAGCGCGGCGGCGTCTTCCGCCTCGCTCCGGCGCGCTTCGATGACCTTGTGGTCGCGGTCGGTGGCGATCTTCTTGACGCGGCTCGTCGCACCGCCCGTCCCTGCGGGGATCAGACGACCGACGATGACGTTTTCCTTCAGGCCGACCAGTTTGTCGCGCTTGCCCTGAACCGAAGCCTCGGTCAGCACGCGGGTCGTTTCCTGGAAGGACGCGGCCGAGATGAAGCTGCGGGTCTGCAAGCTTGCCTTGGTGATCCCCAGCAGCACCGGCTCGGCCTTCGCCTCGCGCAGGCCGCGGGCGCGGGCCTTGGCGTTTTCCTCGTCCAGTTCGATCTTCTCGACCTGTTCCCCCTTCAGCAGCGTGGTGTCGCCGCTGTCGAGGATCTCGAGCTTCTGAAGCATCTGACGGACAATCACCTCGATGTGCTTGTCGTTGATCTTCACGCCCTGCAGCCGGTAGACGTCCTGCACCTCGTCGATCATGTAGTTCGCCAGCGCCTCGACACCCATGATACGCAGGATGTCATGCGGCGCGGGGTTGCCGTCCATGATGTAGTCGCCCTTCTGGACGAAGTCGCCTTCCTGAACCGGAATGTGCTTGCCCTTGGGGATCATGTATTCGACGGCCTGCAGCGTCTCGTCCACGGGCTCGACCGTGATCCGGCGCTTGTTCTTGTAGTCCTTGCCGAAGCGGACATAGCCGTCCATTTCCGCGATGATCGCGTGATCCTTCGGGCGACGGGCTTCGAACAGTTCCGCCACGCGGGGCAGACCCCCGGTGATGTCCTTGGTCTTGGCCCCTTCGCGCGGGATACGCGCCACCACGTCGCCGGGGTTCACGTCCTGCTGGTCCTCGACCGACAGGATCGCGTCCACCGACATCGGATAGGTGATCGGGTTGCCGCTGTCGCCACGCACGGGCTCGCCGGTTTCCGGATCCATCACGATGATCTCGGGCTTGAGCTCGTTGCCCTTGGGCGCGGAACGCCAATCGGACACGATCTTCTGCGTCATGCCGGTGGCTTCGTCGGTCTCTTCGCGGACCGACAGGCCCGAGATCAGGTCGACGAAGCGAACGCGACCGCCCTTTTCGGCGATGATCGGCAGGGTATAGGGGTCCCATTCGAACAGCTTGGTGCCGCGCTTGACGGTCGCGCCGTCCTTCACATGCACCTTCGCACCGTAGCTGACCTTGTGGACAGCACGGTCCTGACCCGCCTCGTCGATGATGGCGATCGCCATGTTCCGGCCGATGACGATCTGTTCGCCATTGGCGTTGGACAGAAGGTTCGGGTTGCGGAACTCGATCTTGCCCTCTTGGCTGGCTTCGAGGAAGGACTGCTGCCCGCCCTGCGCGATGCCGCCGATGTGGAAGGTCCGCATCGTCAGCTGCGTGCCGGGTTCGCCGATGGACTGGGCGGCGATGATGCCGACCGCCTCGCCGATGTTGACCAGCGTGCCGCGCGCAAGGTCACGGCCATAGCAGGCCGCGCAGACGCCCTCTTCGGCTTCGCAGGTCAGCGGGCTGCGGATGCGGCACGAGGCCACGCCCGCCGCATCGATCGCATCGGCGCGGCGTTCGTCGATCAGCTCGCCCCGCGCGACGATCACCTCGTCCGTGCCCGGAACGAGGATGTCGTCCGCCGCCACGCGGCCCAGCACACGCTCGGCCAGCGACTGCACCACCTCGCCGTCGTTCACGGCCGTCTCGGCGGTGATCGCACGGTCAGTGCCGCAATCGTTGACGCGCACGATGCAATCCTGCGCCACGTCCACCAGACGCCGCGTCAGATAGCCCGAGTTCGCGGTCTTCAGCGCCGTATCGGCCAGACCTTTCCGCGCGCCGTGGGTGGAGTTGAAGTATTCAAGAACGGTCAGACCTTCCTTGAAGTTCGAGATGATCGGCGTCTCGATGATCTCGCCCGACGGTTTGGCCATCAGGCCGCGCATCCCGCCAAGCTGCTTCATCTGCGCGGGCGAACCCCGCGCACCCGAGTGCGACATCATGTAGACCGAGTTCGGCTCTTTCTCCGCCCCCGCGTCATCGACGCGCACGGCCGAGATTTCGGCCATCATCTCGGCCGCCACCTTGTCGGAACACTTCGACCAGGCATCGACGACCTTGTTGTACTTTTCGCCCTGCGTGATCAGGCCGTCCATGTACTGCTGTTCGAATTCCTTAACCTGATCGCGGACTTCGTTCACGATCG
>JBEEOG010000014.1:0-7777 GCA_041191745.1 Pseudomonadota bacterium | reverse complement strand
CGCCGCGCACGCCAGGCTGGCGCTGCACGGCGGCCTGCATCTCGCGCGCCATGTTCTGATAGAATTCCTGACCTGCCTTATGCAGCAGGACGCCATATCGCATCAGCGGCAGCGGGGCGGGCGCGCTGCCCGTCAGGCGCAGCGCGGCAGGATGGCCGATCCGCAAGGCGGCTTCGGTCACAGCGGCGCGGGCTGCTGCCGACACGCCTTCCCGCCCGTTCAGAAGGCGGTCGACCGTTGCCACCGACACTCCTGCCGCCTGCGCCAATGCCGCCATTCCGGGCCGCTTTGCCATCTCTCACCTGATGTTTTTTCGTCATCGCCACATCACTCATTGACGAAAAAAATGGCTGTGTCCAGTCGCTCGTCTATCCCCTGATAGAATTATTGTTCTATCATTGGGCAATCCCTGCGGGTTCTGCCGCACAGCTGCCCCGATCGAGGCGAAAGGGGAAGGAGGAAAGATGACCAGACGAGATTACAGCCTGCTCGGACCGGATGGTGCCCGCGCCGTCGAGACGGGGCTTGCCGCCGCAGAATGGTATCACACCGACGTTCCGAGGAAGGTGATGAAGGAGCTTATGCAGCGCAGCGACGGACCCGCGATCCGCGATACGATCATCCTTTACGGCTGCATGATCGCCTTCGCTTCGGGCGGCATCGCGCTCTGGGGAACGTGGTGGTGCGTTCCATTCTGGCTCGCCTACGGTGTCCTTTATGGCTCCGCCTCGGACTCCCGCTGGCATGAATGCAGTCATGGCACGGCTTTCAAGACGCCGTGGATGAACAACGCCGTCTACGAGATCGCGTCCTTCATGATCATGCGCAACTCCGCCACCTGGCGGTGGAGCCATGCGCGCCACCACACTGACACCTATATCGTCGGCCGCGACCCCGAAATCGCGATCATGCGGCCACCTGAGTTTGCCAAGCTGATCCTAAACTTCTTCGGAGTGATCGACGTTCTGACGTTCTTCCCGCGGATCGTCCACAACGCGGTGTTTGGCCCGACGGCAGAGGAGCGGACCTTCGTTCCCCGCTCGGAATGGGGCAAGGTGCGGCTCATCGGGATCATCTATGTCGCCATCTACGCCGCTACCGTGGTGCTTGCCCTGTGGATGCAGTCGATCCTTCCGCTGATGGTGATCGGCTTGCCGCGTCTCTATGGCGCTTGGCATCACGTCATGACGGGCCTGCTGCAACATGGCGGTCTGGCGGACAACGTGATCGACCATCGGCTGAACAGCCGCACTGTCTATATGAATCCGGTCAGCCGCTTCATCTACTGGAACATGAACTACCACGTGGAACACCACATGTTCCCGATGGTCCCCTATCATGCGCTGCCGCGTCTGCATGAGACGATCAAGCACGACCTGCCCGCGACCAACCGCTCCATTGCGGAAGCCTTCGCCGAGATGTGGCCCGCGCTGCGCCGCCAACTCGCGAACGAGGATTACTTCCTGCGCCGCGACCTGCCCGCCACCGCGAAACCCTATCGCGAAGATTTCCACCGCGCCGCGCTGGGTGACATGCCCGACGCCGTTCCCGCCGAATAAGGACCCTGACCCATGCCCCAATGGATCGACGCCTGCGCCACCGACGATATCGACGAAGAGGATCTGATCCGCTTCGACCACGGTGGCGCGACATATGCCATCTACCATTCCCCCGAAGGCGATTTCTTCGCCACCGCCGGCAAATGCACGCATGAGGATGTGCATCTGTGCGACGGGCTGGTGATGGGCCACCTGATCGAATGCCCCAAGCATAACGGCCAGTTCGACTACCGCACGGGCGAGGCGAAGCGTGCGCCCGTCTGCGTCAACCTGCGGACCTATCCGGTCAAGGTCGAAGGCGGCCGTGTGCTGATCGAGGTTCCGTAATGGCAAAACGCCTGACCGTCCGCGACCTGCTCGACCAGCGCGGCAAGCATCAATTCGCCATGCTGCGGGTCGAAACGCTGGAAGAGGCCGAAGCCGCTGAAAAGGCGGGGGTCGAACTCCTCTCTGTTCCGCCCGCGATGATCATGGACCGCCGCTTCCGCGAGGTTGCCCCCACCGCCTTCGCCTTTCCGGGCGACAATTTCTACGAAATCGGGGACACGGCCGATTTCCTCAAATGGGCCTTCCCGCTCTTCAAACGCGGCGCCGACGGCTTCTATTGCTCCGGCTCCCTCCAGACCATCCGCGCCATGGCCGACCACGGGCTTCCCGTCTGCGGCCATGTCGGGCTGATCCCCTCCAAACGCACATGGACAGGCGGGTTCAAGGCCGTTGGCAAGACGCTGGAGACCGCGCAACTCGTCTGGCAACAGGTCAAGGCGCTGGAAGAGGCTGGCGCCTTCGCCGCCGAGATCGAGGTTGTGCCCCATTCCATCACGCAGGCCATTGCCGAACGGACCAGCCTGTTCCTGATCTCGATGGGCGCGGGCGCGGCGGGTCACGCGCAGTATCTGTTCAGCGATGACGTGCTGGGCCAGAACCGCGGCAAGATCCCGCGCCATGCCAAGGTCTATGCCGATTTTGCCGCTGAACAGGACCGGCTTCAGGCGATGCGGATCGCGGCGATGGGCCGCTATGTGGCCGATGTGCATGGCGGGGACTATCCCGCCCCGCAATATCTGGTCGACAGCGACCCCGACGTGGTTGACGCCTTCCGCGACTGGCTGGACCGGACAGGCTGAAGGGACGTGTGAACATGCAGACCATCGGCGTCGGGCTGATCGGAACGGGCTTCATGGGCAAAGCCCACGCACTGGCATGGCGCAATGTGCAGGCGGTGGCGGGCGATGTGCCTGCGGCCCGTCTTGTGCAACTGGCCGACATGCCCGCAGAAAAGGCGCAGGCGATGGCCGCGCAGTTCGGCTTCGAACGCGCGACAGCGGATTGGCGGGACCTGCTGGCCGATCCGGCGATCGACGCCATCTCCATCACCACGCCAAACGGGATGCACCGCGAGATGGCGGTGGCGGCCCTTCAGGCGGGCAAGCATGTCTGGTGCGAAAAGCCCATGGCGCTGACACTGGACGACGCCCGCGCGATGGAGACTGCTGCCCGTGCCTCGGGCCGCAAGACGCAGCTTGGCTACAACTACCTTGCCAATCCCGCTGTCACCCACGCAGCGCGCCTGCTGGCGGACAGGGTCATCGGGCGGCTTGTGCATATCCGCGGCTGGGTGGACGAAGATTATCAAGCCGACCCCGACCTGCCATGGACTTGGCGCGCCACGCTGCATGATGCGGGGCTTGGCGCGCTTGGCGATATCGGCTGTCATCTGATCTCGCTCATGACAGCGATGGCCGGCCCGATCGAAAGCGTGCTGGGCGAGATCGACACGATCCACAAGACACGCCCGCTTGCCGACGGAAGTGGCAGCGCTGCGGTCGAGAACGAAGACGTGGCATCAGCCCTGCTGACTTTCGCCAGCGGGGTGAAGGGAACATTCGTCGCCTCGCGCAGTGCATGGGGCCGCAAATCGCGGTTGGGCTTCGAACTGCACGGAACGAGCGGGATGATCGTCTATGACCAGGAAAGGATGAATGAACTCCACCTGTTCCAGAATGAAGGGCCGAAGGCGACGCAAGGTTTCAAGACCATTCTGACCTCGCCCGAGCATCCGCCATACGGGAGTTTCTGTCCGGCTCCAGGCCACCAACTTGGGTTCAACGATCTAAAGGTGATCGAACTCGCGGGCTTCCTGAGAGCCATCCTGAACGGGTCTCGCCCGCCTCTGGATTTCACGGCAGGGCTTGAGATAGAAAAGGCCATCCATGCCATCGCGCTTTCGGCGCGCGAACGGCGCAGGCTGTATCTGGCTGACGTGTAGTATGCTCGGCGTGAAGGTCCGCTTTCCGCCCAAAGCTGCCCGCTCTAGGGTCAGGACCCATTGATCAGGCAGTCGGGGTGTGATTCACGGCTCGAAAAAGCGAGCGGTGGAATGAGCAACCTGTTCTGGCTGACCGAGGCGCAGATGGCGCGCCTTGAGCCCTTCTTCCCGAAGTCGCATGGCAAGCCCCGCGTCGATGACCGGCGCGTGCTGAGCGGCATTATCTTCATCAATCGCAATGGCTTGCGATGGTGTGATGCGCCCCGGGAGTACGGTCCGCACAAGACCTTGTACAACCGTTGGAAGCGCAGGAGCGAGAGGGGCGTCTTCGCCCGGATCCTGATGGGTCTGGCTACCCAGGAGCCCGAAGAGAAGACCGTCATGATTGACGCGACCTATCTCAAGACCCACCGCACGGCGACAAGCCTGCAGGTGAAAAAGGGGGGCGTGGACGGCTGATCGGGAGGACCAAGGGCGGCACGAACACCAAGCTGCACGCCGTCACGGACAGCATCGGTCGCCCGATCCGCCTCTTCATCACGGCTGGCCAGGTGAGTGACTACATCGGCGCGCGGGCCTTGTGCGAGTCTCTGCCTTCGGTCGATTGGCTGATCGCCGACCGGGGCTACGATGCCGATTGGTTCCGCGAATCCTTGCGGGACAAAGGGATACGGCCCTGCATCCCCGGCAGGACCTCCCGCGGCAAGGCCGTCCGGTACGACAAGCGCCGCTACAAGCGGCGTAACCGTATCGAGATCATGTGCGGTCGTCTGAAGGACTGGCGCCGGATTGCCACCCGCTACGATCGTTGCCCGAAGGTCTTCCTATCGGCCGTCGCGCTCGCTGCCGCCGTCATCTTCTGGCTATGAGGGTCAACGAGTCCTGACCACGCCATTCCATCGCACATTCTAGGGAGGAAAACCGCGATGACCGTGAAGACTGCCCTGACCGCCGCCGCCTTCGGGCTGGGCCTTGCCGCATCGGCGCAGGCGGAAACCGTCCTGACCGTGTCGAGCTGGGTGCCCCAGACGCATTTCATCTATACCGACATCCTCGTCCCCTATGCCGAAAGCATCGCCTAGGCGACCGAGGGCCGCGTCTCGCTGAACATCATGCCCGCGCCGCTGGGCGCCCCCGCGCAGCATTTCGAACTGGCGCGCACGGGCGTGGCCGACATCACATGGGGCAACTTCACCTACGAACCCGAACGCTTCACCGCCGTCTGGTTCGCGGAATTCCCCTTCGTCGGGACCGATGCCGAGGCGGCCTCCGTCGCGCTATGGCGCACCTTCGAAAGGCATCTTGCGGACGATCCGGCCTTCGACGGGGTGCAGATGCTAGGCGTCGGGCTGTTCGGCGGCGGCCAGATCCACCACGGGGCGAAACCCGTCGTCACGCCCGAAGACATCGCCAACCAGAAGGTGCGCGTCGGCGGCCCGATCCAGACCCGCCTGATGGAGGCGCTGGGCGCCGTGCCGGTGGCCGCCCCGGCCTCCAAGGCCTACGAACTGCTGGAGGGCGGGGTGATCGACGCCTCGCTGCACTCGGTCGAGTCGGTGATGAACTTCCGGCTGGAGGAGTCGCTCAAGCAGCACACGATCGTGCCGGACGGGCTTTATGACAGCGCCTTCTTCGTCGTGATGAACGAGGCCAAATGGCAAAGCCTGGACGAGGCCGACCGCGCCGCCATCGCGGGCCTGTCCGGCGAGGCGCTCTCGCGTCTCTGGGGGGCGCAGTTCAAGGCGCAGCACGAAAAGGCGATGGCGTTCTTTGCCGAGGGCGGCCACCGGTTCCACGCCCCCTCGGCCGAGCTGATGGCGGCGATCACCGCCACTTCGGAGGCGATGGTCGCCGAATGGATTGACGCCGCCAAGGCAGCCGGCGTCGCCGACCCCGAAGCCATGCGCGCCGACTATCTGGCGAGCTACGCCGAACTCAGCGCGCAGTGACCGCAACGGCCCGGTGGTCCGCCATCGGGCCCGCACCGCAGCCCGGGGAGGGGCCTACGCATGGATTTCGCAAACACGATCAGACGGGTGGTGGAAACCGTCCTCGTCTGCCTGATGGCCCTGATGGTCGCGCTGACCTTTGCCGACGTGATCGGGCGGCGGCTGTTCGACCGGCCCGTCTTCGGGGCGCATGACCTGACCGAGCATCTGATGGGGCTCTTGGTCTTTACCGGCCTGCCGCTTCTGACGCTGGCCGCGATGCACCTGAAGGTCGATCTCTTCGACAACGTGCTGCTGCAGCCGCGCTTCGCGTGGTGGCAGAAGGCGACGCTCTTCATCACCGCGCTCGTCTTTGCGGTGATGGCATGGACCCTTGTCGGCAAGGCGATGGACGCCGCCGCCTTTTCCGAGGTCAGCCAGGGCCTGAACATCCCCCGCGCGCCACTTTACGGCTGGATGGCCCTCTGCGCCGCCCTGTCCGCGCTGGCGGCGGTCTACACCGCCTTTGCCGCCCCCATCTCCATCGCCCATGACCAGGAGGACCTGCTGTGACCGTCGGTTTCATTGCCATGGCCGCAGTTATCCTGCTGGCCGTCCTGCGCGTGCCGCTGGGCATCGCGCTGATGTCCGTCTCGCTGGCGGGGCTGGCCTATTTCACCAGCCCCACGACGGCGCTGACGGTGTTTCCCATGACCGTGTCCGAGGCGGTGCTGTCCTACGACCTTGCCGTGGTGCCGATGTTCATCCTGATGGGCAACATCATCTCGCGCACGGGGATCGCGCAGGACCTGTTCCGCGCGGCCTATGCCTATATGGGTCACGTCAGTGGCGGGCTGTCGCTGGCCACCATGGTGACCTGCGCGGGGTTCGGGTCGGTCTGCGGGTCGAGCTATGCCGCCGCCGCGACGATGGCCAAGGTCGCCTATCCCAACATGCGCCGCTACGGCTATTCCGACGGCCTCGCCTCGGCCACCATCGCGGCGGGGGGCACGCTGGGCATCCTGATCCCGCCGTCGATCATCATGGTGATCTACGGCATCATCACCCAGACCAACATCGGCGACCTCTTCGTCGCGGGCGTGCTGCCCGGCCTCTTGGGGCTTGCGCTCTACATGGGGGCGGTCCTCTGGGTCGCATGGTGCCGGCCGGACGAGGCCCCGCAGGGACAGCGCAGCACATGGGCGGAGCGCATCGCGTCGTTGCGCGGGATCTGGCCCTTCCTGTTCCTGTTCGGGCTGATCATCGGCGGGCTTTACGCCGACCTCTTCACCGCGACCGAGGCGGCGGGCATCGGCGCGGGCATGTCGATCCTCGTCGGCTTCCTGCAACGCAGCCTGACGCCGAAGGTGCTGCGCGCCGTGATCCTCGAGACGGCCTATACCTCGATCTCGCTCTAGGTGGTGCTGTTCGGGGCGATGATGCTGTCGAAGCTCTTGACCATGTCGGGGCTTTCGGTGGGGATGCTGGACCTTGTCAACGGCTTCGGGCTGAGCGGCTACGGGCTGATCCTTGCGATCCTCGTCATCTTCCTCGTGCTGGGATGCGTGATGGACTCGCTGGCGATCATCCTGATCTTCGTGCCGCTCTTCGCGCCCGTGGTCGCGGCGCAGGGCTTCGATCTGGTGTGGTTCGGCATCATCGTTGTCGTGGTGACCGAGATCGCGCTGATCACGCCGCCGGTCGGGATGAACGTCTTCGTCCTGAAGGCCGTCCTGCGGGACGTGCCGGTGCTGCGGATCTTCCGCGGGCTGGTGCCCTTCATCGCGGTCGATCTCGTGCGGTTGGGGCTTCTGGTGGCCTTTCGGGCCATCTCGCTCTGGCTGGTGGCGCATGTCTGACGTCACGGCACAGGCTGCGGACATCCTCCGCGTCCTCGACCTTGCATCGGTGGTCGTCTTTGCGATCACCGGTGCGCTGGTCGCCTCGCGCAAGCAGATGGACATCGTGGGTTTCCTCTGGATGGGCGTGATCACCGGGGTGGGCGGCGGTACGCTGCGCGA
>JBEEOG010000013.1:0-6416 GCA_041191745.1 Pseudomonadota bacterium | reverse complement strand
CTCGCCGGTCTGCGCGGCATTGACGAAGACATCTGGAAGGCCGCCCGCGTGGACGGCATCCCCCGCTGGAAGACCTATCTCTTCGTCGTCATCCCCATGATGCGCCCCGTCTTCATCACCGTTCTGGTGATCGTCGCCTCCGGCATCATCAAGCTTTACGATCTGGTCGTGGCGCAAACCTCGGGCGGCCCCGGCACGGCCAGCCAGGTGCCCGCCATGTATGTCTACCGCTACATGTTCACCGCACAGAACCTGGGCCAGGGCTTTGCTGCATCGACCATGATGCTTCTGTCGGTGCTGATCGTGCTGATCCCTTGGGCCTATCTGGAATTCGGAGGCAAGAAGAATGGCTGACGCCACCCTGTCCACGGCCCCCGTGTCGCGCATCGATGCCGCCGCCGGTCCGCGCGGGGCCAAGCCGCGCCGCGCGCTGTCGGCCCGCAACATCATGCTTTACGGCACGCTGCTGGTCTTCTCGCTCTATTACCTGCTGCCGCTCTGGGTGATGGTCATGACCTCGGTCAAGGGGATGCCCGAAATCCGGATGGGCAACATCTTTGCCCCGCCGGTCGAGATCACCTTCCAGCCCTGGGTCAAGGCCTGGTCCGAGGCCTGCACCGGCCTGAACTGCGACGGGCTGAGCCGCGGCTTCTGGAATTCGGTCCAGATCCTCGTCCCGTCGGTGATCCTGTCGATCGCGGTGGCGTCGGTGAACGGCTACGCGCTGGTGAACTGGCGGTTCAGGGGATCGGACGTGTTCTTCACGATCCTGATCTTCGGGTCCTTCATCCCCTACCAGATCATGCTTTACCCCATCGTCATCCTGCTGCGCGAGATGGGCATCTACGGCACGCTCTGGGGGCTGGTGCTGGTGCATACGATCTTCGGCATGCCGATCCTGACGCTTCTGTTCCGCAACTACTTCTCGTCCCTGCCGGAGGAACTGTTCAAGGCCGCGCGGGTGGATGGCGCGGGGTTCTGGGGCATCTATTTCCGCATCATGCTGCCGATGAGCCTGCCCATCTTCGTGGTGGCCATCATCCTGCAGGTCACGGGCATCTGGAACGACTTCCTCTTCGGGGTCGTCTATACGAAGCCCGAACTTTACCCGATGACAGTGCAGCTCAACAACATCGTCAACTCCGTGCAGGGGGTGAAGGAATACAACGTCAACATGGCGGCGACGCTGCTGACGGGCCTTGTTCCCCTGATCGTCTACTTCGCTTCCGGCAAGCTCTTCGTCCGCGGCATCGCGGCGGGTGCGGTGAAAGGCTGATCCCACATGACCGCTGCGACCTCCATCTCTGTGCGCGACCTGCAACTGAACTTCGGCAATGTCTCGGTGCTGAAGAACCTGAACCTCGATGTCGCGGATGGCGAATTCATCGTG
The DNA here is from genome assembly GCA_041191745.1 of Pseudomonadota bacterium. Taxonomy (GTDB): domain Bacteria; phylum Pseudomonadota; class Alphaproteobacteria; order Rhodobacterales; family Rhodobacteraceae; genus Paragemmobacter. The sequence continues at coordinate 5,026 of JBEEOG010000013.1, read as the reverse complement.
CTTCTGGGCCCGTCGGGCTGCGGGAAATCGACGCTTCTGAACTGCCTTGCGGGGCTTTTGGACATCACCGACGGCCAGATCTTCATCAAGGGCAAGAACGTGACATGGGCCGAACCGTCCGAGCGCGGGATCGGCATGGTCTTCCAGTCCTATGCGCTTTATCCGCAGATGACGGTGCGCGGGAATCTGTCCTTCGGGCTGAAGAACGCGCGCATGCCGCAGGCCGAGATCGACCAGCGCGTGGCCCGCGCGGCGGAAATCCTGCAGATCGGCCCGCTTCTGGACCGCAAGCCCGCCCAGCTTTCGGGCGGCCAGCGCCAGCGCGTGGCCATCGGGCGGGCGCTGGTGCGCGATGTGGACGTGTTCCTGTTCGACGAGCCGCTGTCGAACCTCGACGCCAAGCTGCGCTCGGAACTCAGGGTCGAGATCAAGCGCCTGCACTCGCGCCTTCAGAACACGATGGTCTATGTCACCCATGACCAGATCGAGGCGCTGACGCTGGCCGACCGCATCGCCGTGATGCGCGGCGGGATCATCCAGCAGCTGGCCGGACCGCAGGAAATCTACAACCGCCCCGCCAACCTGTTTGTCGCGGGTTTCATCGGCAGCCCGTCGATGAATTTCCTGAAGGGGGCCACGGTCGATGGCGGAAGGGCGTTCCAGCTGGGCGACACGCGCCTGACGCTCGAGGGCTATGACGGCGGCGCGGTCGGTGCGCGGCCCGAGGCGATCCTTGGCCTGCGGCCCGAACATCTGGTCATCGCCGACAGCGCCGAGGCAGGCCGCACCATCCCCGCCACGGTCGAGATCGACGAACCGATGGGGGCAGACAGCCTCGTCTGGCTGCGGGTGGGCGACATGCCCGTCTCGGTCCGCGTGCCGGTGGAGCGGCGGCCCGATCACGGCGCGCGCGTGCATCTGCGCGTGGATATTCCAAAGGCGTCGGTGTTTGACGCCAAGACAGAAGAACGGCTCTGACATGCAGGACCTTGGCGGTGTCTGGCGGCTGGTGGACGAGACCGGCAGCCACAGCCTCGACTTCACGATCCCGGGTGACGGGATCAGCGCGCTGCACAGGGCGGGGGCGATCCCCGATCCCTATTGGGGCCGGAACGAGGACGGCTTGCGCTGGATATCGGAACGTGACTGGACCGCGACGCGCAGCTTCGACCATGACGGTGCGCCCGCCGATCTGGTGATCGAGGGGCTGGATTGCGTGGCCGAGGTGCGGCTGAACGGGACGCTGGTCCTGTCCGCCGCCAACCAGTTCCGCCGCTGGCGCGTGTCTGCGGCAGGGCTGTTGCGGAAGGGCCGGAACGAGGTGACGGTCACCTTCCGCTCGCCCGTCCGCGCCGGCGCCGCGGCGCAGGCGGCGCAGCCTTTCTTCATCCCCTATCACGCGGGCAACTGCCCGATCCCCAACGGCAACATGCTTCGCAAGGTGCAGTGCGATTTCGGCTGGGACTGGAACATCGCGCTGGCCCCCTTTGGCATCACCGATGCGATCCGGCTGGAGCCGCAGGGATCGCGCATCCGCGACGTGATCGTGACGCAGGACCATGCCGCGGGCCGCGCCACGGTGACGGTCGAGGCGCATGGCGACGGCGATACGGTCACCGCCACGCTCTGCGGCGTGACCGCGACCGCGCCCGCGACCGGCGGGGTGGGGCGCGTCAGGCTCGAGGTGCCTGATCCCGTCCTGTGGTGGCCCGCGGGGCTGGGCGCGCAGGCGCTGCATGACCTGACCGTGACGATGGGCAAGGTGACCGTCACCCGCCGCATCGGGCTGCGCGACCTGAAGCTGGTCAGCGAAGCCGATGCCGCGGGGCGGTCCTTCGGGTTCGTGGTGAACGGGCATCCCGTCTTTGCCCGCGGCGCGAACTGGATCCCCGCCGATGCCCTGTCGGGCCGCATCACCCGCGCGGGCGTGCGCGACCTGCTGCAATCGGCCCTCGACGCCAACATGAACATGATCCGCATCTGGGGCGGCGGGCGGTATGAGCCGGACTGGTTCTACGACCTCTGCGACGAGATGGGGCTGATGGTGTGGCAGGACTTCATGTTCTCGTGCCACCTCTATCCCTCGACCCCCGAATTCCTGGCCGAGGTGGATGCCGAGGTGCGCGACGTGGTGGCGCGGCTGAACCACCATGCCTGCATGGCGGTCTGGTGCGGCGACAACGAGTTGATCGGCGCGCTGACATGGTTTCCCGAAAGCACGGGCAACCGCGACCGCTATCTGGTCAATTACGACCGGCTGAACCGCACCGTGGAAAACGCGCTGAAGGCGGTTCTGCCGCAGGCCAACTGGTGGCCCTCGTCGCCGTCGCCGGGGGTGATGAACTTCGGTGACGCATGGCATGACGACAGCAGTGGCGACATGCACTTCTGGTCGGTCTGGCACGAGGGGCGGGATTTCGACCATTACCGCGACGTGAAGCCCCGCTTCTGTTCGGAATTCGGCTTCCAGTCCTATCCCAGCATGGAGGTGATCCGCCGCTTCGCGAACCCCGCCGATTTCAACATCGCCGCCCCCGTGATGGAGGCGCACCAGAAGAACGCCGGCGGCAATGCGCGCATCGCGGAAACCATGTTCCGCTATTTCCGCTTTCCGGTGGATTTCCCGAATTTCGTCTATCTGTCACAGGTCCAGCAGGGGCTGGCGATCAAGACCGCCGTCACCCAGTGGCGCAGCCTGAAGCCCCATTGCATGGGCACGCTTTACTGGCAGCTCAATGACACATGGCCGGTGTGCAGCTGGGCCTCGCTGGATCACGGCGGGGGGTGGAAGCTTCTGCACCACATGGCGGCCCGCTTCTATGCGCCGGTCACGGTCGTCTGCGTGCCCGAAGGCGCGGGCTGGGTGTTGAAGGCGATGAACGACACGCGCGCCACCGTGACGCTGACGGTCACGGCGCAGGCCGCGCGGATGGACGGGACGACCCGCCTGCTTGGCAAGGCGCAGGTGACGGTGCCCACCGATGCCGCGGTTCCGGTCCTGTCCATCGCGGCGGGCGATCTGGCGGCGGACGAGGTTCTGGCCTTCCTCTGGTCCGGCGGCGCGGAAGGCGGGGATATCTTCGTGCCGAAGCCGTGGAAGGCCTATGACCTGCAACCGTCGGGCCTGTCCCACAAGGTCACGGCGGCGGGCGGGGGCTTCGACATCGCCTTGTCGGTCACGGCGCTTGCCCCCTTCGTGACGGTGGAGGCGGATGTCGCGGGCCGCTTCTCGGCCAATGCGGTGACGATGTTCCCCGACCAGCCCGTGTCGATCCGCTTCACGCCGGCAGACCCGAAGGCAAGACCCGCCTTCACGTTCCGCGACCTGCACGCGGCCACCTATGGCGCCCCCGAAAGGACCTGAAGATGTTCTCCTACCAGCTTTATTCGTCACGCAATTTCCCGCCGCTGGAGGCGACGCTGAAGATGCTGGCCGATGCCGGTTACGGCGCGGTCGAAGGTTACGGCGGGCTTTACGCCGACGAGGCTGCCGTGGCCGTGATGGAGGCAGGGCTGAAGGCCACGGGGCTGAAGATGCCGACGGCGCATTTCGGGCTCGACATGCTGGAAACCGCGCCCGACAAGGCGATTGCGATTGCCGGGCGGCTGGGGATAGAGCGCATCTATTGCCCCTATGTCATGCCCGCCGACCGCCCGACCGATGGCGCGGGCTGGCGCGCCTTTGGCGCGCGGTTGCAGAAGGCCGCGGCCCCCTTCCGCGCGGCGGGGATCGGCTTCGGCTGGCACAACCACGATTTCGAATTCGTCCCGACCGCCGATGGCGCCATCCCGCAGGCCGAGATCTTCAGGGGCGGGCCGGATCTCGAATGGGAGATGGATGTCGCCTGGGTCATCCGCGGCAAGGCCGATCCGCTGGAGTGGATCGCGGCCGAGAAGGGCCGGATCACCGCCGCCCATGTCAAGGACATCGCGCCCGCGGGGCAGAACGCGGCCGAGGATGGCTGGGCCGATGTCGGCCACGGCACGGTGGACTGGAAGGCGCTGATCGCCGCCCTGCGGGGCATCGGGGTCGCGCATTTCGTTCTGGAACATGACAACCCGTCGGATCACGCGCGCTTTGCGAGGAATTCGATCGCTTCGGTGAAAGGCTACTGAGCATGGACAAACTGGGTATCGGCATCATCGGCTGCGGCAACATCTCGGCCGCCTATCTACGGCTTGCGCCGCTGTTCAAGGGGCTGGAGGTGCGCGCCGTCGCCGACATGAACATGGCGGCCGCCAAGGCGCGCGCGGCAGAGTTCAACACCACCGCCCAGTCGGTCGATGACCTTCTGGCCAACAAGGCCGTGGATGTGGTCATCAACCTGACCATCCCCGACGCGCATTTCGCCGTGTCGATGCGCGCGGTCGAGGCGGGCAAGCATGTCTATTCGGAAAAACCCCTGACGCTGACCGTGGCCGACGGGATCGCGCTGCGCGACGCGGCGGCCAAGCGCGGGCTGGCGGTGGGCTGCGCGCCCGACACCTTCCTCGGCGGGGCGCACCAGCAGGCCCGCGCCATTCTGGACGAAGGCCGCATCGGCACGGTGACGGCGGCGGTGGCGGCGGTGCAGAACCACGGCCCCGAAGGCTGGCATCCGAATCCGGGCTTCTTCTTCCTGCCCGGCGCGGGGCCGATGCTTGACCTTGGCCCCTATTACGTGGCCAACCTGATCAACTTCCTCGGGCCCGTGCGGCGGGTGGGGGCGCTGACCTCGTCGCAGACGCCCACGCGGACGGTGGGGTCGGGGGCGCTTGCGGGGCAGGAAATCCCCGTCAGGACGCCCACGAACATCCATGCGCTGCTGGAATTCCATTCGGGGGCGACGGTGCAGCTGTCCACCTCGTGGGATGTCTGGCACCACAAGCGCAACCATTTCGAACTCTACGGCTCCGAAGGCACGCTCTATGTGCCCGACCCCAACTTCTTCGGCGGCACGGTCGAGGTGGCGGGGCGCGACGGCAAGCTTGTGACGGTGGAGCCATGGGCCCACCCCTTCGGCGTGGTCAACCAGCACCATAACGG
>JBEEOG010000012.1:0-3473 GCA_041191745.1 Pseudomonadota bacterium | reverse complement strand
AATGTCCCCTGACGGCGGAAGAGGCGCGCGCCCCGCGCCTCTGACAGGAAAGGCGTGCGGGCGGAACGCCCGCGCCGCGTATCCTACATCACCGCCCCGATCTGCCAAGGCACTAACTCGGCCCCGCCGAAGCCCAGCTCCTCGGACAGCGTCTTGCGCCCTGACGCCACATCGATGATGCGGTCGAGGATCTCTTCGCCCTTTGCTTCGATGCTGATCCCTGCCGTCAGGATGTCGCCGCAGTTGATGTCCATATCCTCGGCCATGCGGGCATACATCTCGGAATTGGTGGCCAGCTTGATGCAGGGGCTGGGCTTGTACCCCGACACCGAACCCCGCCCCGTGGTAAAGACGATCATCGTCGCCCCCGACGCGATCTGTCCCGTGACCGAGCAGGGATCATAGCCGGGACTGTCCATATAGACGAAACCGGGCGTGGTGATGGGCTCGGCGAACTTATAGACCCCCGCCAGCGGCGCGGTGCCCCCCTTGGCCACAGCGCCCAGCGACTTTTCTAGGATCGTGGTCAGCCCGCCCTTCTTGTTGCCGGGGCTTGGGTTGTTGTCCATCTCGCCCTCGTTCCGCGCCGTGTAATCCTCCCACCAGCGGATGCGCTCGATCAGACGCTCGCCCACCTCGCGGCTGGTGGCGCGGCGGGTCAGAAGGTGTTCGGCGCCATAGATCTCGGGCGTCTCCGACAGGATCGTCGTGCCGCCCATCCGCACCAGAAGGTCGCTCGCATGGCCCAGCGCGGGGTTGGCGGTGATGCCCGAATAGCCGTCCGACCCGCCGCATTGCAGGCCGACCACCAGTTTCGACACGGGCGCGGGCGCGCGGGCGGTGCGGCCTGCCACTTCGGCCATCTCGCGCAGGACAGTCAGCGCCTTTTCGATCGTGGCGCGGGTGCCGCCGGTCTGCTGGATGGTCATGTAGCGGAAGTTGCCATCGGGACGCAGGCGGCCCTGACCGACGAGGTCGGGGACCTGCATCACCTCGCAGCCCAGGCCCACCAGCAGGATACCGCCGAAATTGGCGTTGCGGGCATAGCCCTTCAGCGTCCGCATCAGGGTCTGGTAGCCCTCGTTCGTGCCCGACATGCCGCAGCCCGTCTGGTGCACGATGGGCACGATGCCATCCACGTTGGGCATGGAGTTCAGGACGGGGTCCTTTTCCGCCGCCTCCGCGATGAAGCGCGCGACAGATCCGGAACAGTTCACGCTCGTCAGGATGCCGATGTAGTTGCGCGTGCCGACCTGCCCGTCGGGGCGGTGATAGCCCATGAAGCTTGCGGGCGCGAGCGGCGGCAGGGGGCGGCATTCCGCGCCGAAGGCATAATCGTCGCTGTGCGGCGCCATCCCGAGGTTGTGGGAATGCACATGCGCGCCCGCCGCAATATCCTCAGTCGCCTGACCGATGATCTGGCCGTAGCGCAGCACGTTCTCGCCCCGCGCGATCGGGCGGGCGGCGATCTTGTGGCCGCGCGGCACGGGTGCGGGCAGGTCGGTATCCAGCCCCTCGGGCCGCGCGCCGCGGGCCAGATCGGCCAGCGCGATCACCACATTGTCGCCCGCATGCAGGCGGATCACCGCCCCGGCCCGTTCCGGCATGATCTTCCCCCCGCTTGGCCGCCTTTCTTGACCGTGGCGGCCCGCTTGTCTAACATGTTAGCATGTTACAAGCGCAAGACCCCCCACCGCAAGTCCCTGTCCCGTCGCGTCTCGCGCCGCTGGAGCGGTTTTCGGGCTCGCTCGGGCAGAAGGTCTACCAGACCCTGCGCGAGGCGATCCTGTCGCTGCATTACCGCCCCGGCGAGATCCTGCGCAAGCCCGAGATCTGCGAGGCGCTGGGCGTCTCGCGCAGCCCCGTCGCCGATGCGGTGGCGCGGCTTGCGGCCGAAGGGCTGGTCGATGTCGTCCCGCAGGCGGGCACCTTCGTCGCGCGCTTCTCGATGGCCGAGATCCGCGAAGGCGCCTTCCTGCGCGAGGCGATCGAGGTCGCGGCGATCGAACGTGTGGCCGCCGCCATCACCGAGGACCAGCTCACCCAGCTGCGCCGCAACATCACCGTGCAGGTGGCGCTGGTGGCGGACGGGGATTTCCCGGGCTTCTACGCCACCGATGCCGCGATGCACGAGCTGCTTTTGTCCTTCACGGGCTTCCGCAAGATCGCGCAGGTGTCGGAAACGGCGTGGCTCCATGTCAACCGCGCGCGGCAACTGGTGCTGCCCGTGCCGGGGCGGGTGCAGGCCACGCTGGACGAACACCGCGCGATCCTGTCCGCGCTCGACTCCCGCGACGCCGAGGCCGCGCGCCGCGCCGTGCAGCACCATCTGCGCCAGCTCATCAGCTATCTCGAACCGCTGGAGCGGGACCGGCCCGACCTCTTCGCCCCCGCCTGATCCGAAACCGACCGCCGAAGGACAGGCCATGACCCTGCCGAACCGTCCCCGCTACGCGACCCGCCTGAACGCCTTCAAGCCTGTGAAGGGCGGCACCGTGGCCGACATGATCGCGCGGGCGGGGCAGGTGGGGGGGCTCGATGCCGCCGACCTGAACTTCCCCGACCATTTCGCCGCCCATGATCCGGCGCAACTGTCGGACCTTCTGGCCGCGCAGGGCATGGCGCTGAACGGCCTTGCCATGCGCTACTATACCGAGCCGGAATTCCGGCTGGGCGCCTTTACCCATCCCGACCCGCGCCTCCGCCGCGCGGCGATCGACCTGACGAAGCGGGGGCTCGACGCGCTCGCCGCGATGGGGGGCGGGGTGATGACGCTCTGGATGGGGCAGGACGGGTTCGACTACCCCTGCCAGGCCGATTACGCGCGGATGTGGGACGATACCGTCGCCGCGCTGGCCGAGGTCTGCGACCACAACCCCGCGCTCGACATCGCGGTGGAATACAAGCCCAACGAACCCCGCGCCTGGGCGCTGATGCCCGACATGGCGACGACGCTGCTGGCACTGGCCGAGGTCGGGCGGCCCAATGCGGGCGTCACGCTCGATTTCGCGCATATGCTCTATGCGGGCGAGATGCCGGCCAAGGCCGCGATGCTGGCCGCGCGCACCTCGCGCATCCTTGGCGTCCATCTGAACGACGGCTACGGTAAGCGCGACGACGGGCTGATGGCGGGCACGATCCATCCGGTCGAAACGGTGGAGCTGTTCATCGCGCTCGACCGCGCGGGCTATGACGGTGTGATCTATTTCGACACCTTCCCCGATCACGGCGGCCTCGATCCGGTCGAGGAAGCGCGCACCAACATCCGCCTGACCGAACGGCTGCGCGCCATCGCGGCGGGGCTGGCGGGCGATCCCGCGCTGGCCGCCGCACAGGCGCGGCAGGACGCGGCGGCGACGATGCGGATCGTGACGGCGGCGCTTTACGGCGCCTGACCCGGTACGGGCGTCGCAAAAGGGGGGCGCTCGCGCCCCCCTCGGCCTTCGGCCTCACCCCCCCGAGGATATTTTTAC
>JBEEOG010000011.1:0-5899 GCA_041191745.1 Pseudomonadota bacterium | reverse complement strand
GGTGCGGCCTTGCCCTTGCCGCCGATGGCCGCGATGAAGGCGGCGATTTCGGCGGCATAGGCCTCGGTGTAGCGGGTCATGAAGAAATCGTGCAGCGGCGGGCGGGTGTAGCCTTGCGCATTCGCGACCTCGATCGACGCGGGGCGCTGGTTTTCGGCAGAGACCATGCCCTTCGATCCATGCACCTCGATCCGCTGGTCGTAGCCGTAGGTCGCGCGGCGCGAATTCGAGATCATCGCCTGACGGCCCGATGCCGTGCGCAGCAGCACCTGCACGCTGTCGAAGTCGCCCGCAGCGCCGATGGCCGGATCAACCAGCACGCCGGCGGTCGCGACCACCTCGGTGACCTCCTCGCCCAACAGGAAACGGGCCATGTCGAAGTCATGGATCGTCATGTCGCGGAAGATGCCGCCCGAGCGTTTGATGTATTCGACCGGCGGCGCGCCCGGATCGCGGCTGGTGATCACCACCATCTCGACATCGCCGATGGCGCCCTTGTCGATCCGGTCGCGCACGGCGCGGAAATGCGGGTCGAAGCGGCGGTTGAAGCCCACCATGAGCGTGCCCTTGTGGGCGCGCACGACGTCGAGACAGGATTTCACCCGCGCGAGGCTGAGGTCGATCGGCTTTTCGCAGAAGACAGCCTTGCCCGCCTTCACGAACTGTTCGATCAGGTCGGCATGGGTGTCTGTGGGCGTGCAGATCACGACCGCGTCGATGTCGGTCGCCATTGCAATCTCGTCGATCGTGCGGACCGTGCAGCCGTACTGGTCGGCGATGGCCTGCGCCGCGGCGGGAAAGGCGTCGGCCACGGCAACGAGAGTTGCCTCAGCGTCGCCCGATACGGCCTTGGCATGCACCTTGCCGATGCGTCCTGCGCCCAGAAGGCCAAATCTGATCGTCATGTCTCTCCTCACTCCGGGTAGGCCCCGGCCACGTTCTGGTCGAAATCGATCAGGGCGCCGGTCATCACGCCCGAGGCCTCTGACAAAAGATAGGCGGCGAGCCCCGCCACTTGGTCGGGCTTCACCAGCATTCCCATCGGTTGGCGCGCCTCGGCCGCTTCCAGCCAGCCGTCGCCCGCGCCGTGGAAGCGGCGCTGCGTCGCATCCTCGCCCGGCGTGTCCATCCAGCCGCAATTGATGCCGTTCACGCGGATGCGGTGCCCGCGCAGCGCCTGCGCCGCGTTCTTGGTGATGTTGGCCAACGCTGCCTTGGATGCCGAATAAGGCGCAAGGTAGGACTGGCCGCAATGCACCACCATCGACAGAATGTTCACCGCCGCGGCGGGGTGGCCCTTTTCGACGGCCAGTTGGGCGAAGCGTTGCAGCGCGAAGAAGGGTCCGCGCGCATTGACCGCCATGTGCTTGTCGAAGTCCGCAGGCGTACAGTCGAGGATCGATCCCCGCTCGGTCGTTGCCGCCGCGTTGACCAGCGCGGTGACCCGACCGAAGCGGTTTGCGGCACGGTCGATCAGGGCGATGGCATCTTCGATCACGCCCATGTCGGCGGGGATGAACCGGGCATCCACGCCCCGTTCGCGCAAGGCGACCGCTGCAGCTTCGCCTTCGGTCACGCGACGGCCCGAGATGACCAGCCGCGTGCAGCCCGCATCGATCAGCCGTCCGGCTATGGCAAGGCCCAGACCCTGCGTACCACCCGCGATCACGGCGACCGTTTCGCTGTGGTCAAGCATAGGCGTCAGCCCCGCCCTTCACACCCGTGATGTAGGACACGATATCGTTTCCGTCCGTTTCATCCTTACGCAGGGACGCCACGATCCGCCCGCGCCGGAAAACGACGATCCGGTCCACCAGATCGAAGACCTGACGCAAGTTGTGGCTGATTAGGATTAGCGGGACGCCGCGATCCTTCAGCCCGCGGATGATGTTTTCCACCTGCGCCGTCTCCTGCACACCCAAGGCGGCAGTCGGCTCGTCCATGATCACCAATTTGGAGGCGAAGGCCGCCGTGCGGGCGATGGCCACGCACTGCCGCTGCCCGCCCGACATGTTGCGGATCGGGTTGTCCACGTTGGGGATCTTCACCGCCGTAGTCTTCAGCGCCTCCATCGTCCGGTCCCGCATGGCCTTGCGGTCGAGGATCGAGAAGGGGCCGAGTTTCAGCTTGAACAGCTCGCGCCCCAGAAAGAGGTTCGAGGGCACGTCAAGGTCGTCGGCCAGCGCAAGCGTCTGGAACACCGTCTCGATACCGGCCTCGCGCGCTTCCAGCGGGCCGTCGAAGTTCACCTCCTGCCCGTCAAAGAAGATCTGGCCGCCTGTCTTTTGTTCCACCGCCGTGATCTGGCGCACGAAGGTCGACTTGCCCGCGCCGTTGTCGCCCACCACGGCGACATGTTCGCCGTCATGCAGGATGAAGTTCGCGTCTTCCAGCGCATGGACACCGCCGTAGCGCTTGGTCAGGCCGCGGGTTTCGAGGATGATCTTGGACATGGTCGGCCCTCCTTACCCGCGCGTCCGCTGGCGTTGCCGCCATTGGTCAAGCACCACGGCGCCAACGATGATCGCGCCCTTCACCATCTCTTGGTAATAGGCATCCAGCCGGATTGAGGTGAACCCCGAGATGATCACCGAAAAGATCGCGGCCCCCAGCACGGTGCCGATGATCGACCCGCGACCGCCCGCCAGCGACACGCCCCCGATCACCGCCATGGCGATGGCGTCGAGTTCGTACATCACGCCCATGCCAGCCTGCGCGGTCAGGTTCTTCGACGTCAGCAGGATTGCGGCAACGGCGGCCATCATGCCCGCGATGGCATAGACCAGCACCTTGTGGCGGTCGACGTTGATGCCCGACATGCGCGCCGCCGCCTCGTTCGAGCCGATGGCGAAGCTGCGCTTGCCGTAAAGCGTATGGGTCATGACCAGGTGGAACAGCACCGCCAGCAGCACGAAGACCACTGCGGGGTTCTGCCCGTCCCATGAAAAAAGGCCAAAGGTCAGCGTGCCGAGCAGGTCGCCATTGGCCAGATTGCCATAGGTTTCGGTCGGAAAGCTGACGGGCTGGCCGTTCGACCACCAGCGCGCGACACCGCGTGCCGATACCATCATGCCCAGCGTGGCAATGAAGGGCGGGATGTGGGTATAGGCCACCAGAAGCCCATTGATCAGACCAGCCAGCAACCCGCAGGCAAGGCCCACGGCGATGGGCACGATCACGGGCAGATCCATCGCCCATTCGCCGAAGATTGCCTTGGGGTTGGGATTTCCATTCACCATCGCGGTCTGTGCAAAACTCATCACGATCATCGCCGTTGCCCCGACGAGCGAGCCCGAGGACAGGTCGATCCCGCCGATGATGATGACCTGCGTCACGCCGATGGCGATGATCCCGATGATCGCCACTTGCAGGATCATGATATCCAGCCGCTGCTGGTTAAAGATCGCGTCCACATTGTCGCGCGTGTTGAACAGGAAGGACCCGCCGTTCAGCCGGTTCAAAATCTCAAAGATCAGGACGATCAGGATAAGCGCGCCGAACACGTTCCACTCCGGCGCGCGCGTCCTTTTCGCCGGGTCGTATTTCAGGCCACCAAGCCCATGGGTCGCTTCGGCCATGGCGCATTCCTCCTGCACAGCGTTTTCAGATAATCCTGCCACAGGTCAGACAGGAATAAAGCGGGGCGGCAGACCGACCGCCGCCCCGACGTTCCCGCGGAGGGATCAGTTCTTGGCGAGGTAGTTGTCGATGTTCGCCGGCGTCACCAGTTCGAAGGGAACGTAGACCTTCTGGTCCACCGCCTCGCCTGCAGCCAGTTTCACAGCCGCATCCAGCGCGCCGCCGCCCTGTGCCGCCGCATTCTGGAACACCGTGATGTCCAGTTCGCCCGCCTGCATCGAGGCCAGAGCGTCCTGTGTCGCGTCCACGCCCGAAATGATGACCGAGCCCATATCGATGCCTGCAGCCTTCATCGCCTGGATGGCGCCGAGCGCCATCTCGTCATTGTTGGCCAGCACGCCGTCAAAGGCGGTTCCGGTCGACAGCCAGTTGGTCATCAGGGTCTGGGCCTGGTCACGCGACCAGTTGGCGGTCTGCTGGTCGATGATGTTGACCTTGACCGCGCATTTGCCCGCTTCCATCACGTCGTAATAGTTCTGCGTGCGCTGCACGGCGGCCTGGTTCGACAGCTCGCCCTGCATGACATAGACGCTCACCTCGGTCTTGCCGGCGGCGGCCCACTGGTTGCACTGCTCGACGAAGCCCTGCGAGGAGGACTCGACCTCGTTCGAGGCGACGAAGGCCTGGTTGTCGGGCAGCGTGTCCACGTTGATCGGCTGGCGGTTGACATAGACCAGCGGCACGCCCGCTGCGGCGGCGGCATCGGTCATGGCCTGCGTGGCCGAGGTATCGACCGGGTTCACGATGATCGCGTCAACGCCAGAGGCGATGAAGTTGTTGATCTGGTCCAACTGCTTGGCCACATCGTTCTGCGCGTCCTCGATCTGCACCGACAGGCCCGCGGCGTCCGCCTGAGACTGGATGCCGTTGCGCAGCACGGTCAGGAAGTTGTCGTCGAACAGCGCCATCGACACGCCGATCCCGTCGGCCATCGCGGTGGTGCCCATCAGCGAGACGAAGCCCGCGGCGATCAGGGTCTTTTTCATGGTTCTCTCCTCCACTGTCGGTGTCCGGCACACCGTTCTCCCTGCCGGACCGCCCTCTCCTCGGGCGGTATTCCCTCTGCTCAGGCCGAAACGCCCGAACGGATGAATTCTATTGAAGCCGCCAGCGCCGCCGCGGGATCGGTCAGGTCGTGGACCGAAGGGGCGAAGGGCTCGTAGCTGATCGGGCCGGTGTATCCGGCGGCGCGCAGGGCGCGGATCTGGGCGACGTTGCCCAGAATGTCATCGCCATCGACCAGCACGCGGTGCGGGTCGCGCATGTCATCGAGCGCGATCATGTCCTTGACGCCCGAGACATGGACGATCCCCGTCAGGTCCGGAAAGATCGGACCGAAGCCTGCCAGCGCGTGGTGGAAGGTGTCATGCACCATGAAATAGGTGCCCGCGCCGCCCACCGCGTCGATCGCATCGGCCAGAACATCCTTGTAGCGCAGCGAGCAGACGGCAAAGCCCAAGGGTTCCACCATCGCCTTCAGGCCATGCGCCTTGAGCATCGGCAGAATTTCCCGCAGCGCGGCTTCTGTCACGCGGCGGCTGTCTGCGCGGTCTGTCGCCACGCCATCATTGCGCGGGATCAGACTGATCGCCTCGGCCCCCGCCGCGACGGCAATCTGCATCAACGCCTCGGCCTCGGCCGCCTTGGCGTCGGACCAGTCGTTGAACATCTTGACCTCGGCCAACGCGAGGAAGCGCAGCCCCCGCGCCCTGACGGCGGCGCCGACCTTGGCCGGATCGTCACCGCCGAAGAGAGGGCCTTTGAGGTCGTTGCGGAACTCCACCCCGATCGCGCCCACCTCCGCGGTCAGGTCGAGGAATGCCTCCCATCCCAGCTTTGGTGCGGTCATGTGGTTCAGGGCGAAGGGCAGCATGGATCGATTCCGTTTCTGTGGTGCCCCCTCAGCAGTATTGGAATTTTTTTTCCATAGAAGGACCGAAACTGCGCCAAGGCAGTCAGCGCTTCGGATTTCGTCGGTGAAGGCGCCTGATGTGACGAAATTTCGTCATATCGTCAGAAACGGTCTGGAATGATCAGAGCGACTCGGTGACGTAAAGTTGCATGGGCAGGAAGACCTGACCTGCTGCGCCTGCGGTGCGGTCGCGCTGACTGCGCGTCATGGCGGACAGGACAGAATGGCACAGGTCGGGAAGCGGGGTCGCGTCCACCATCGTCACCCACCCCTGCGCCAGCCCCGCGCGGGATTCGGCGGTCAGTTCGTTCACGACCAGCGCCACCTCTCCCGGCTGGCGATCCTGTT
>JBEEOG010000010.1:0-4633 GCA_041191745.1 Pseudomonadota bacterium | reverse complement strand
GCCAGAGGGGGCGCGAGCGCCCCCTGACGCGCGGGCGGCGCGCGGGACGCGCGGCGCCTGCTCGGGGGGCGTGCAGGCCGGAACGGCCTGCGCCGCGTGGCAGGCGATGGCCCCCCTCGCGCCGCCGTGACGGCAATGTCGGCGAAAACCCCTTGACCCCCTGCCCCGTGCTGTCACAAACGCCCCCATCATGGGTACCGCGACACTTTCCATCGACCTCGACGCCATCGCCGCCAACTGGCGCGCGCTGGACAGGCTTTCCCCCTCCGGCGTGCAGACCGCCGCCGTGGTCAAGGCGGATGCCTATGGCCTTGGCGCGCATCGGGTGGTGCGGGCGCTGGCGCAGGGGGGCGCGCGGCGCTTCTTCGTCGCCGTGGCCGAGGAAGGCGCCGCCGTGCGCCAGTCGCTCGGCCCCGGGCCGCAGATCTGCATCCTGTCGGGCCACATGGCGGGCGATACCGAGATGATCCATGACCTCGACCTGACGCCGATGCTGAATTCGGTCGATCAGGTGATGCGCCACCTCGAATCCCTGCCGGGCCATCCCTTCGGCGTGCAGCTCGACACCGGCATGAACCGTCTGGGCATGGAAGAGGCCGAATGGGAGGCCGTCGCCCCCTATGTGCTGGAAGCGGGGCCCGAGCTTCTGATGTCGCACCTCGCCTGCGCGGACGAGCCCGACCATCCGATGAACGACTCCCAGCTTGCCGCCTTTCACGCCATGACCGACGGCACGGGCGTGCCGCGCAGCCTGGCCGCGACGGGGGGCATCCTGCTGGGGTCGCGCTACCAGTTCGACCTGACCCGCCCCGGCGTCGGCCTCTATGGCGGCCAGCCCTTCGCGCAGGCCCGCCCCGTGGTGACGCTCTCCCTGCCCGTCATCCAGACGCGCGAAGTCGCGATGGGCGAACCCGTGGGCTATTCAAACGCCTGGGTCGCGGACCGCCCGACCGTCATCGCCACCGTCTCGGGCGGCTATGCCGACGGCATCCTGCGCAGCCTGTCGGGGCGCGCGACGCTGTGGGATGGCGACACGCCCTGCCCCGTGGTGGGCCGCGTCTCGATGGACCTGATCACCGTCGATATCGGCCATCTGCCGCAGGTGCCGCGCAGCCTCGACCTGCTGGGCCCGCACCAGACGGTGGACCAGCTCGCCGCCACGGCGGGCACGATCGGCTACGAGATCCTGACCTCGCTCGGTCCCCGCTACACGCGCCGCCATGTCGAACGCGCGGGGGCGCAGGGGGGGGCGCAGGGGTGATCCTGACCGCCCCCCTTGCCGCGCTGGGACGGCTGGCGCTGGGCCTTCTGGCCGCGACGGGGCGCGTCGCGCTCTATGCCGCGCAGATCGTGGGGCATCTGTTCCGCCCGCCCTTCTACTGGCGCGAATTCGGTCAGGCGGTGATGCAGATCGGCTGGTTCTCGCTGCCCGTGGTGGGGCTGACCGCAATCTTCACCGGCGGCGCGCTGGCCTTGCAGATCTATTCCGGCGGCGCGCGCTTCAATGCCGAGGCGGTTGTGCCCTCCATCGTCGCCATCGGCATGGTGCGCGAGCTTGGCCCCGTCCTCGGCGGGCTGATGGTGGCGGCGCGCGTGGCGTCATCCATCGCGGCCGAGATCGGGACGATGAAGGTCACCGAACAGATCGACGCGCTGGTGACGCTATCGACCAACCCGCTGAAATACCTTGCCCTTCCGCGCGTGCTGGCGGCGACGCTGACGGTGCCCGTGCTGGTGGCCGTGGGCGATGCAATCGGCATCGCGGGCGGCTGGATCGTGGGGGTGAACCGTCTGGGCTTCAATTCCGCCACCTATCTGCAGAACACGGTCGATTTCCTCGAGACGTGGGATGTCGTGTCGGGGCTGTGGAAGGGCGCGGCATTCGGCTTCATCGTGGCGCTGATGGGATGCTATCACGGCATGAATTCGGGCCGTGGCGCGCAGGGCGTAGGGGCGGCGACCAAGAAGGCGGTCGTGTCGGCCTCGGTCCTGATCCTTGCCGCCAACTACCTGCTGACCGAGGTGTTCTTTTCCGCATGATCACCCTGTCCGGCGTCACCAAGTCCTTCGGCCCGAACCGCGTGTTGCGCGGGGTGGACCTGACCATCCCCTCGGGCGAGAGCATGGTGATCATTGGGGGCTCCGGCACGGGGAAATCGGTGCTTCTGAAATGCGTCCTCGGCCTTGTGCGCCACGACGGGGGCACGATCACGCTGGACGGGCAGGATGTGACGACCGCGGAACGCGATGCCTTCCTTGCCCGTTTCGGGATGCTCTTCCAGGGCGGCGCGCTGTTCGATTCGCTGAAGGTGTGGGAAAACGTCGCCTTCCGCCTGCTGCGCGGCCCGCTCAAGCGCCCCAAGCTTGAGGCGCGCGAGATCGCCGTCGAGAAGCTGCGCCGCGTGGGGCTAAGGCCCGAGGTGGCGGACCTCTTCCCCGCCGAACTGTCGGGCGGGATGCAGAAACGCGTGGGCCTTGCCCGCGCCATCGCCGCCGAACCCGAGATCATCTTCTTCGACGAGCCGACCACCGGCCTAGACCCGATCATGTCGGGCGTCATCAACGACCTGATCCGCGAGATCGTGGTGGAAATGGGCGCCACCGCCATGACGATCACGCATGACATGAGTTCCGTCCGCGCCATCGCCGACCGTGTGGCGATGCTGCATGACGGGGTCATCCAGTGGACCGGCCCCGTGTCGGAAATGGACGCCACGCCAGACCCTTACGTCCAGCAGTTCATCCACGGTCGCGCGACCGGCCCGATCGCGGCGGTGCGCTGATGGAGGGGCTGGCCACCGGCGTCACCACGATCCTCGCGCAATCGGGGGCGATGCGGGCGCTGGTGGTCGCGGTGCCGGTGGCGATCACCGTCTCGTTCCTTGCCGGCTGGCGCGCGCGGGTAGAGAACACCCTGCCCGCCGCGATCTGGGGCGGTCTTCTGTGCCTGTGGATCGCGGCGCCGGTGCGCTTCGGGCTGATCGAGATGAACCAGCTGCGCTGGATGGTGGCGATCCTCGGCTGGTTCTGGCTGGTTTCGGCATGGGTGCGGCATGTGCTGGGCGAATGGCCCGAACCGATCTGGGGCCACTGGATCGTGGGCACGCTGCTTCTGTTGCTGCCCATCGTCGCGGGGGTCGAGGCGGTCCGCCTGCTCTGATCCTGCCATTGTCGCGCGGCCCGAAACAATTCCCCCGTCCTTCGTGCGATTTTGCGGAATTCGCGCGGAAGCCTGCGAAAAGGTTTGCCGAATCGGCTGTCGCGCCCTGAATTCTGGACGGGTGATGAGTGGGGTCTTGCGGCCATGGTTTCGCGGTTTCTCTCTGTCCTCGTGACAGTCCAGTCCTTTGTTTCGGAAACGATCCTGATCGGGATCGCGGTGCTGACGGGGGGGCTTGGGCTTTACCTCGTCGCGGGTGCGACGGGGCTGCTGCCCTGGCCCGAAGTTTTCGTCACCCTCGGCGGCCAGCCCGTGGGCGTGGAAAGCAAGTGGCTTCTGGTCGCGGGCTTCGCGCTGCTTCTGGTGCTGACGCTGTTCCTGCCCGCCAACCTGCGGATGACGCGGCTGGAACGGTCGCACCGCAGCTTTGCCCTGACCGAGGATGACATCGCGCGCGCCTATCGCAGCGTCCATGCCGCCGACCGGCGCGGCGTCTTCACGCTGGCCGGAGAGTTCGAGGCGATGAAGGAACGCATTGACCATCTGCGCCGCCATCCCGACCTGTCCCATCTGGAGCCGGAGCTTCTGGAAACCGCCGCACGGATGAGCCTGCAGAGCCGCGACCTTGCCAAGCTCTATTCCGACGACCGCGTGGAACGCGCGCGCATGTTCCTGCGCCAGCGGCAGGAAGAGGTGGCGCTGTTTTCCGACCGCATCCGCCTTGCCCGCGCCACCTGCGACGAGCTGCGCCGCTGGACCACCGACATCCAAGCCGAAGAGCACCAGCAGCAGGTCCAGCTGAAACGGCTGGAGGCCGACCTGCGGGAAATCCTGCCCACGCTCGGCTATGATTTCGACGATGCGCGGGGCGAACACAACGTGGTCAGCCTGCCCAAACCGCAGAAGTAGGCCAAGGCGGGGTTGAAGCGCCCCGCGTTTCGGGCTTGGGTGGCAGGCATGAGCAAATCCGCCCCCGCCTTCACCTGCACCGCCTGCGGTGCCGTCCACCGCAAATGGGCCGGCAAATGCGACGCCTGCGGCGCATGGAATTCCATTGTCGAGGAAGCGCCCCTGTCCTCCGGCCCCAAGGCGCTGGGGGCCAAGGGCCGCACCATCGCGCTGACGGACCTGTCGACCGAGGAAGCCCCCCCGCCGCGCGCCGCATCGGGGATGGAGGAGCTGGACCGCGTGCTGGGCGGCGGCCTCGTCCCTGCCTCGGCCATCCTTGTGGGCGGTGATCCGGGGATCGGGAAATCGACGCTTCTGTTGCAGGCCACGGCCAGTTTCGCGCGGGCGGGGCTGAAATGCCTCTATATCTCGGGCGAGGAGGCATCGGCGCAGGTGCGGATGCGCGCGCAGCGGCTGGGCCTGTCGGATGCGCCCGTGGCGCTGGGGGCGGAAACGGGGCTGCGCGACATCCTGACCACGCTCGATGCCGAACGGCCCGACCTTGCGGTGATCGATTCGATCCAG
>JBEEOG010000009.1:0-2827 GCA_041191745.1 Pseudomonadota bacterium | reverse complement strand
CGGGGGCGTTGGCGGGGCCGGTGTCGAAGGCCAGCAGCGCACCGGGGGATTCTGGCGCGGGCTGGCGCGGATCGACCCATGTCAGGTTGCCCACCCCGCCGAGGTTCAGGAAGGCCAAGGGCCGGTCGGCCCCGATCCGGCGGGCGCAGGCGACGTGGAAGAAGGGGGCCAAGGGCGCGCCCTGCCCGCCCATCGCCACATCGGCGCTGCGGAAATCCCAGACGACCGGCAGGCCCAGCACCCGCGCCAGAAGCGCCCCGTTGCCCGCCTGATGGGTGCCGCGCCCGCGCGGATCATGCGCCAGCGTCTGGCCGTGAAAGCCCACCACCTCGGCCCCCGAGAAGCGCGAGAGGAGTTCGGCATGCGCGCCCTCTACCACCTCGGCCGCGCGGGCGACGGCGGGATCGCCCGGCCACTGCCCGAGGGCCGCGCGGATCGTGGCCTGTTCGTCGGGGCTGTAGGGGCGGAAGGCCGAGGGGCCGAAATCGAGGATGCGTTCCCCATCGGTCAGGATCATGGCCGCATCGACCCCGTCGAGCGAGGTGCCCGACATCGTGCCCAGCGCCCAGACCGGCCCGCCTTTCAGCATCTTCCCCTTGCCCCCCGCGCCCGCTATACCCCACGCGCCGAATTATGCACGGGTGCCCCATGGCCTACCATCCGAAATCCGATTTCCTGCGCGTGATGATGGAGCGCGGCTATCTGGCCGACTGCACCGATTACCAGGCGCTGGACGAGGCTTTGATCAAGGGGGTCGTGCCCGCCTATATCGGCTATGACGCCACCGCGGCGAGCCTGCATGTCGGGCATCTTCTGAACATCATGATGCTGCGCTGGCTGCAGAAGACGGGCCACAAGCCGATCACCTTGATGGGGGGCGGCACGACCAAGGTGGGCGATCCGTCCTTCCGGTCGGAGGAGCGCCCGCTCCTGAGCCCCGCGCAGATCGACGCCAACATCGCGGGCATGAGACAGGTCTTCGCGCGCTACCTGTCCTACGGGGCGGGCGCGACGGATGCGATCATGCTCAACAACGCCGAATGGCTGGACGGGCTGAACTACCTCGATTTCCTGCGCGACATCGGGCGGCATTTCTCGGTCAACCGGATGCTGTCCTTCGAGAGCGTGAAGTCGCGGCTGGACCGCGAGCAGTCGCTGTCCTTCCTCGAATTCAACTACATGATCCTGCAGGCCTATGACTTCCTCGAACTGAACCGCCGCTACGGCTGCCTGTTGCAGATGGGCGGGTCGGACCAGTGGGGCAACATCATCAACGGGATCGACCTGACGCGGCGTGTGCTGGATCAGGAGATCTTCGGCCTGACCTCGCCGCTACTGACGACGAGCGACGGCAAGAAGATGGGCAAGTCGGCCTCGGGCGCGGTGTGGCTCGACGCGGGCATGCTGAGCCCCTACGAGTTCTGGCAGTTCTGGCGCAACACGACGGATGCGGATGTGGGGCGGTTCCTGAAGCTCTACACCGAATTGCCGGTGGAGGAATGCGACCGTCTGGGCCGGCTTGCGGGGTCCGAGATCAACGCGGCCAAGATCGTGCTGGCCAATGCGGTGACGACGCTGCTGCACGGGGCCGAGGCCGCGGCGGCGGCCGAGGCCACGGCGCGCGAGGTGTTCGAGAAGGGGGGCATCGGGGACGATCTGCCCACGGTCGCGCTGTCGGTGGAGGAAGTCTCGGACGGCGTGGGCATCGTGCAGCTTTTCGTGCGCGCAGGCCTTGCGGCATCGGGCAAGGATGCCAAGCGGCTGATCGCGGAAGGCGGGGCCCGGGTGAATGACGAGATCGTCACCGATGCGGGCCTGCGCTACGGCGCGGGCGATCTGGCCGAACCGCTGAAGCTGACGGCGGGCCGGAAGCGGCATGCGCTGGTGGTGATCGGATAGGGGAAAATCCTTCATCCGAAGGATTTTCGCGCGCGCCCCGTGGATCGGGGCGCGACGCATGGGGGCGCGGGCGGGCGAAGGATTTTCGCAGAAAATCCTTCCGGTCGGGAAAGGCCCGGCTTTCGCGCCCTGCCCCGCCGCGGCCGCCTTGGCGGATGGAGTGCCGCGGGGATGGAAAAAGGGGGGCTTTCCGCCCCCCCCCCTCAAGCCCTTGCGGCCGTTTCACCCCCCGAGGATGTTTTCCGACAGAAAATGCCCCCGCGGGTGCGGATCATTGCGCGACGGTGACCTTGGCCATGTAGTCGGGCGCGCTGACCGCGCCGTTGGCGGCGGGGTCGCCCTTCTTGATGGCGTCCACCACCTCCATCCCCGAAATCACGCGGCCCACGACGGTGTATTGCCCGTCCAGATGCGGCGCGGGGGCGAACATGATGAAGAACTGGCTGTTGGCGCTGTTGGGGTCCATCGAGCGGGCCATGCCGACGGTGCCGCGATCGAAGGGCAGCGCGGAGAATTCCGCCCCGAGGTCGGGCTTGGCCGATCCGCCCATGCCCGCCTGCGCGAGATCCCCGCCCTGACGGCCGAATTCCACATCGCCCGTCTGGGCCATGAAGCCTTCGATCACGCGGTGGAAGACGACCCCGTCATAGGCGCCTTCGGCGGCAAGCGCGGTGATCTGGGCCACATGGTTCGGGGCCACGTCCTGCGCCATGTCGATGACAATGGTGCCCGAGGTGGCGCCGGCCACCTCGATCACCAGATTGGGGCCGGGACCATCGGTCGCGTCCTGCGCCACGGCGGGCGACTGGATCAGGGCAAAGCCCCCCAGAACGGCAAGGCCAAGGGCGAAGACGCCCCCTGCAAGCAGGCGGTCACGCGACATCGGCGGCCACCCTGACGGTGATCATGCGGTCGGGGTTTGCCGGCG
>JBEEOG010000008.1:0-3908 GCA_041191745.1 Pseudomonadota bacterium | reverse complement strand
CAGCACCGCCACCATCAACAGCGTCACGGGCCGGTAGTCGAGCGAGGAGGACACCCGCCGCTCGTACCAGCCCGCCAGCCGGTCGAAACCGCGATCCACCACCTGCTGGAAGCGGGAATGGCCCCCCTTGGTCAGAAGCCGCGCCGACATCATCGGCGTGATCGTCACCGCGACGAGGCCCGAGATGATCACCGCCCCCGCCAGCGTCACCGCGAATTCGCGGAAAAGCGCCCCCGTCAGCCCGCCGGTGAAGGCCAACGGCGCAAAGACGGCCGCCAGCGTGACCGTCATGGCCACGACCGCGCCGAAGATCTCCCTCATCCCGATGAAGGCCGCCTGCACGGGGCGGAAGCCTTCCTCGATATGGCGGTGGATGTTCTCGACCACCACGATGGCGTCATCGACGACCAGCCCGATGGCCAGCACCATCGCCAGAAGCGACAGCAGGTTGATCGAATAGCCGAACAGGAACAGCACGAAACACACGCCCAGAAGCGACAGCGGGATCGTCACCACGGGCATCAGCACCGACCGGAACGAGCCGAGGAAGAGAAGGATGATGACGACGACGATGGCCACCGCCTCGGCGATGGTCTTGAACACCTCCTCGATCGACGCGCCGATCTGTTCGGTCGCGTCATACATCAGCGACAGCACCATCCCGTCGGGCAGGCTGTCCTGGATCGCGGGCAATTCGGCCAGCACGGCCGCCGACATATCCAGCGGATTGGCCCCCGGCGTCGGAAAGACCCCGATGAAGGTGCCGGGCTCGCCGTTGAAATTCACGATCGTGTCGGTCGATTCCGCCGCCAGTTCCACCCGCGCCACATCGGACAGGCGCACGATGTCGGGCCCGTCCGATTTCACCGGCAGCGCGGCAAAGGCCTCGGGCGTGCGGAGGGTGGTTTCCATCGTGATGGCATAGGACACGAATTCCTCGCGCGTGCGGCCCGGTGCGGCAAGGAAGTTCGACGCGTTGATGGCGGCCAGCACCTCGGCTGCCGTGACGCCGCGACCGGCCAGCCGGACCGGATCGATCCAGACGCGCATGGCGTAATTCGCCCCGCCCAGAACCTGTATCTCGGCCACGCCCTCGATGGTGGACATGCGGGGGCGGATCACCCGTTCGATGTATTCCGTGACCTGTTCCGCGGTCATGTTGGGGTTCTGCAGCGCCAGATACATCGTGGCGAAGGTCATCCCCGTGCCCTTGACGATGGTGGGGTCCTGCGCCTCGTCCGGCAGGCGCGAGCGGACCTGCTGGACCTTGGACATCACCTCGGTCAGCGCGACATCGGGATCGGCGCCGAGCCGCATGTTCACCGTGACGGTGGACGAGGACTGCCCCGAGGTCGAGGTGATGTAATCCACGTTCTCGGTCGTCGCCACCGCCTGCGCGATGGGCGCGGTGATGAAGCCCTGCATCAGGTCGGGCGCGGCCCCGGGATAGACGGTCGAGACGGTGATCACCGTCTCCTCCACCTCGGGGTATTCGCGGATCTGCAGGTTGGCCAGTCCCTGCAACCCCAGAAGCAGGATCAGGAAGCCCAGAACCGTGGACAGGACAGGGCGCTGGATGAAGATGGTCGAGGGGCTCATTCCTCGCCCCCCACCGCCGCGCCCGTGACGGCGGCCACGGGGTTCATGTCGTTGTTCACGATGGCGGGCTGGCCGTTCGACAGCCGGTTCTGGCCGGCCGTGACGACGATGGCCCCCGCCTGCAGCCCCGTCACCTCCACCAGACCGCCCGAACGGCGGCCGGGCTGGACGAAGACCTGCCGCACTTCCAGTTGCGGCTGGCCGTCCCCTTGCGGCGCGGCCCCCTCGACGGGTTGCACGACATAGACGTAATCGCCGTAGAGGCTGGTCGTCACCGCCGTCTGCGGCAGGGCGATGACGCCCTCTTCGGCGGGCAGCAGGACGCGGATACGCACGAACTGGCCGGGCGTGATGCGCCCGCCCGCATCGGGCACGGTGCCACGGATCGCCACCAGCCGCGTGGCCGGATCGACGCGCGGGTCGATCCCCGTCACCTCGCCCGCAAAGACCGCGTCCGAGCCTTCGATCCTGACCTCGATCTTCTGGCCCACGGCAAGGCGGAAAAGATCCTGTTCCGGCAGGCTGAAATCCACCTGCAGTTCCGACAGGTCCTGCAGCGTGGTCACGATGGTGCCGGGCGCGACATACTGGCCAAGGTCCACGCGCGGCAGGCCGATGGTGCCGCCGAAGGGCGCGACGAGGCGGCGCTGCGCCAGCACGGCTTCGGCGCGGGCAAGCTGCGCCTCGGCGGCCTTGGCGGCGGCCTCGCGCTGTTCGAGCCCGGATTCCGCCTGAATGCCACGCCCCCGCAACTCGCGCGCGCGCGACAGGTTGGCCGCCTCCAGCTCTGCCGTGGTGCGCGCGGCCTGCAGGTCGGCCTGCTGCACCACATCGTCAAGCCGCAAAAGCAGCGTGCCCGCCGCGACCTGCTGGTTGGGCTGGAACAGGATTTCCTTGACGACGCCCGCCGTTTCCACCGTCAAGTCAACGCCCTGTCTTGCATTGGCCGTGCCGATCGCCTCGATCGCGGGGGTCCATGTGACGGGCTTGGCCTCGATGGTCGAGACGGTCGCGGGCTGGACGGGCATGTTGGCGAAGACCTGCGCGATCATGCTATCGCGGAAGATGTTGAACCCCACCAGCCCGCCCCCCACCAGTGCCAGAAGGAGGACGGCGATGATGAAACGCTTGACCATTGGGCAACCCCGAATTCCAGATTGAGAATATGTAGCGCATCAAGGACTTGCACCGCAGGATCATCAACCACCCAGTTTCCGCCCGTGTCAAGAAAGGATACCCGCGCGGGTTGTGCGCGCGGCCGCGCCCGCCCGTGCCCAAGGGGCCGCGGCTGGCAGGCGGAACGGGGGGGGGCGGAACGGGGGGGCATCCTGCCGGTCATGGCCCCCCTTGCGGCTTCGCCTGTCCGGCGGCAGGGAAAACGGCAGGGCCAAGGCGCGGGTTCCGGCGGCGCGGGGGCCGTCCGCTACTCTGCCACCGGCGTCCAGATCACGTCGTCGATGCGCGGCGCGCCGGTGGCCAGCATGACCAGACGGTCAAAGCCCATGGCGATCCCGCTCGCAGGCGGCATCAGGGCAAGGGCGGCGAGGAACTCCTCGTCGAGCGGGTAGCGTTCGCCATAGACGCGCTCTTTCTCGTCCATTTCCAGCCCGAAACGGCGGCGCTGTTCTTCGGGGTTCGTCAATTCGCCGAAGCCGTTGGCCAGTTCCACCCCGCAGGCATAGACCTCGAAGCGTTCGGCCACGCGCGGATCATCCGCCGCAGGCCGCGCAAGGGCCGCCTCGGCCACGGGATAGCGGTCGAGGACGGTGAGCCGCCCGTGGCCCAGATGCGGCTCCACCCGCGCCACCAGCACGCGCGAAAGAAGGTCCGACCACGTGTCATCCCCCGCCACCCGCAGCCCCGCCGCCGCGACCTGCGCGGCCAGCGCGTCGCGGTCGGTCGTCCCGTCGGCGCGGATCGTGGCCAGCAGGTCGATGCCTGCATGTTCGGCAAAGGCCTCGGCCACCGACACCCGCGCGAAGGGCGCGAAGGGATCGCAGGTCCGGTCGCGGAAGCGCAGCACATCCGCCCCCGCCGCCCGCGCGGCAAGGGCCGCGAAATCGGCCACGTCCTGCATCAGCACCGTGTAATCCTCCTCCACGCGGTACCATTCCAGCATGGTGAATTCGGGGCTGTGCATCGGCCCCCGTTCGCGGTTGCGCCAGACATGGGCAAAGGCCGCGATCCGCCGCTCGCCCGCCGCCAGAAGCTTCTTCATCGCGAATTCGGGGCTTGTGTGCAGATACATCCGCCGCCCCTGCCCGTCATTGCCGATGGCTTCGGTGGCGAAACCGTGCAGATGCGCCTCG
>JBEEOG010000007.1:0-10352 GCA_041191745.1 Pseudomonadota bacterium | reverse complement strand
GCGCATGACGAGCCGCTCGACTGGGCGGCGCTGGTTGAACAGGGCATCGCGCGCAACCTGCGCGTCACCAACGCGCAGGTGGATGCGGCCTTTGCCGGCACCGTCTGGGCCGATGACGATGCCGAGGCCGCGGCCGATCCCGATGGCCTGTTCCTCGACCTCTGGCTGGTGGATATCGGCCCGCCCGCTATCGCCCGCGCCGTGCTGGACGACGAGGCCGAGGCGGAGCTTGCCCGTTTCCTGCGCCTGACGCCCGATGCCGAACCCCTGCTGGTGATCGATGCGGGCCGCCACGGCCTTGTGTCGGCGGATTTCGTCCGCAACACCGCGCCCGACCTGCTGGGGGCCGAACAGGACGGCCTGCCGATGGAGCTGCGCGACGCCGACATGATCTTTGCGACCGAGGCAGGGGTGCCCGAAGGGGTGGCGATGATCCTGCGCGTGGACCGGCGGCTGGGCTTCGATCCCGCCCGCGACTGGACGCTTCAGATCAGGGCGCTGCGCGAGCACGGCATGTTCCAGCCCGAGACGGGCACCGCCACCTTTACCCTGACCCATGCCACGCCCGAACGCTTCTTCGCCCGCGCCGAGGTGACTGATCCCCTGCCCGCATGGGCCGAGGCGCTGCGCGGCCGGATGTGGGACCTGATCGCCTTGGCGCTGGCGCTGCCGGTGCTGCTGCTCGCGCTCGGCCCGGGGATGGACCGTCTGGCTTCCCATCCGCGCTTCGGCGCGATCCGGCTGTCGGTGCTGGCCGCGATGACGGGGTTCGTGGGCTTCTGGGGGCAGGGGCAACTTTCCATCGTCACCCCCCTCGCCGTGCTGCGGACGGCGCTGGAGGGCGGGTCCTTCGCCTATCTCCTCTACGATCCCTTCTCGCTGCTGCTCTGGGCGGTCACCGTCGCGGGTTTCGTGCTCTGGGGCAGGGGGCTTTTCTGCGGCTGGCTCTGCCCCTTCGGCGCGCTGCAGGAATTCGCCCACCGTCTGGGCCGCCTTTTCCGCCTGCCGGAATGGGAGCCGTCGGCAAGGTGGGACGCGCGGCTGAAGGCGGTGAAATACGTCCTCCTCGCCGGTCTGGTCGCCACGGTCCTCGTCGCCCCCGACCGCATCGACACGGTGGCCGAGGTCGAACCCTTCAAGACCGCGATCACCACCTTCTTCCTGCGCGACGCGGTCTTTGTCGCCTATGCGGGCTTCTGGCTGGTGCTGGGCACCGTCACCTTCAAGGGCTTCTGCCGCTGGGTCTGCCCGCTGGGCGCGCTGATGGCGATCGGGGGCATGCTGCGCGGGCGCGACTGGATCGCGCGGCGGACGGAATGCGGATCTCCCTGCCAGCTGTGCAAGGTGCGCTGCCGCTACGGCGCGATCAGGGCGGATGGCCGCATCGGCTATTCCGAATGTTTCCAGTGCCTCGACTGCGTGACGATCCACAACGACGCGCGGGCCTGCGTGCCGCTGGTCCTTGCCGCGCGGGGCAGGACGCTGGCCCCCCGTACGCCCGCGCCCAAGGCGGCCGAGGCGGGCGCATGATCGGGCGGCGCAGGTTCCTGCATCTGGCGGCGGCGGCGGCGGGGGCGGTCGCGGGCTTCGCGCGCCCGGCCCAAGCCGCCGAATGGCGCGGCGTGGCGCTCGGGGCCGATGTGTCGCTGCGCCTGACGGGGCGGGGGGCCGATGCGGCGATCCGCGATCTGCCCCCCCTCCTGCGGCGGATCGAGGGTACCTTCTCGCTTCACGCCGCGTCGGAGCTGGCGCGTCTGAACGCGGACGGGGGCGGCGCGCTGTCGGGCTGGATGGCGCGGGCGCTGTCGCTTTGCGCCGACATGCACCGCGTGACGCAGGGGCTGTTCGATCCGACCGTCCAGCCGCTGTGGCGCGCGCTGGCGGACGGGGGCGATGTCGCGGCGGCGGCGGCGGCAGTCGGCTGGGGGCGGGTGCGCCTTTCCCCCGATGCGCTGCGGCTGGATGCGGGGCAGGCGCTGACGCTGAACGGCATGGCGCAGGGCTTCGCCGCCGATCTGGTCCGCGACTGGCTGGCCGCGCGGGGCTTCGGTCAGGCGGTGGTGGACATGGGCGAGACGGCCGCGCTGGGCGGACCGTTCCGCATCGGGCTGGCCGATCTGGGCGATGTCACCCTGCGCGGCACGGCGCTGGCGGTCAGCGTTCCGGCGGCCCTGCTGGTGGGCGGGCGGTCGCATATCCTGCACCCTTCGGGCGGCGCGCCGCGCTGGAGAACGGTTGCCGTCGAAGCCGACAGCGCCGCCGTGGCCGACGCCCTGTCCACCGCCCTTGCGCTTGCAGATCCCGATCAGGCCCGCGCCATCGGCACATCCGAGGGCGTCCGCCGCGTCTGGCTGGGTGACGCGGCGGGCGGCCTGTCGCAGCTCTAGTCGGTCGCCGCCCTAACGGTCGGGCGGGGTGAAGGTCAGCCCGTAATCCGCATAGGCCGCCGCGATCCGCCCGTCGGCCAGCGCCGCGACGATGGCATCGTCCAACGCATAGGCCAGATCGCGGTGGCTGTGATGGACCGAGATCCCCACCGTCCACCGCGCCCGTGAAAAGCCCGGCAATGGCGGCTGGTGCACCGCGACCCCGTCACCCGCCCCGTGTTCCAGCTGCGCGCGCGGGCCCATGGCGGCCATCGTCTCGCCCGCCGCCAGCCCCTCCATCGCCAGCGCCATGCTGCGGAAGCGGCGGATGCTCTCGCCGATCTGGCCGCCGGGGAAGGCGGTCAGGTAGAAATCGGCGATCGAGTCATTCTCGACCGCCACCGTGTCGAAGCGGAAATAGGCGGGCACTGGCGCGCCGTCGTGGCGCGGATCGTCGCCCGCCACCGCATCGGGATAGGCGTCGCGGCGGTAGGCGATGGCGATCTCCTCGGCGGCATACTGGCCGGTGAAGACGACCTGCTCCACCAGACAGGTGAAGTCGCTGTCATAGGGCACGCGCAGCATGACGTTCGACACCGGCTCTTTCTGCACGGTGCCGCGCCAGACATAGGACATCAGGTCGGTCTGCAGGTTCTCGCCCGCCTGCACGAAGCGGAAGACGGGCTTCACGCCAAGGCTTTCGGCAAGGATGCGGCCCACCGCGATGTCCACGCCGCGCGGGGTGTCGCCGTCCTGCCAGCTGTAGGGGGGGAAATCCTCGTAGACCGCGATGTTCAGCGTGCCGCGGGCGATGATCTCGTCCATCGTCTGGCCGACATATTCGCGCGCGGTGTTCTGCGGTTTTGCGCCCGGTGCCACATGCTCGCAGCGGGCGAATGCGGGAAGGGCGGCGAGGGCGATGGCCCCCGCCGCCAGTCCAGCCAGCAAGGCCGACCTGCGCTGCATGGTCAGTGCGTGGCCGACAGCCCGATGGTCAGGGCGTCGGCGGCGTGCTTGTTGCCTTCGGGCGTGCCGTCGAGGACAAGGATCGCGCGGCGCACGGCGCTGTCCGACACCGGCGCCCCCGAGGCGGTCTTCACCTCGGCCGAGATGCCTTCGAGTTCGGTCTTCAGCGCGGCCGCGTCACCCGTGCCCGCGGCCAGTTCGTCGCGGATCGCCGTCAGCCGCGCGGTGTGGGTATCCAGCGCCCCGTCCTCGGGCCGCGTCTCGATATAGGTGCGGATGGCCCATGCGGCTTTCTGGCCCAGAACCTCGCCGAAGGCGGGCATCTTGGTGGTGCCGTCCTGCGTGTAGCCGAACTGGAAGCGCTCGGCGAACCATTCGTCGCCATATTCCGCCGCCTCGAGGAAGCGCAGGTCGGGTGCCAGCCCGCCCGACACGACGCCAAGCCCGTGGCAGCGCGCGCAGTTCTGGTTGTAGGCGCTGTCGCCGATCTCGACCGCCTTGGCCCAGACCTCCTCGCCCGCGGCTTCGGCGCGGTAGGGGTTCTCGATCAGCCAGTCCTCGCCCACCTCGGGCAGGGCATCGGTGTTCACCGGTTGCGGGGCCACGTCGCCATGCGCGAAGGCAATTCCGCCCATGGCAAGGCCCGCCACGAGGGCGAGGCCCGCCGCCGTCATCAAGCGTGCGCGTGTATCGGTCATCTGCGGTCTCTCCTCCCCGAAACAGATGACTGGGGATAGCCCCCGCCGCCCGTGGCCCGCCATTCGACCATGGTGGCAATCGCTGCCCTGCGACCCGCGACCATGGTCGTATTTCCAGTTCCGCCGCATTGGAAAACAGTCCCGCAAGGGGGAGGAGACCGGATGCGGAAGCTGCTGATCACGGCGGTGCTGGTGGCATCGGGCGCAGGTGCCGCGCAGGCAGAGTTGCCCGTCCCGATCGCCTATCTGCGGGCCGAGGTGGACCTGCCGCCGGTTCTGTCGAACCTCGATCCCGTGCCCGAAGACCTTGGCATCGCGGGGGCCGAGCTTGCGCTGCAGGACAATCTGACGACGGGGGCCTTCCTTGGCCATTCCTACAGCCTCGTGCTGCAGTCCGTCCCGCCGGGCGAGGATATCCTGCCCGCCGCAAGGCAGGCGCTTGCGGCGTCACGGCTTGTGCTGGTGGACGGCACGCCAGAGCAGATCCTGTCCGTCGCCGACCTGCCCGAGGCCGAGGGGGCGATCCTGTTCAACGTGGCGTCCGGCGCGGCGGCGCTGCGCTCGGCCGATTGCCGCGCGAATGTGCTGCACACCTATCCCGAAGACGCCGCGCGCACCGATGCGCTGATGCAGGTCCTGCTGGCCAAGCAATGGACCGACCTTGTCATGGTCACGGGGCCGAAGCCCGCCGATCAGGCCTATGCCGAGGCGCTCCGGGCCTCTGCCGCCAAGTTCGGCCTGTCGATCGCGGCGGAAAAGGCATGGACCTTCGACACCGACCTGCGCGAATCGACCATGGGCGAGGTGCCGCGCTTCACGCAGGATTTCCCCGATCACGACGTGCTTCTGGTGGCCGATCCGACCGACGATTTCGGCCGCTATGTGCTGCACAACACATGGCTGCCCCGCCCCGTTGCCGGCACGCATGGCCTGCATCCCGAAGCCTGGGCCGGCGTGATCGAAGCCTGGGGTGCGGTGCAACTGCAGAACCGGTTCGAGGAGCGGTCGGGCCGCGCGATGCGCGGGCGCGACTATGCCGCCTGGACCGCCATCCGCGCGGTGGGCGAGGCGGTGACCCGCAAGAACAGCGCCGATCCGGCCATCCTGCGCGACTTCATGCTGTCGGCCGATTTCCAGCTCGACGGGTTCAAGGGGCGGGGGCTCAGCTTCCGCGACTGGAACGGGCAGTTGCGCCAGCCCGTCGCGGTGGTGAACGACCGCGCGCTGGTGACGCTTGCCCCGGTCGAGGGGTTCCTGCACCAGCGCAACGAAATGGACAGCCTCGGCCTCGACGCGCCCGAAAGCGCCTGCAGGGCCTTTGCAAAGGAATGACGATGCGACCGACCCTTGCGGCCCTGATGCTGACCGCCGCCCTGCCCGCCACCGCGCTGCAGGCGGGCGAAATCTGGGTGACCAACGAAAAGGACGACACGGTCAGCGTGATCGACGTCGAGACGCTCGAGGTGGTCAAGACCTATCCCACCGGCGAACGCCCGCGCGGGGTGACCTTTTCCAAGGATTTCAGCCGGCTCTACATCTGCGCCTCGGACAGCGACACGGTGCAGGTGATGGATCCCGACACGGGCGAGATCCTGCACGACCTGCCCTCGGGCGAGGATCCCGAACAGTTCGTGCTGCATCCCGACGACCGCCACCTCTACATCGCGAACGAGGATGATGCCGTGACCACCGTGGTCGACACCCAGACGCGGCAGGTCGTGGCGCAGATCAACGTGGGCATCGAACCCGAAGGCATGGCCGTCAGCCCCGACGGCAAGATCGCCATCACCACCTCCGAGACCACGAACATGGCGCACTGGATCGACACCGCGACCCAGACGCTGTTCGCCAACACGCTGGTGGACAGCCGCCCGCGCCATGCCGAATTCACCGCCGACGGATCGCGCCTCTGGGTCAGTTCCGAAATCGGCGGGACGATCACCGTCTTTTCCACAGCCGACCAGACCGAGATCGGAAAGGTCCGCTTCGCCATCGACGGGGTCAATCAGGATCTGGTCCAGCCCGTGGGCTTCCGCTTCTCGCCCGACGGGGGAAAGGTCTTCGTCGCGCTCGGCCCGTCGAACCATGTCGCCGTGGTCGATGCCGCGACCTTCGAGGTGCAGAAATACATCCTCGTCGGGCGCCGCGTCTGGCACATGGAATTCTCGCCCGACCAGTCGCTGCTCTTCACGACGAACGGCGTGTCGGGCGACGTGACCGTGATCGACGTCGCGTCCGAGGAAGCCGTCAAATCCATCAAGGTCGGCCGCTTCCCGTGGGGCGCGGCGGCACGTCCCTAGCGAACGGAGCATCCCGTGAAAGCCATCACCCTGGCCGCGCTGCTGGCCGCAGCCCTTCCCTCCGCCGCCTTCGCGCAGGATGACGACGACGCGGCCCCCGCGCTGGGCCTTGCCGGCCTGCTGTCGGCGGGCAACAAGCAGGAGCTGCCCCCCATCACCCTGTCGGCGGGCGCGCCGCTGACGGCGGCGCCGTGGGTGCTGAAATCCGGCACCTATTACGAGTTCGAGATCGAAGGCGACGGCAGTCAGGAACTCGCCCTCGTCGGCCCCGAATTCTTCCGCGCCATCTGGATCGACGAGATCGTGGTGGAGGGGCTGGAGATCCGCCCCCTCGGCCTCGACTCCGTCGAATTCGACGAGGCGGGCACGATGGAGGTGGGCTTCATCGCCATCAAGCCGGGCACATACGCGCTGCATGTTCCGGGCTCGACCGGCGACAGCCAGCGGCTTGAGATCACCATCGAGTGACCGCGGGCCTGTCCATCGCCGGCATCGGCTACAGCTACGGGGACAGGCGCGCGCTTGACGGCGTGTCGCTCGATGTGCCCGCAGGGCGTTTCTGCGCGCTTCTGGGGCCGAACGGGGCGGGGAAATCCACGCTCTTCGCGCTGCTCACGCGCCTGTTCACCGCGCCCGCGGGGCGCATCACCGTGGCGGGCCACGACCTTGGCCGCACCCCCCGCGCGGCGCTGGCGCGGATGGGGGTGGTGTTCCAGCAGCCGACGCTCGACCTCGATCTGACGGTGCGGCGCAACCTTCTCTATTTCGCGGCGCTGCACGGCCTGTCGGGCCGCGTGGCCGAGGCGCGCGCGACCGAGGCGCTGGAGCGTCTGGGCATGGCCGAACGCGCGGGCGAGAAGGTCCGCGCGCTGAACGGGGGCCACCGGCGGCGGATGGAACTGGCGCGCGCGCTGATCCACCGGCCCGCCGTGCTGTTGCTCGATGAACCGACCGTCGGGCTGGACGCGGCCGCGCGCGCCGCGATCACCGACCATGTCCATGCGCTGGCCGCCGAAGGCATGGCCGTGCTCTGGGCCACGCACCTGACCGATGAGGTGCGCGACGCCGACGATCTAGCGATCCTGCATCGCGGGCAGATGCTGGCGCAGGGCCGTGCGGGCGACCTGCGCGGCAGCGAACCCCTGCGCGAGATGTTCCTGCGCCTGACGGCGGGGGGCGCGGCATGATCTGGTGGACCGCGCTTTCCGCCATCCTGCACCGCGAGGCGCTGCGCTTCCTCGGCCAGCGCGGGCGGCTGGTGGCGGCGCTGGTGCGCCCGCTGGTCTGGCTGTTCATCTTCGCCGCCGGGTTCCGCGCGGCGCTGGGACTGTCGATCATCCCGCCCTACCAGACCTACATCACCTACGAGACCTACATCGTCCCGGGGCTTCTGGGGATGATCTGCCTGTTCAACGGGATGCAATCCTCGCTCTCGCTGGTCTATGACCGCGAGATGGGGTCGATGCGCCTGCTTCTGACCGCGCCGCTGCCGCGCTGGTGGCTTCTGTTTGCCAAGCTTCTGGCGGGCACGCTGGTGTCGGTGCTGCAATGCGCCGTGTTCCTTGCCATCGCCGCGCTCTGGGGGGTGCGCGCGCCGCCTGCGGGCTATGTCGCGGTGCTGCCCGCGCTGATGCTGGCGGGGCTGATGCTGGGGGCGCTGGGGCTGATGCTGTCCTCGGTCATCCGGCAGCTGGAGAATTTCGCGGGCGTGATGAATTTCGTCATCTTCCCGATGTTCTTCCTGTCCTCCGCGCTCTACCCGCTGTGGAAGATGCGCGAGGGCAGCCCGCTTCTCGCCGATCTCTGCGCGCTCAACCCCTTCACCCATGCGGTCGAACTGATCCGCTTCGCGCTTTACGCCCAGTTCAACGCGCCCGCGCTGGGCTGGACCGTGCTGGCGCTGGCCGTCTTTGCCGCCGCCGCGGTCCGCGGCTACGATCCCGCGCGGGGGATGCAGGCGAAGAAGGGCTAGCGCCGCCCGCCCGCCGCGCGGCGGGGAGGCGGGCTTTTCCCCATGCCCCGCATCCCCGCCCATCTGCTCTGTTTTCTGTCTGAAAACATCCCACGGGGGGTGCGGGGTGTGACCCCCCCCCCCGCTTCCGTCCGAAGCCGTAGGCACGCCCCGCCCCAGAACGCGCTCCGCAAAACGCGCCACCCTTTCGGATGGCGCGCCTTGCCTGCTTACTGACCGGAGGGGGTCAGTTCGCCATTGCAAGCTGCTTGGGAAGCTTGAACGTCCAGACCATGCCGCCCTGGTTCAGGTAGTTGACCTTCTTGGCGACCTCGCCGCCCCAGAGCGGGACCGCGCCGCCCCAGCCCGACACGACCGAGACATACTGCTCGCCATCGGCTTCCCATGTCACCGGCTGGCCGACGATGCCCGAACCCGTCTGGAAGGACCACAGCACCTCGCCCGTGCTGTCATCGAGCGCCATGAACTCGCCCTCGGGCGTGCCGAAGAAGACGAGGCCGCCTGCGGTGGTCATCACGCCGCCCCAGAGCGGGGCCTCGTTCTTGTATTCCCACTTCCATTCGCCGGTGACGGGATCGATCGCCTTCAGGCTGCCGATGTGATCCTCGTAGTTCGGCTTGATGGTGAAGCCGGAGCCGAGATAGGCCGCGCCCTTCTTGTAGGTGACGGGCTCGTTCCAGATATCCATGCCCCATTCGTTGGAGGGCACGTAGAACAGGCCGGTGTTCTGGCTGTAGGCCATCGGCATCCAGTTCTTGCCACCAAGGAACGAGGGAGAGGCGAAGACCATCTCGCCCTTGGCACCGTCGGCGGCCTTGGACGGATCGCCGGGACGGTTTTCCTCGACATAGATCGGGCGGCCGGTCTCGTCGATGCCGCTGGCCCAGCTGATGTCCTTCACAAAGGGCCATGCGTTCAGGAACTTCCCGTCCTCGCGGTTGAGGACGTAGAAGAATCCGTTGCGGTCGGCGGTGGCGAACTTCTTGTTGCCGTCCTTGTCGGTGAAGGCCACGACCTCGTTCACGCCGTCATAGTCCCAGCCCTCGCGCGGGGTGGTCTGGAAGTGCCACTTGATCTCGCCCGTGGCGGGGTCGATGCCCAGACGGCTGGCGGCATAGAGGTTGTCGCCCACATTGCCTTCGGTCGGCGCACCCGCGTTGCGAAGGTGGCTGTTCCACGGCGCGGGGTTGCCCGCACCGAAGACGAGCGTGTTCGTCTCGATGTCGTAGGACCCGCCGAGCCATGTCGCGCCGCCGCCGGTCTTCCACAGATCGCCCGGCCAGGTCGCGTTCAGCGTCCCGGTCATGGTCGATTCCTTGCCGTTCAGCGTGCCCATGTGGCCTTCGATCACGGGGCGGGTCCAGACCGTCTCGCCGGTCAGGGCGTCGCGGGCCTGCACCTCGCCCACGATGCCGAATTCGCCGCCCGAGTTGCCGGTGATCACCAGCCCGTTCACGATCAGCGGCGCGGCGGTGTAGCTGTAGCCTTCCTTGTAGTCGGCGATCTTCTTGTTCCAGACCACGTCGCCGGTCTTGAGGTTCAGCGCCACCATGCGCGCGTCGAGCGTGCCGAAATAGATGTTGTCGCCATAGATCGCCGCGCCGCGGTTGATCACGTCGCAGCAGGGCAGGATGCCTTCGGGCAGGCGGGCGTCGTATTGCCAGACTTCCTTGCCCGTCTTCAGG
This sequence comes from Pseudomonadota bacterium, assembly GCA_041191745.1. Taxonomy (GTDB): domain Bacteria; phylum Pseudomonadota; class Alphaproteobacteria; order Rhodobacterales; family Rhodobacteraceae; genus Paragemmobacter. The sequence continues at coordinate 365 of JBEEOG010000007.1, read as the reverse complement.
TCCACGGCATAGAGGCGCGAATAGGACGCGGTGACATACATCATCCCGTCATGGATCAGCGGCTGGGTTTCCTGCCCGCGCTGCTTCTCGCCGCCGAAGCTGAAGGCCCAGACGGGCATCATGTTCTGGACGTTGTCCTTGTTGATCGTCGCAAGCGGGCTGAAGCGCTGCAGGTCACGACCCATGCCGTTGGTCAGCACGTCGCCGGTGGACTGGGCGTCGTTCGCCAGATCCTCTTCGGTGACGCCCGCCATGACGGGCGACGCCGCCAGAAGCGCGGCCGTCACGGCCAGAATAAAGCGGTTCATCTGTTTCCTCCCTAGGTGCCATTAAGGACCGAGTGAACCGCTCCCTCCTGCGGGTGC
>JBEEOG010000006.1:0-2609 GCA_041191745.1 Pseudomonadota bacterium | reverse complement strand
TCGGAAGATTCGCCCTATCTGGCCGAGGCGAAAAAGATCGCGGGGTGAGTGCTGCCATTCAGCCCCGACAGAAGGGCGGGCCGGACGCGGCCCGCCCTTCTTCTATTCATCGGCGCGCGGTGCGTCGGGATCGGGCTGCCCCACGCCCTTGAACACCGCCTTGAAGGGCAGTGCCCAGAGGATGCCGAGCCCCACGTAGACCATGAGTTCCACGAGGATCGAGGGGCGCTCGAACAGGCTGATCACATAAAGGGCCGCCGCGATGTAGAGCGGCAGCCCGACCAGCAGGATCAGGAGCGACAGACGGCGGCGGGTCTTGTAGCTGAGCGCCATGGGGGCCTTTCGTCAGTCGGCGAAGGGGTCCGTCACGAGGATGGTGTCATCGCGTTCCGGCGAGGTGGAAAGTAGCGCGACCGGGCACTGGATCAATTCCTCGATCCGGCGGACATATTTGATCGCCGCGCCCGGCAGGTCGGCCCAGCTGCGCGCCCCGGCGGTGGATTCGGTCCAGCCTTCCATCTCTTCATAGATCGGCGTCACGCGGGCCTGCAGGTTGGCGGCGGTGGGCAGGTAATCCAGCTTTTCCCCGTCCAGTTCATAGCCGGTGCAGATGCGCAGCGTCTTGAACCCGTCCAGCACGTCCAGCTTGGTCAGCGCGATGCCCGAAACGCCCGAGGTGGCGCAGGTCTGGCGCACCAGCACGGCGTCGAACCAGCCGCAGCGGCGCTTGCGTCCCGTCACGGTGCCGAATTCGTGGCCCCGCTCGCCCAGACGTTCGCCATCGGCGTCAAAGAGTTCCGTAGGGAACGGGCCTTCGCCGACCCGGGTGGTGTAGGCCTTCACGATGCCCAGGACGAAATCCACCGCCGTCGGGCCAAGCCCCGTGCCGGTCGCGGCCATGCCGGCCAGCGTGTTGGACGAGGTGACGTAAGGATAGGTGCCGAAATCCACGTCGAGGAGCGAGCCCTGCGCGCCTTCGAAGAGGATGCGCTTGCCCGCGCGGCGGGCTTCGGTCAGCACCTTCCAGACGGGTTTGGCATAGGGCAGGATCTTCGGCGCGACCTCGAGCAGCTGCGCCTTCAGCGCGGCGGCGTCGATCGGCTCCAGCCCCAGCCCCGCGCGCAGCGCGTTGTGATGCGTCAGCAGGCGACCGATGCGCAGGTCCAGCGTCGCCTCGTCGGCAAGGTCGGCCACGCGGACGGTGCGGCGACCGACCTTGTCTTCATAGGCAGGACCGATGCCGCGGCCCGTGGTGCCGATCTTGGCGACCGAGTTCTGGCTTTCCCGCGCGCGGTCCAATTCGCCATGGACAGGCAGGATGAGGGGCGTGTTTTCCGCGATCAGCAGGTTGTCGGGGTTCACCGCGACGCCCTGCCCGCGCAGCTTGTCGATCTCGGACAAGAGCGCCCAGGGGTCCAGCACGACGCCGTTGCCGATCACCGAAAGCTTGCCACCGCGCACGATGCCCGAGGGCAGCAGCGACAGCTTGTAGACATTGCCGTCGATGACGAGGGTGTGGCCCGCATTGTGGCCCCCCTGGAAGCGGGCGACGATGTCGGCACGCTCGGACAGCCAGTCGACGATCTTGCCCTTGCCCTCATCGCCCCACTGGGCGCCCACGACCACCACGTTTGCCATCGGGACTGTCCTTTTCGGTCCGGTGAAACCGTGCGTCCTATAGCGGGGCGCGGGGGGGATGGAAACGGGGAAATGGTCGCGGGGGGGGGCGGGCCGGGACCAAATTCGTTCAGACCGGATTTGGCAGTCTTCTGCCGACGAAATTTGCGCGTTGCGGTGACGGGGCGGGCGCGGCACTGTCGTGGCCATGTTCCTTTACATCACCCTCGGCACCAACGACCTTGACCGCGCGATCCGCTTTTACGACCCGGTCATGGCGACGCTGGGCCTTGCCCGCTTGCGGACGCTGGAGACGGAGGCCGGGTATGCCGCCCCCGGCGATGCGCGCTGCCGCCTCTGGGTGACGCGGCCCTTTGATGGCCGTCCCGCCACGGTGGGCAACGGGTCGATGCCCGCGCTGGCGGCCGAAAGCCGCGCGGCGGTCGACGCCTTTCACCGCGCCGCGCTGGCCCATGGCGGAACGGATGAGGGGGTGCCGGGGCTGCGGCCCTTCGGACCCTCCTTCTATGCCTGCTACGTGCGGGACCCCGACGGCAACAAGCTGTCCGCCGTCTGCGAGGCCCCGCCGGAGGGATGACGCGCCCACTTGCGCCCTTTCCGGCTTGCGCCTAGATAGGCGCGTCAGTTCGCAGAAAGCCTGCCCATGGAAAACGTCGTCCTTACCGTCCACCTGATCCTCGCGCTGCTGCTGGTCGGCATCGTGCTGCTGCAGCGGTCGGAAGGTGGCGGGCTGGGCATGGGCGGCGGCGGGTCGGCCATGACGGGACGTCAGGCCGCGACCGCGCTGCAGAAGCTGACATGGGTCTTTGCGGCGGCCTTCATCGTCACCTCGACGACGCTGACCTACATGGCAGCGCAGAAGGCGGATTCGGACTCGGTCCTTGACCAGATCGGCGTGGATGCACCGGCAGCGCCGGAAGGCGAGGCGCCCGCCGGATCGGACCTGCTGCCGCCGGCACCGGCCGACGCGC
>JBEEOG010000005.1:0-6611 GCA_041191745.1 Pseudomonadota bacterium | reverse complement strand
GCATGGCGACACGTCGAAGATCCCCTTCGGCATGGGCTCTTACGGGTCCCGCTCGCTTGCCGTTTGCGGTGCGGCGATGACCAAGGCGGTGGACAAGATCATCGCCAAGGGCAAGAAGATCGCGGCCCATATGCTTGAAGCGTCCGAAGGCGATATCGTGTTCGAGGCGGGCAAATTCTCTGTCGCCGGAACCGACAAGGCGAAAACCTTCGGCGAGATCGCCTTCAGCGCCTATGTCCCGCACAACTACCCGCTGGAAACGCTGGAACCGGGGCTGGAAGAAACCGCCTTCTACGATCCGGCCAACTTCACCTATCCCGCAGGCGCCTATATCTGCGAGGTAGAGGTGGACCCCGAAACCGGCAAGGTCGACATCGCCTCCTTCACCGCCGCCGATGACTTCGGCAACGTGATGAACCCGATGATCGTCGAGGGGCAGGTGCATGGCGGCGTGGGGCAGGGCATCGGTCAGGCGCTGCTGGAAAACACCGTCTATGACGAGAACGGCCAGATCCTGACGGGGTCCTTCATGGACTACGCCATGCCGCGCGCCGATGACGTGCCGTTCTACACGGTCGACCATTCCTGCGCGACGCCCTGCACGCACAACCCGCTGGGGGTGAAGGGCTGCGGCGAGGCGGGGGCCATCGGATCGCCCCCGGCGGTGGTCAATGCGGTGATCGACGCGCTCCATCGCGGCGGGCATACGCATGTGAAGCACATCGACATGCCCGTCAGCCCCGCGCGGGTCTGGGCGGCGATCAACGGCTGAGAGGGAGAACGGACATGCACAATTTCGACTTCGTGAAACCCTCGACCATCGCGGATGCGGTGGCGGCGCTCTCCTCCGACGGCGCGCAGGCGCTGTCGGGTGGCCAGACGCTGACGCCCACGATGAAGCAGCGCCTTGCCCAGCCTTCGGTTCTGGTGTCCCTGACGGGCATTGCCGAGATGAAGGGGGTCTGCATGGGCGCGGAGGGTCTGGCCATCGGTGCGGCCACGACCCATGCGACCGTCGCCCGCGAGGCGCGCGCCCATTACCCCGCGCTGGCCGATCTGGCGGGCGGGATCGGCGATCCGGCGGTCCGCAATCGCGGCACAATCGGCGGGTCGGTGGCCAACAACGACCCCGCCGCCTGCTACCCGTCGGCGGTGCTGGCATCCGGCGCGACGGTGGTGACGAACCGCCGCAAGATCGCGGCGGACGACTACTTCCAGGGCATGTTCACCACCGCGCTGGAGGAAGGCGAGATCATCACCGGCATCACCTTTCCCGTGCCGGAAAAGGCGGCCTATGTGAAGTTCAACCAGCCCGCCAGCCGCTTTGCCCTGACCGGCGTCTTCGTGGCCAAATACGCCTCGGGCGTACGGGTCGCGGTGACGGGGGCCAGCAATGACGGCGTCTTCCGCTGGGCAGAGGCGGAAAAGGCCCTGTCGGCCAGTTTCGCGCCCTCGGCGGTCGACGGGCTGTCGGTGTCGGCGGAGGGCATGATCGCCGACCTGCACGGCACGCCCTCCTATCGCGCGAACCTTGTGAAGGTGCTGACCAAGCGGGCCGTCGCCGCCGCGCATTGAGGGCCTTTACCGCGCCATGAACCGTGGCCCTGCCGGAAGGCGGGGCCATTTTCGTTTCCAGACCCCGCCCCGGACCTGATCCGGGGCGGGTGTGATTTGCAGGTCGGGCAGGGGCCGTCATCCTGCCGTTGCATCCGGCGGGCACCTTCGCGTGGCAGATCACCACAGCTAGAGGGGCTTGCCACGCAACCGACGCCATATATAGTCATGGCTGTCGGGGCGGGGCTCCCCGCCCCGGATCGGTGGATCGGCGGGCCGAAAGCGGAGTCTCGAACGGAATGGACGGCGATTTCAGGACACAATTCGTACGCGACCCCGCGGCGCTGAAGCATTACCCCGCGTTGGTGCTGAATGCCGATTACAGGCCGCTCAGCTACTATCCGCTCTCCCTCTGGCCGTGGCAGGAGGCGATCAAGGCGGCCTTCCTCGACCGCGTGCAGATCGTGGCGGAATACGACCATGTCGTGCGAAGCCAGAGGGCCGAGTTCCGCATACCCTCGGTCGTGGTGCTGAAAGAATTCGTCAAACCCCAGAAGCGCGTGGCCTTCACGCGCTTCAATCTTTTCCTGCGGGACGAATTCTGCTGCCAGTATTGCGGGGCCAAGGGCGATCTGACCTTTGACCATGTCCTGCCGCGGTCGCGCGGGGGGGTGACGAGCTGGGAGAATGTCGTGGCCGCCTGCAGCCCCTGCAATCTGCGGAAAGGGTCCCGAACGCTGAAACAGTCGGGCCTGCAGCTGCGCCGCCCGCCGCGCCAGCCCTCGGCCGAAGAGATGCAGGCCCATGGCCGCAAGTTCCCGCCGAACCATCTGCATGAAAGCTGGATGGATTACCTCTATTGGGATGCCGAACTCGACGCCTGAGCGGCGCAGGGGGGCCTTCTGCCCCCCGCCGCCCGTTCCGGGCGCCTCCCCCCGACGATATTTGGGCAGAGAAAACGGGGCGCCGGTTCCGCCTGCTGCGTTGCGCCCCGTCGATCCGGTGCTAGACTTGGCCGCCGGACGGGGGTAAAAGCGCGCAAGTTAGCGCTAACATAACCGCGCCCCACTGCAGGAACGAGGACAAGCCCATGGTTTCGCGTGTCATTCCGGTCGATCCCTTCGACCTTGTGATTTTCGGCGGAACGGGGGATCTGGCCCGCCGCAAGATCCTTCCGGGCCTCTACCGCCGCTTCCTTGCGGGCCAGATGCCGTCAGAGAGCCGGATCATCGGCGCGGCGCGGGCCGAGCTTGACGATGCGGGCTTCCGCGCCACCGTGGCCGAGGCGCTGGAGGAATTCGTGCCCGCCACCCTGCGCGAGGGGCAGGCGGTGGCCGATTTCCTCGACCGCTGCGGCTATGTCGCCATCGATGCCAAGGGCACGGGCGGGTGGGATGCGCTGAAGGCGCGGATGCGGCCGAATGTTGTGCGGGCCTTCTACTTCTCGGTCGCGCCGGCGCTGTTCGGGGATATCGCGGAACGGCTGTCGTCGCACGGCATCGCCGATGCCTGGAGCCGGATCGTCGTGGAAAAGCCCTTCGGGCGCGACCTTGCCACCGCGCGCGCGCTGAACGCGACGCTGGCCAAGCATTTCGCCGAACACCAGATCTACCGGATCGACCACTACCTTGGAAAGGAGACGGTCCAGAACCTGATGGCGGTGCGTTTCGCCAATATCCTGTTCGAGCCGATCTGGAAGGCGCAGTATATCGACCATGTGCAGATCACCGTGGCCGAGACGGTGGATGTGGACGGGCGCGGCGCCTATTACGACAAGTCCGGCGCAATGCGGGACATGGTGCAGAACCACCTGATGCAGCTTCTGTGCCTGATCGCGATGGAGCCGCCCTATCACTTCGACCCCGATGCCGTGCGGGACGAGAAGCTGAAGGTGATCCGCGCGCTCGACCCCGTGGCGCCCGAGGATATCGTGCGCGGGCAGTATCTGCCGACCAAGGGGCAGGGCGGGTATCTGGAACATTCGGAAAACCCGAACTCCACCACCGAAAGCTACATCGCGCTGAAGGTGCATGTGTCGAACTGGCGCTGGAAGGGCACGCCCTTCTATCTGCGGACCGGCAAGAAGCTGCGCGCGCGCACGTCCGAGATCGCGATCACCTTCAAGGAACCGCCCCATTCGATCTTTGACGATGCCAAGGGCTGGCGCGAGAACGTGCTGGTAATCCGCCTTCAGCCGAACGAGGGCATGAACCTGATGGTGATGATCAAGGAACCCGGCCCGGGCGGGATGCGCCTGATGCAGGTGCCCTTGGACATGACCTTTGCCGATGCGCTTGGCGCAGGGGCGGAAGAGGTGCCCGATGCCTATGAACGGCTGATCATGGACGTGATCCGCGGCAACCAGACCCTCTTCATGCGCGGGGACGAGGTGGAGGCCGCCTGGGCCTGGGCCGATCCGATCATCGAGGGCTGGGAATCGCGCGGCGACCGTCCGCAGGGATACGATCCGGGATCGTCGGGGCCGGAAGACGCGTTGATGCTGATGCATCGCGACGGTCGGCGCTGGCGGGAGATCAAGGAATGAAGCTGACCACCTATCCCGACCGCGAATTCCTGATGCTGGGGCTTGCCAATGTGATCGCAGGCCAGCTTGCGGATTTCCTGCGGCGGGAGGGGCGGGCCTCGCTTTCGGTTCCGGGGGGCACGACGCCGGGGCCGATCTTCGATACGCTGTCGGGGGTGGATATCGACTGGGCCAATGTCGCGGTCTTTTTGAACGACGAACGCTGGGTGGCCGAGGACAGCCCGCGGTCGAACACGCGGCTTCTGCGCGAGCGGCTCTTGCGGGGCAAGGCGGCGGCGGCGCGGCTGGTGCCGCTTTACGCCGATGCCGCAGCGCCCGAAGAGATGCTTGACGGACTGGCCGAAGGGATCGCGCCGCATCTGCCGATCTCGGTCCTGCTTTTGGGCATGGGGGCCGACATGCATACGGCAAGCCTGTTTCCCGGTGCGGACCGTCTGGCCGAAGGGCTGGCCGCCGACGCGCCGATCCTGCTGCCCATGCGGGCCGAAGCGGCGGGCGAGCCGCGCATCACCCTGACCGCGCCCGTGCTGGCGGGGGCGATGAACATCCATATCCTGATCACGGGGGCCGAAAAGCGCGCCGCGCTGGAGCGCGCGATGACGCTGCCCCCGTCCGAGGCACCCGTGCGCGCGGTGCTCGACAACGCAACCGTCCACTGGGCCGAGTAAACGGGGGAAATCATGCAGAACGAATGGTCGGCACTGGCCGCGCATGCGGCGGCGGTGAAGGATCGCCCCATCCTGTCGCTGTTTGACGACGCCTCGCGCGCGGGCGACTTCTCGGCCCGCTGCGGCGAGATGCTGTTTGACTGGTCCAAGACGAATATCGATGCCGAAGGCAAGCGCCTGCTTCTGGCCTTGGCCGAAGCGGCGGGGGTGGCCGACAAGCGGCACGCGATGTTTTCGGGCGCGAAGATCAACGACACTGAAGGCCGCGCCGTGCTGCATACCGCGCTGCGCAACACCGACGGCACCGTGATCGTGGATGGCAAGAACGTCGTTCCGGGCGTGCAGGCGGTGCTGTCCGCCATGGCGGATTTCGCGCAGGACGTGCGGTCGGGGCGCTTTGCGGGGCAGGGCGGGGCGATCACCGATGTGGTCAATATCGGGATCGGCGGGTCGGACCTTGGCCCCGCGATGGCGACGCTGGCACTGGCGCCCTATCACGACGGGCCGCGCGTGCATTATGTCTCGAACGTCGATGGCGCGCATATCGCGGATACGCTGAAGGGGCTCAACCCCGAAACCACGCTGGTGATCGTGGCGTCCAAGACCTTCACCACGATCGAGACGATGACGAACGCCGAAACCGCGCGGGCGTGGACGGCGAAGAAGGTGGCGAACCCCGCCGCGCAATTCGCCGCCGTCTCGACCGCGCTGGACAGGACCGCCGCCTTCGGGATCGATCCTGCGCGCGTCTTCGGCTTCGAGGACTGGGTGGGCGGGCGCTATTCCATGTGGGGGCCCATCGGCCTGTCCCTGATGATTGCCGTGGGGCCCGAGGATTTCCGCGCCTTCCTTGCGGGCGGGCGGGACATGGACCTGCATTTCCTGAACACCCCGTTCGCGGCGAACCTGCCGGTGCTGCTGGCGCTGGTGGGCCTCTGGCACAACCAGTTCTGCGGGCATGCGACGCGCGCCGTGCTGCCCTATGACCAGCGGCTGAGCCGTCTGCCCGCCTACCTGCAGCAGCTGGAGATGGAGAGCAACGGCAAGCGCGTGGCGATGGATGGCAGCGAGCTGCCCTACCATTCCGGCCCCGTGGTCTGGGGCGAGCCCGGGACGAACGGGCAGCACGCCTTCTATCAGCTGATCCATCAGGGCACGCGGGTCATCCCGTGCGAATTCCTTGTGGCGCGCGAAGGGCACGAGCCGGACCTTGCCCACCAGCACCTGCTTCTGGTGTCGAACTGCCTTGCCCAGTCCGAGGCGCTACTGCGCGGCCGCTCGCTGGAAGAAGCGCGGGCGATCATGGCGGCGAAGGGCCTGACGGGGGCCGAACTGGAACGTCAGGCGCGGCATCGGGTGTTCCCGGGCAACCGGCCCTCGACGACGCTGGCCTATCCGAAACTGACGCCCTTCGTGCTGGGCCAGATCATCGCGCTTTACGAACATCGCGTGTTCGTGGAGGGCGTGATCCTTGGCATCAACTCCTATGACCAGTGGGGGGTGGAGCTGGGCAAGGAACTGGCGCTGGCGCTGCAGCCCATCCTCGAGGGCAAGCAGGGGCTTGCGGGCAAGGACGGATCGACCGCCGCGCTGGTGGGGTATCTGCGGGGGTAGGCCCTTTCTGATCGGACTGACAGTCGGGATGGCCCCGATGCCCCAAGCATCGGGGCGCGCCCGCACCGCCCCCACGGGGCGGGCGCACATATATGTGCACCCACCCCGCGGTGCGGGCGCGCCCCTCGGGCCATGTCGGAAAAGAAGAAGGCGCGGCAGGTTGCCCCGCCGCGCCCCGCCCTTCGCCCGTGGCGACGGGATCAGATCAGCTTGCCCATCGCCACGGCGGT
>JBEEOG010000004.1:0-15165 GCA_041191745.1 Pseudomonadota bacterium | reverse complement strand
TGTCCTGCGAAAGCTGGGCGAATTCCCCGTTCCCCGCGCGTTCGGCATGGATGGCCAGATAGGCGGCCTGCGAATTGGCCCCCGCCGCGAGCAGGCGCCGCGCGTACTCCGCCGCCGCCGGAATATCGCCAAGGCCCAGCACGGACAGGACCGCGCCTTCCAGAAGCTGGGCATTGGCGGGGTCGCGCTCCAGCGCGCGGGCATACCATGCGGCGGCCTGACGGTAATCGTCCTGCGATTCGGCGACGCGCGCGGCGAGATAGGCCCCCGCATCCTCGGCCCCTGCCGGCGTGGCGTCCTGCGCGGCGGCACCGCCTGCGGGCAGCACCGCCAGAAGGGCGGCCAGAAGCGGGGGGATCAGGGAAAGACGCGGCATGGTCGCACGAATACTCCGGCAGGATAGGCCCAAGCTAGCCCCGCCATGCGGGGGTGTCCACCGCGACAGGGGCCGCATGGCCGCCCCTGCCCGTCACCTCGCGCGAATGTCAGCCAGATGGGCTTACATGTTGGGATAGTTCGGCCCGCCGCCGCCCTGCGGGGTCGTCCAGACAATGTTCTGCGACGGGTCCTTGATGTCGCAGGTCTTGCAGTGGACGCAGTTCTGGAAGTTGATGACGAAGCGCGGATCCTTGCCCTCTTCGGCCACCACCTCGTAGACGCCCGCGGGGCAGTAGCGCTGCGCGGGTTCGGCGTATTTCGGCAGGTTGACCGCAATCGGAACCGCGGCATCCTTCAGCTTCAGATGGGCGGGCTGCGCCTCGTCATGGTTGGTGAAGCTGAAGGCCACGTTGGTCAGACGGTCGAAGGACAGCTTGCCGTCGGGCTTTGGGTAATCGATCGGCTTGTGGTCCTTGGCCAGCCCCGTCGCCGCCGCATCGGACTTGCCGTGGCGCAGCGTGCCGAAGACGGTCAGCCCGATCGTGTTGGCCCACATGTCGATGCCCCCGCCCATCAGCGAGGCGACAAGGCCGTATTTCGACCAGAGCGGCTTGACGTTGCGTACCTTCTTAAGGTCGCGCCCGATGGCACCGTTCCGCACCTCGGCTTCGTAATCGGTCAGCTCGTCGCCCGCGCGGCCCGCCTTCAGCGCGGCATGGGCGGCTTCGGCCGCGGCCTTGCCCGACAGCATGGCGTTGTGGTTGCCCTTGATGCGCGGCACGTTCACCAGCCCCGCCGAACAGCCCAGAAGCGCCACGCCCGGCGCGGTGAGCTTCGGGATCGACTGCCAGCCGCCTTCGGAGATCGCGCGCGCGCCGTAAGCCACGCGCTTGCCGCCCGCCAGCAGGTCCGCGACCATCGGGTGGTGCTTGAAGCGCTGGAATTCCATGTAGGGGTAAAGGTGGGGGTTTTCGTAGTTCAGGTGGACCACGAAGCCCACATAGACCTGATTGTTCTCAAGATGATAGATGAACGACCCGCCGCCCGCGTTCGACCCCAGCGGCCAGCCCATGGTGTGGGTCACGGTCCCCTCGCGGTGTTTGGCGGGGTCGATTTCCCAGATTTCCTTCATGCCGATGCCGAACTTCTGCGGGCAATGGCCTTTGGAAAGATCGTACTTCTCGATCACCTGCTTGGACAGCGACCCGCGCACGCCTTCGGAAAGGAAGACGTATTTGCCGTGCAGCTCCATCCCCGGTTCGTAGGACGGGCCCGGCTCGCCCGTCGCCGGATCGCGGCCGAATTCGCCGGCGACGACGCCCTTCACGCGGTCGCCGTCGAACACCAGTTCCGATGCCGCCATGCCGGGGAAGATCTCGACGCCCAAGCCTTCGGCCACGCCCGCCATCCAGCGGCAGACATTGGCCATGCTGACGATGTAATTGCCATGGTTGTTCATCAGGGGCGGCATCGGCCAATTCGGGATGCGGACCTGACCGGCGGGGCCGAGGATGTAGAAATTGTCCTCGGTCACCTCGGTCTTGATCGGCGCGCCCATCGTGCGCCAGTCGGGCAGCAGGGCATCCAGCCCCGACGGGTCCAGCACCGCGCCCGACAGGATATGCGCGCCGACCTCGGACCCCTTTTCCAGCACGCAGACCGACAGGTCCGCATCCAGCTGCTTCAGCCGGATCGCCGCCGACAGGCCCGCAGGCCCCGCGCCGACGATCAGCACGTCATATTCCATCGACTCGCGCACGATTGCGGACATGGCGGTTCCCTTTTTTTTCGCAATGCGACCGCAGCGCGGCGCGCAATATTCTTTCGTTGCGCCACTCCCTAGCGCATCGCGCGCGCGGGGGTCAATCTTGACGCGGCATCACAATGTCGCAATGCGGCATCGGGGCGGCATCGGGGCGGGTTCGCGGCGGCCCCACCCGCTTTTTGCACGGCCGCGATGGGCGGTTTCGCCCGCCTTGCCCCGCCCCCCCTTGCAATTCGGGTTGCGGTCGGGTCAGGTGCGGTGAAACGGAGAGAAACGAAGCCACTGCCCGCCAAGGGCCGTGGCATTTGCATTTGCGTGTAGGGACGATGGAAAAGATTCCGATGACGCGCGCGGGCTTCACCGCGCTGGACGACGAGCTGAAGGTGCTGAAGTCGGTGGAACGCCCCGCCGTCATCCGCGCCATCGCCGAGGCGCGCGAACATGGCGACCTGTCGGAAAACGCCGAATACCACGCCGCGCGCGAGAAGCAGTCCTTCATCGAGGGCCGGATCAAGGAGCTGGAGGGGATGCTGTCCCTTGCCGATGTCATCGACCCGACCAAACTGTCGGGCGCGATCAAGTTTGGCGCCACCGTGACGCTGGTGGACGAGGATACGGACGAAGAGAAGACCTACCAGATCGTGGGCGAGGCCGAGGCCGATATCGAACGCGGGCTTCTGAACATCCGCTCGCCGCTCGCCCGCGCGCTGATCGGCAAGGACGAAGGCGACAGCGTCGAGGTCAAGACGCCGGGCGGCCAGAAATCCTACGAGATCCTGTCCATCAAATACATCTGACGCGGAACGGGGCCGCCATGCCGGACCGGCAAGACAGACGCGAAACGCTGGGCCTGCTGGGCCGTCTCGAACCGGTCCCGGCATGGGGTCCGGCCGAAATCGTCGCGGGACTTCTGGCCGTCGTCTGGGTCGTGGCGGTGCTGGCCTATGTGATCCTGTCGCCCGCCACCGACGGCGGCGGGCTTCTGGGCCTTGTGATGACGCTTCTGGTGGTGTTCCTGCCGCTCGCGCTGATCTGGGCCTCGGTCACAACGCTGCGGTCGGTGCGCGAATTGCGGGCGGAAGCCGCGCGCCTGCAGGCCGCGGTCGATGCGATGCGTAACGCCTATCTGGTGGGCCAGCAGACCGCCGCCGCGATCAAGCCCGCGGTCGAGCAGAAGCTGGACGAGATCGCCGCCGCCACGAAAGAGGCCGCCGCGACCTTCCAGAGCCGCCGCGACACCGCGCTGAGCGTGCCGTCGGCGGACCGCAAGGCCGCGCTGGCCGCGCCGCGCCCGCTGCCCGCGGATGAACAGCCCGCCCTCGCGCTCGGCACGCCGGCGGACGAGATGCGCGCGCCGCTGTCGGTGGCCGATTTCGTGCAGGCGCTGAACTTTCCCGACGGGCCGGATGACCGCGCGGGTTTCCGCGCGCTGCGCCTCGCGCTCGAGGATCGCAACACCGCCAAGCTGATCCGTGCCGCGCAGGACGTGCTGACGCTTCTGTCGCAAGAGGGCATCTACATGGATGACCTGCCCCCCGAACGTCCGCGCCCCGAACTGTGGCGGCGCTTCGCGGCGGGCGAGCGGGGCGGGGCCATCGCGGGCCTCGGCGGTGTGCGCGACCGGTCGTCGCTGGCACTGACGGCGGGGCGGATGCGCGAGGACCCGATCTTCCGCGACGCCGCCCACCATTTCCTGCGGACCTTCGACAAGGTGGTGCAGGACTTCGAACGGAACGCGACCGACGCGGAACTGGCCGAACTGTCCGACACCCGCACCGCGCGGGCCTTCATGCTGTTCGGGCGCGTGGCAGGCATCTTCGACTGATCCCCCCGCTACGCCACGTCGCGATTGGCGGCTGCCGCGCGGCGGGCTAGCCTGCGCGCAAACGGGGCGACCGGAACGGGGACGCGGGGTGGAGTTCGACTACATCATCGCAGGCGGCGGATCGGCGGGATCGGTCCTTGCCGCCCGCCTGTCCGAAGACCCTGCCACCAGCGTCTGTCTGGTCGAGGCGGGCGGTCACGGCGACGGCTTCCTGATCCGCGCGCCCGCCATGATCGCGGCCATCGTCTCGGGGCGGCCGAAGATCCACAACTGGGCCTTCCGCACCGTCCCGCAACCGCATCTGGACAACCGCCGCTGCTACCAGCCGCGCGGGCGCGCGCTGGGCGGGTCCTCGGCCATCAATGCCATGCTCTATGTGCGGGGCGACCCTGCCGATTACGACCAGTGGGCCGAACTGGGGGCCGAAGGCTGGGACTGGCACTCCGTCCGCCCGTGGTTCCTGCAGAGCGAGGCGAATGCGCGGGGCGCCTCTGCCGATCACGGCGCGGACGGCCCGCTGCAGGTGCGCGACCAGCCCAGCCCGCATGCCATCAGCCGCGCCTTCGTGCAGGCGATGGGCCATGTTCAGGTGCCCGAGACCGCCGATTTCAACGCAGGCGCACCCGATGGCGCGGGGCTCTTTCAGGTCACGCAATTCCATTCCGGCCCGCGCCGGGGGCAGCGCTGCTCGGCCGCCGCCGCGTGGCTTTTTCCCGCGATGCCGCGCCCGAACCTGACCGTCCTGACCCGCGCGCGGGCCGAACGCATCCTGCTCGACGGCAGGCGGGCGACGGGGCTTGCGATCCGCCAGCGCGGCCGCCGCCTGACCCTGACCGCGCGGCACGAGGTGATCGTGGCCGCCGGTGCCTTCGGTTCGCCGCAGCTTCTGATGCTGTCGGGCATCGGACCCGAGGCAGAGTTGCGCGCCCATGCCATCCCCGTGGCCCATGCGCTGGAAGGCGTGGGCCGGAACCTGCAGGACCATCTGGACCACACGCTGCTGTGGCGTTCGCCGCGGCGCGATGTGGTCGGGCTGAACCCCGCCTGGTTCGCACGGCTCGCCCGCGCCTACGGCCCGTGGCGGCGCGACGGTGCGGGCCTTCTGACCACCCCGGGGGCCGAGGGCGGGGCCTTCTTCCGCTCGTCCCCCGATCTGGCGCGCCCCGATCTGCAGGCGCATTTCCTCGTGGCGATGGTGGATGACCATTTCCGCCGCCTGCATGCGGGGTTCGGCTGGGGCATCCATGTCTGCGTGCTGCGCCCCGAAAGCCGTGGCACGGTCGGCCTTTACGACGCCAGCCCCGCCAGCCCGCCGCGGATCGACCCGAACTTCCTGTCCGATCCGCGCGATCTGGCGGTGCTGGTCAAGGGCGTGCGGATCGCACAGGCCGCGATGGAGGCCCCGCCCATGGCCCCGTGGCGCGGCGCGCGGCTTTACCCCCATGACGGGACCGATGCCGCCATCATCGCCGACATCCGCGCGCGGGCCGACACGATCTATCACCCCGTGGGCACCTGCCGCATGGGGCGGGACGATCTGGCGGTCGTGGACCCCGCGCTGCGCGTCCGCGGGATAGAGGGGCTGCGGGTGATCGACGCCTCGGTCATGCCGCGGCTGATCGGGGGCAACACCAATGCCGCCACGATCATGATCGCCGAACGCGGGGCCGCGATGATCCGCGATCAGGCGGCAAGGTCGTCGGGCGACAGGTCGTAAAGCGCGCCCGCCCCTTCGCGCGCCTCGGCCAGATGGGCGGCGTGCATCGGCAGAAGGCGGCGGATCGCCACGCGGGCCAGCGCAAGGCGCGGCCCGTTGCCCGCCGCAAGCGCGGCCTTCAGGTGGAAATGCGCCCCCAGAACCAGCGCGAAGGCGCGCAGATAGGGCAGCGCGCCGCCGAAACGGTCGGTCATGCCCGCGCGCACCATCGCCTCGGTCGCCTCGCGCAGCGCCTCGGCCGCCTGCCAGACATCATGGGCAAGGTCGGCATGCGCGGCGCGCGCGGCTTCGGCCCCCGACTGCACCTCGTCGATCAGGCGGAAGGCGGCCTCGCCCCCGTCGGAAAGCTTGCGTCCGACAAGGTCCATCGCCTGGATGCCGTTCGTGCCTTCGTAGATCGCGGTGATGCGGACGTCGCGGGCGTATTGGGCGATGCCCGTCTCTTCGATGAAGCCCATGCCGCCATGGACCTGTATCGCCTCTTGCGTCACGGCGATGCCCGTCTCGGTCCCGCAGGTCTTGGCGATGGGGGTCAGAAGCGCCGCCCGCGCCGCCCAGTCGGCGCTGCCCGTGGCGCGCGCCATGTCGATCGCCACCGCACAGGAGAGCGAGATCGCCCGCGCCGAAAAGACCTGCGCGCGCATCGTGGCCAGCATCCGGCGCACATCGGCATGATCGACGATCATGCCCGACCCGTCGACCGGAGTGCGCCCCTGCCTGCGCCCGCGCGCGTAGTCGAGCGCCTGTTGCAGCGCCGCCTCGGCCACGCCCACGCCCTGCACCGCCACGCCCAGCCGCGCGTTGTTCATCATGGTGAACATCGCCGCCAGCCCGCGGTTCGGCGCGCCCACCATCCAGCCCGTCGCGCCATCGAACTGCATCACGCAGGTCGGGCTGCCGTGGATGCCCAGCTTGTGTTCCAGCCCGATCACCGACACGGCATTGCGCGCGCCCGGCCCGCCCGTCGCATCGGGCAGGAATTTCGGGACGAGGAACAGGCTGATCCCCGCCGATCCCGCAGGCGCATCGGGCAGGCGGGCCAGCACCAGATGGCAGACATTCGGGATGAAATCGGCATCCCCCCATGTGATGTAGATCTTCTGCCCCGTCACGGCATAGCGCCCGTCGCCCCGCGGCTCTGCCCGCGTGACCAGCGCGCCCACATCCGACCCCGCCTGCGGTTCGGTCAGGTTCATCGTCCCCGACCATTCCCCCGACACCAGCCGCGGCAGGTAAAGCGCCTGCATCTCGGCCGGGGCGTGATGTTCCAGCGCCTCGATCTGGCCCTGCGTCAGCAGGGGGTTCAGCTGCAGGGACAGGCAGGCGCCCGAGTTCATCTCGTTCACCGCGCTGGCCACGGCCAGCGGCAGGCCCATGCCGCCCTGCGCGGGCGATGCGGCCATGCCGATCCAGCCGCCCTGCGCCAGCGCCCTGTAGCCTTCGGCAAAGCCGGGGGTCGTGCGGACGGTGCCGTCCTCCAGCCGCGCGGGGTGCAGATCGCCCGCGCGGTTCAGGGGCGCAAGCACGCCTTCGGCCAGTTTCGCGGCCTCTTCCAGCACGGCAAGCGCGGTGTCTTCGGTCGCATGGGCAAAGAGGTCCTGCCGGCTGACCTGATCATACCCCACGACATGGCGCAGCACGAAGCCAAGGTCGGAAAGGGGGGCACGGTAGGGCATCGCGTCGTCTCCAGCAGGGTGTGCCGCTTGGCAATCGGTCCGGCCAGCGGTATGGGCACAGGCCACAGGCTTATCCCAAGGCCCCCACCGCTCAACCGGAACGCTGCGTCATGACCGCGACCGAGATGCTGACCCCCGCGCCCGAAGGCATCGCGCGCGCCGCGGCGATCCTGCGCGGCGGCGGCCTCGTCGCCTTTCCGACCGAGACGGTCTATGGCCTTGGCGGCGATGCGCGCGACGACCGCGCCGTGGCGGGCATCTATGCCGCCAAGGGCCGCCCGCGCTTCAACCCGCTGATCGTGCATGTTCCCGATGTGGACAGCGCCCGCCGCTTCGCGCAGCTCGACGACCGCGCGCTGGGGCTGGCCGCGCGGTTCTGGCCCGGCCCGCTGACGCTGGTCATGCCGCTGCGCGCGGATGCGGGGCTGTCGCCGCTGGTCACCGCCGAACTGCCGACGGTGGCGATCCGCATCCCCGCCCATCCGGTCGCCCGCGCGCTGCTGGCGGCGTTCGGCGGCCCGCTCGCCGCGCCGTCGGCCAATCCGTCGGGCCGCGTCTCGCCCACCCGCGCCGCGCATGTGGCCGAAGGGCTGGCGGGCCGGATCGGTGCGATCCTCGACGGCGGGGCCTGCGCGGTGGGGGTGGAATCGACGATCCTCGACCTGTCAGCCCCCGCCCCCCTGCTGCTGCGCCCCGGCGGCGTGCCGCTGGAGGCGCTGGAGGCCGCGCTGGGCCAGCCTGTCGCCATCGGCGGAAATGCCGCGAAACCCACCGCGCCGGGGCAGTTGGCCAGCCATTACGCCCCTGCCGCGCGCGTGCGCCTTGACGTGACCGCCCCGCAGGCGGGAGAGGTCTGGGTGGGCTTCGGCCCCTGCGACGGGGCCGCGCTGTCGCTGTCGGAAACGGGCGACGATGTGGAAGCCGCGGCCCGCCTGTTCCACATCCTGCGCGCGGCGGATGCGCTGGCGGGGGCGTCGGGGACCATCGCCTTCGCCCCCGTTCCAGAAACCGGCCTTGGCCGCGCGATCAACGACCGCCTGCGCCGCGCCGCCGCGCCGCGGCCCTAGGGGCCGCGCGGGCCATCAGCCGCGCAGGGTGCCGCCCGTCGCCTTGGTGACCTTTTCGACGATCTTGGCCGAAACCGCCTCGATATCCGCGTCGGTCAGGGTCTTGTCCACGGGTTGCAGGCGGACGGTCAGGGCGATGGATTTCTTGCCCGTGCCCATCTGCGCCTCGGCCTTCTCGCCGGTGAACTGGTCGAAGACGCGGACGCTTTCGATCAGCGCCTTGTCCGCGCCCTGCGCCGCGTTCACCGCGACCAGCGCCTCCACCCCCTTGTCGACGACAAAGGCGAAGTCACGCTCCACCGCCTGCAGGTCGCTGATCGCCAGTGCGGGGCGGGTGGCCGTCTTGGCCTTGGGCATGGGGACATTGGCCACCAGCACGGTAAAGGCGACGGCGGGGCCCTTCACGCCGAGTTCGGCCAGAACCTTGGGATGCACCTCGCCAAAGGTGGCCAGCGTGTTGGGGCCAAGGCCGATCACGCCCGACCGGCCCGGATGCCACCAGCCCGCGACCTTGCGGGTGACCTGCACGCGGGCGGGGGCGCCCAGCGCCGACAGCACCGCTTCGGCATCGGCCTTGGCATCGAACACATCCACCGCGCGGCGCGAGGCGAAGGGATCGCGCGGTGCGGTCGCGCCCACCAGCAGACCCGTCGCCTGCAGCGCCTGTTCGCCCGGCTCGCCGCCGTGGAAGACGGGGCCCACCTCGAACAGCGCAAGGTCCCCGAAGCCGCGCGCCTGATTGCGGGCGGCGGCACGCAGCAGGCCGGGCAGCAGGTCGGGGCGCAGATGGGTCATCTCGGACGAGATCGGGTTCTCTACCCGCACCGCATCGGTCCCGCCGCCGAAGAGCGCCGCCGCCTGCGCGTCGATGAAGCTGTAGGTGACGCATTCGTTGTAGCCCAAGGATGCCAGCATGCGCCGCGCGGCCTTTTCCCGCGATTGCAGCGGGGTCAGGATCGGGCGGGGCACGCCGTCCTGCGTGCGGCGCAGGGGCTTGCCTTCCAGCTTGGTCAGGGATGCGATGCGGGCCACTTCCTCGACCAGATCGGCCTCGCCCAGCACGTCGGGGCGCCATGTGGGGGGCGTCGCCATGTCGCCCGCCAGCGTGAAGCCAAGGGCTTCCAGCGTGCGGCGCTGTTCGGCCTCGGGGATGTCCATGCCGACAAGGCTGATGACGCGTGCAGGGTCCAGACGGTAGGCGCGGGTCGTATCCGGCACCGCGCCGTCCAGCGCGACCGCCGACGCCTCGCCCCCGCAGAGGTCGAGGATCATGCGCGTGGCCAGTTCCAGCCCGTCCAGCGTGAAGGCGGGGTCCACCCCGCGTTCAAAGCGGTAGCGCGCGTCCGAGTTGATCTTCAGCGCGCGGCCCGTGGTGGCGATGGTGATCGGGTCCCAATAGGCGGATTCGAGGAAGACGTTGACGGTCGCCTCGGTGCAGCCCGACACCTCGCCCCCCATGATGCCCGCCAGCGATTCCGGGCCGTGATCGTCCGAGATCAGCATCATGCCCGCCTGCATCGCATAGGTCTTGCCGTCGAGCGCCAGAAGCTCTTCGCCCCCCTGCGCCGGATGGATCCGCAGCACGCCGCCCTTGACCTTGTCGGCGTCGAAGACGTGCAGCGGGCGGTTCAGGGCGAAGGTGAAGTAGTTGGTGATGTCGACCAGCGCCGAGATGGGCCGCAGGCCGATCGCCGTCAGCCGCGCCTGCATCCATGCGGGCGAGGGGCCGTTCTTCACGCCACGGATCACGCGGCCGGCAAAGAGCGGGCAGCCCTTGGCCTTCAGCGCGGGGTCGATCTGCACGGCGATGGGGCTGGGGAAGCCGCCCGTCACGGGTTCGACCGCCAGCGGTTTCAGCCTGCCCAGACCACGGGCGGCAAGATCGCGGGCGATGCCGCGCACGCCCAGCGCATCGGGGCGGTTCGGGGTGATCTTGATGTGGATCATCGGGTCCACCACCTCGGGCCGGTTCTGCGCCAGCCAGTCCGAGAAGCGCTGCCCGACCTCGCCCGAGGGCAGTTCGATGATGCCGTTGTGTTCGTCCGAAAGCTCCAGCTCGCGTTCCGAGGCCATCATGCCGTGGCTTTCGACGCCGCGGATCTTGCCCACCTGGATCGTCGTATCGATGCCGGGCACATAGGTGCCGGGCTTGCACAGCACGACCGTGATCCCCGCCCGCGCGTTGGGCGCGCCGCAGACGATCTGGCGCTCGCCCTCGTCCGTCAGCACGCGGCAGACGCGCAGCTTGTCGGCATCGGGGTGCTGTTCGGCGTGCAGCACCTTGGCGATGGTGAAGGCCTGCAGCTTCGCCGCGCGGTTCGTGACCTCTTCGACCTCCAGCCCCAGATCGGTGAGGGCATAGAGGATGTCATCAAGGCCCGCCCCGGTGTCGAGGTGTTCCTTAAGCCAGGAGAGGGTGAACTTCATCGTGCGGCCCCTTCGGGAAAACTCAAGGCAGGGGCTTAGCGCAACGGGGCGCGAAGGAAAAGGCGGCAGGCGGGTTTCCCGACCGGAAACACGCTGTCACCCGATCCCCGCATCAAATGCCACAATTCATGTCGCCAGACCCTGTATAACAGCGGGCATGGAACCGGATTTCAACATACCCCATCGCCGCCGCCAGATGCCCTTCTGGCGCATCTGCCTGATCATGGGGCTGACGGCGCTTCTGCTGCTGCTCCTGTCGTCGCGGATCGACAGCGTCGTGGCGATGCTGGGCATGTTGCACGCCGCCTGATCCCCGCCGCTTTCCGGAAAGAAAAGGCCCCGCCGCATCCGGCAGGGCCTTTGTCCTTTGCGCCCTTCGGCAGGGGCGATCAGCGGTCGTCTTCCTCGCTCGAGCTGTCTTCGTCGGACGAGGTGTCGTCGCTCGTGTCATCGCCCTGCGGCAGGTTGAAGAAGCTTTCCGCATCCGAGAAATCGGCGGGCTTCTCTTCCCGCTCGGTCAGGGTGAAGCCTTCCAGCCCCGCGATGGCCGAGGGCATCTTCGGTTCGGTCGACATGCCCAGCGACTGTTCCGTAGACACCAGCTTGCGGCGTTCGTCATCGCTCATCACGCTGCCTTCGGCGGCCTTGCGGCGCACGGCCTGCTGCACGGCGGCATCGAGTTCGGACTGTTTGCACAGGCCCAGCGCCACGGGATCGACGGGGGTGATGTTGCCGATGTTCCAGTGGGTGCGTTCGCGGATCGACTGGATCGTGGGCTTCGTCGTGCCGACCAGCTTGCCGATGGCGCCATCCGACAGTTCGGGATGGAACTTCACCAGCCACAGGATCGCGGCAGGGCGGTCCTGACGCTTCGACAGCGGGGTGTAGCGCGGGCCGCGGCGCTTTTCCTCGCCCACGGCGGCGGCGTTGAATTTCAGCTTCAGCTTGTAGAGCGGGTCCTTCTGGCCCTTCTCGATCTCGATCGCGTCAAGCTGGTTGTTGGCGACGGGATCGAAGCCCTTGACGCCCGTGGCCACGTCGCCATCGGCGATGCCCTGCACCTCAAGCTCGTGCATGCCGCAGAAATCCGCGATCTGCTTGAACGAGAGGGTGGTGTTGTCCACCAGCCAGACGGCGGTGGCCTTGGCCATAAGCGGTTTCGTCATCGGATCAGCTCCATCGCAAATCTCCCTCGGGCCGGGAAAACGGCTGCGACCGGGGTCGCCTTTCCACGTTTTCGGGGGAAGTCAGGCGTGCATATAGTGGGAATCGCTTACGAGGGGAAGGGAAAATGCGAGTAATTCTTGGGGTCGCGGCGCTGACCCTTGCCGCCACGATGGCGCAGGCCGAAGGCGAACGGGCGGGGGATTTCGATTACTACGTGATGGCGCTGTCATGGTCGGCCAACTGGTGCGCGACGACGGGCGACGCGCGCGACGATCCGCAATGCGATGCGGGGCGCGGGATCGAATTTGTCCTCCATGGCCTCTGGCCGCAGTACGAGGAAGGCTGGCCCTCCTTCTGCCGCACGCCGCATGGCGACCCGTCGCGCGGGATGACGGCAGCGCAGGCCGATCTGTTCGGGGGCGCGGGGTCGGCCTTCTACCAGTGGAAGAAACACGGGCGCTGCTCGGGGCTGGATGCAGGGGATTACTACGCCCTTGCGCGCGATGCCTTTGCCACCGTCACGATCCCGCCCGTTTTCGAGCAGCTGTCGCGCCGGATCGACCTGCCCGCCAGCGTGGTGGAGGAGGCGTTTCTGGACGCCAACCCCGACCTGCCGCCCGAGGCCGCCGTCGTCACCTGCCGCGACGGGCTGGTGCAGGAGGTGCGGATCTGCCTGACCCGCGATCTGGACTTCCGCCCCTGCGGCGATGACGTGGGCCGCGTCTGCCGCGGGACGGTGGGGATGGAACCGGTGCGCTGACTGCGGGTTCCCGCAATCGACGGTAACGAGGTTTTAAGCGGCGGGGGGACTCCGCAGGAAAGGATGGCCGAGATGGCGCTTCTGGCCAAGGGAATGCTGGCGGTGCTGATGGATCAGGACCGCGCGATCCTTTTCGAGAATGTCGGAACGGTGGACGACCCGGCCCTGCACGAGGTGGGCCGAATCGAGGCGGAACCGATCGCCCCCTACAGCGACCGGCCGGGGCGGGTGTTCGACGCAGCCAAGCACCAGCGCTCGGCGATGGAACTGCCCGATCCCGACCGCATCGCGGGCGCGCGGCTTGCGGCGGATGTGGTGGCGCATCTGAAGCGGCACGCGGGGGGGCGGGCGCTTCTGATCGCCGCGCCGCCGCAGCTTCTGGGGGCGGTGCGGGCAGAACTGGAGCGTCAGGGCGCGCTGTCGGGACCGGCGCCGCTGAAGCTGCTCTGCACGCTCGACAAGACGCTGACGGGCAAGCCGCCGGCGAAGCTGCCGGCGATCCTGCAGACGGCGCTCGACGGGATCTAGGCCTGTTCGACCTTCAGCACGATCTTGCCGACATGGCCGCTGCTTTCCATCCGCGCATGGGCGGCGGCGGCGTCCTCCAGCGCGAATTCGCTGTCCATCACGGGGCGGAAGCGGCCTGCGGCGATCATCGGCCAGACATGCGCCTCGACCTCGGCGGCGATGCGGGCTTTCGCAAGGTCGCTTTGCGGGCGCAGCGTCGATCCGGTGATGGTCAGGCGGCGCATCATGACCTCGGAGAAGTTCAGCTCCACCTTCGCGCCCTGCAGGAAGGCGATCTGCACCAGCCGCCCCTCGGTCGCGAGCGCCTTGACGTTGCGCGGAAGATAGCTGCCGCCGACCATGTCGAGGATCAGCTGCGCCCCGCCCTCGTCCAGCATCATCGCCACGAAGTCGCCGTCGCGGTAGTTCAGCGCCTTGTCTGCCCCCAGTTCCTCGCAGGCGCGGCACTTGTCGTCAGACCCCGCGGTGGTGAAGACCCGCGCGCCGAGCGCCTTGGCGATCTGGATGGCCGTGGTGCCGATGCCCGACGACCCGCCGTGGACAAGGAAGCGTTCCCCCGCCTTCAGGCCCCCGCGCATCACCGCGTTGGACCAGACGGTGAAACAGGTTTCGGGCAGGCAGGCGGCCTCTTTCAGCGACATGCCCGCGGGCACGGGCAGGGCATGGCTTTCCTGCGTGGCCACATATTCGGCATAGCCGCCCCCGGGCAGAAGCGCGGTCACCCTGTCGCCGATCTGCCAGCGCGTGACGCCGGGGCCCACCTCGACCACGGTTCCCGAAGCTTCCAGCCCCGGCAGGGGGGATGCGTTGGCGGGCGGGTTGTAAAGCCCCGCGCGCTGCAGCGCATCGGGGCGGTTCACGCCCGCATAGGCCACACGGATGATGATCTGCCCATGCCCCGGCACGGGGACGGGTTTCGTCACGGGGCGCAGCACCTCGGGTCCGCCGGGTTCGGAGATTTCGACGGCGCGCATCGTGTGGGACAGGGTCATGGGCAGGCCTTCAGCGGAAACGGTCCATCATCCGCCCCGGCAGGTCATCGGGCACCGTGGGCGCCTTCACCTTCTGGAACAGCTTGGCCGGACCCGCAAGGAGTGCCTTGCCCAAGGGGTTCTCGCGCAGGCCCGCCTTCAGCTTCTCGATCTGCATCACATCGCCGATCCGGCGGTCGAGGAAATCCCACGTCGCCTGATGGCCAAGGCTGTCATCCCCAAGCCAGTAGAGCACGGTGGACCCATAGACCCCCGACAGCGTGGCGCGTTTGGAATACCAGTTGAAATCGCGCGTCGTGTCGCCAAGCGTGGTCCAGATCAGGTCGGCCGTGCCCCAGATCAGACGCGCGCCTTCGGCGGCGTTCTGCGGCAGGGCGAACAGCGTGGTGCCGCGCCGCACCAGTTCGCGGTCCTCCACCACGTCGAGCCGCGCCCTGACGGCGGCCGCGATCCGGTCGCGGAAGCGCAGGGCCGACAGGTCCATCCCCGCCAGCCGTTCGGCCATCAGCCGGTCGCCGCGGCGGTGATAGGCCACGGCCAGATCGAGGCCGCCGCGCGGAAAGATGGCACGGGCCAGACCCGGCGCCACGCCCGAATCGGCGATGGCGGCGCGGAGGGTCGTTTCGGACCAGCCATCAAAGGGCACATGGGCCAGCGCGGCATCCAGAACCGCCTCGCGCGCGGTATCGGGGGTGGTGTCGGTGTCCATTCGGGCCTCCTTGTGCAACGCGCGGCATGCGCGGTCGGTGGACAGGCGGGGATTCCTTTGTTATAGGGCGCGCGCCTGCACACTGTAGTGCAACTCTAACTTAGGAAGGTGGTGACAACCACATGCAGGTCAGCGTCCGCGACAATAACGTCGA
>JBEEOG010000003.1:0-4915 GCA_041191745.1 Pseudomonadota bacterium | reverse complement strand
CGCACCTTGCCGAAATAGGGGTTCGGCAGTTCGGGGATGCGGGCCTCGGGCAGGATGCGGGAGAGGTCGGTCATCTTGGCCTCGGCTCTGGCTGCGGATAGGCGCGCTATGGGCAAGGGGCGGGGGAAAGTCAACGCGACAGGCCGGCCGTCGCGGGACGAAACTCCTTCGGCGAAGGATTTTCGCGGCCCCGCGGGTGGGTCGCGCCCCGCTCGGGCGCGGGCGGCTTGGCAGGACGGGCGCGCATGGCCTAGGCTCGGGGCATGGACCTGCCCGCCTGCCGCCCCTTCCAGCCTGCCGACACGACGGCCTGCCTGCAGGTCTTCGACAGCAACACGCCCGGGTTCTTTGCACCCGGGGAGCGTGGCGAGTTCGGCGACCACCTCTCTGCCATCGACGGCAAGGCGCATCGCTACATGGTCCTGACCTGCGGCGGGCAGGTCCGCGCCTGCGGCGGGATCGGCCTGTCGGGACGCGTGGCACGGCTGACATGGGGCATGGTCGCGCGCGACTGGCAGGGCAGGGGCCTCGGGGCGCGGCTTCTGTCGGAACGGCTGGCGGTGCTGGCGGGCCTGCCCGCGATCCGGCGGGTGGAGCTGTCGACGGGGATACGGACGGCGGGCTTCTACGAAGCGGCAGGCTTCCGCCTGCTGCGCGTGGTGCCAGACGGCTTCGCGGCAGGGCTCGATGCCTGCGAGATGGCCCTGACCCTGCCGGAGGGGCCGCGATGACGGGGCAGGATGGCCGCGACGGGGCAGAGGACGGCGACTGGGCCGCGCTCGTGCCCGAACTGCTCGTCCGCGATCTGGAACGGTCGCGGGCCTTCTACATCGGGGTTTGCGGCTTTGCCCTGCGCTTCGCGCGGCCCGAGGACGGGTTCCTCTACCTCCAGCTCGGGCGCGCGCAGATCATGCTGGAAGAGACGGGCCCCGGGTCATGGCTGACCGCCCCGCTCAGGCCGCCTTTCGGGCGCGGGATCAACCTGCAGATCGAGGTCCCCGCCCTTGCCCCCCTTGCCGCGCGGCTTGATGCGGCGGGGATCGCGCCCTTCCGCCCGCTGCGGACGGAATGGTACCGCGACGGGGATGTCGAACACGGGCAGTCCGAACTGATGGTGCAGGACCCCGACGGCTACCTGCTGCGCTTCGTCGAGGTGCTGGGCACGCGGCCTGCGGGCTGAGGTGGGGCGCACGAAGACGTGACCCGCCGTGACGACGGACCGGCGCGCGCCGGACGTATCCACCCCTGTGTTCCACAAGGGAGAGTGCCATGAGCCATCACGCCGACGACGACCCCCCCGAAGGCTTCGCCGCCGACCTGCCGCGCCTGATGGGGCGGCGCATGCTCCTCGGGGGGCTGGCGGCCACGGGGGCGGCGGGCCTCTTCTGGGCCACGCGCGGCGGGGCGGAAACCATCGGCACGGCGGCCGACGGCGCGCAATGCGTGGCCCTTCCGGCCGAGATGGCAGGGCCCTTCCCCGCCGACGGCACCAATGTGCGCGCGGGGCAGGTGGTGAACATCCTGACCGAGGCGGGCGTGATCCGCGACGACATCCGCGATTCCATCGGCGGGCTGACGCCCGTAGCGGCGGGGGTGCCGATGGTGATCGACGTCACGCTGGTCGATGTGCGCCGCGGCTGCGCGCCGCTGGCGGGCATGGCGCTTTACGCATGGCAATGCGACGCGGCGGGCATCTATTCGATCTACGAGGCGGCCGACCGCAACTATCTGCGCGGGGTGGGCATCAGCGATGCGGCGGGCCGCGTGCGGCTGGTCACGGTCGTACCCGGCACCTATCCGGGCCGCTGGCCGCATATCCATTTCGAGGTCTTCGCCAGCCCCGAGCGGGCCGTGACGGGCGGGCAGGCGATCCTGACCTCGCAATTCGCCCTGCCCGAGGCGGAATGCCGCGCGGTCTATGGTGCCGACAGGGCCTATGCGCGCAGCATCCCCGCGCTGGCCGACCTGAGCCTGTCGCGGGACCGCATCTTCCGCAACGGGACCGCCGCCGAACGCGCGGCGCAGATGATGCGGATGACGGGCGACCTGTCGCGGGGTCTTACCGCGACCGCGCAGGTGGGGCTGCTGGTCTGAGGCCGCGCGGGGCAAATTCCCCTGCGAGGAATTTGCCCCGCGATCCTTCTGCGAAGGATCGTTTCTTCGCAGAAGAAACGGGGGCGGGTTTTTCGCCGAAAATCCCGTCGCGTAATTTTCGCCCGCCGCCCCGCCGAGGTTGTCCTGCTGCGGCATGCCCAGCACGTGGAAGCCGCCATCGACATGCACGACCTCTCCGGTCGTGAAGCAGCCATAGTCCGACGCCAGCCAGACGGCGGTGCCGCCCACGGCCTCCAGCGTCGCGTTCGACCGCAGGGGGGCGTTGGCTTCCGTATGGCGATAGGTCGCGCGCGCCCCGCCGATGGCGGCACCCGCCAGCGTCTTCATCGGGCCGGGCGAGATGGCATTGACGCGCACCTTCTGGGGGCCAAGGTCATTGGCCAGATAACGGACCGAGGATTCCAGCGCCGCCTTGGCCACGCCCATCACGTTGTAATTGGGCGTGACGCGGTTCGATCCGCCATAGGTCAGCGTGATCAGCGTGCCACCATCGGGCATCAGTTCCGCCGCGCGGCGGCTGACATCGATGAAGGAAAAGCAGGAAATCGCCAGAGAATTGGTGAAATTCCCCCGCGTCGTGTTGATGAAGCGTCCCGTCAGCTCGTTCTTGTCGGAATAGGCGATGGCATGGACGAGGAAATCGATCGTCCCCCAGCGGTCCTTCAGCGCGGCAAAGCAGGTGTCGAGCGAGGCGTCGTCGGTCACATCCACATCGACCATGAAATCGGACCCGACCGATGCGGCGAGGGGCTGGAGGCGCTTGCCGAACGCCTCTCCCTGATACGAGAAGGCAAGCTCCGCCCCTTCGGCCGCCATGGCCCGCGCGATGCCCCACCCGATAGAGCGTTCGTTGGCCACGCCCATGACAAGCCCGCGCTTGCCCTTCATCAGTTCCGCCATCCCTGCCCCCTGCGTTCCGGCCGGTTACATCACACTGGGCCTGTCAGGCCAGATACTTGCTCATCACCAAGGTCGCGTTGGTACCGCCGAAGCCGAAGCTGTTGGACAGGACGCCGTCGATCTCGACATTCTCGCGCAGGCTGGTCACGATTTCCGCCGGATCGAGCGCGGGGTCGAGCGTCGTGACATTGGCCGAGGCCGCGATGAAGCCCGCGTTCATCATGATCAGCGAATAGATCGCCTCGTGCACGCCGGTGGCGCCGAGGGAATGGCCGGTCAGCGACTTGGTCGAGGCGACGGGGGGCGTGCTGCCGCGCCCGAAGACGCGGCGGATCGCCTCCATCTCGGTCACGTCGCCGACGGGGGTCGAGGTGCCGTGGCTGTTGATGTAGTCGATCCGGCGGCCTTGCGGCAGGGTAGAGAGCGCCAGCCGCATCGAGCGTTCGCCACCTTCGCCGCTGGGGGCCACCATGTCGTAGCCGTCCGAGGTCGCGCCGTAGCCCGTCACCTCGCCATAGATCTTCGCGCCGCGCGCAAGGGCGTGGTTCAACTCCTCCAGCACCACGACGCCGCCGCCGCCCGCGATGACGAAGCCGTCGCGCGTCGCGTCATAGGTGCGTGATGCGGTTTCGGGCGCGTCGTTGTACTTGCTGCTCATCGCCCCCATCGCGTCGAAGAGGCACGACAGCGTCCAGTCCAGTTCTTCGCCCCCGCCGGCAAAGACGATGTCCTGCTTGCCGAACTGGATCAGTTCCGCGCCGTTGCCGATGCAATGCGCGCTGGTCGAGCAGGCCGAGGTGATCGAATAGTTCACGCCCTTGATCTTGAAGGGCGTGGCAAGGCAGGCCGAGGTGGTGGAGGACATGCCCTTGGTCACGCCGAAGGGGCCGATCCGCTTGGGGCTGCCCGTTTCGCGCACCACGTTATGCGCCTTGAAGAAGGATTTGGTCGACGGCCCGCCCGAGCCCACGATGATCCCCGTCCGCTCGTTCGAGATGTCCTTCTCTTCCAGCCCCGAGTCCTTGATCGCCTGATCCATGGCGATGAAGTTGAAGGCCGCGCCATCGCCCATGAAGCGCAGGTCGCGCTTGTCGATGTGATCCTCGAGCACGATCTGCGGCTGGCCATGCACCTGGGACCGGAAGCCCCGTTCCGCATATTCCGGGGCAAAGACGATGCCCGACTTTCCGGCGCGCAGGCTCGCTTCCACTTCGGCCACAGAGTTGCCGATGGGCGAGACGATGCCCATTCCCGTGATGACGACGCGACGCATGGCGGGCCTCCCTTACGTAAAGCTTTGCTTTCTGTAAGGGAGAGGGGAACGGGGGGCAAGCGGGAAGGGCTTGTCCGAGCGGCCCCGCGGCGGGGACCGGAGCAGGGAGGGGAACGGGTCATGGACCATCAGGCAGGGCAGGCAGGCGGGCAGGTGGCGGGGGGGTGCCTCTGCGGCGCGGTGCGGCTTCGGGCCGAGGGCGCGCCGTTGCGGGTGGGCATCTGCCACTGCATGGATTGCCGCAAGCATCACGGCACGCTTTTCCATGCCAGCGCCATCTATCCGGCGGCGGCGGTCGCGGTGACGGGCCATCTGGCCGATTACGACGGGCGGTGCTTCTGCCCTGTCTGCGGCTCGTCCGTGCTGGGTCGCAGCGGGGACGAGGTGGAAGTGAACCTCGGCACGCTGGACGAGATCGACCTGTTCCGCCCGACCTACGAGCTGTGGACGATCCGGCGCGAGGGGTGGTTGCCCGCCTTTGCCGGAATGGCGGGCCATGCGGGGGATCGGGACGCGCCCGCGCGCCCCTGAAAGGCCCCTTGGGCGGCACAGGGGCTGCCCGCGCGGGCCGCGGCATGCGCTGCGGACCCCGCCCCCCGTTCCATTGCGACAAGACTTCACGGAAAA
>JBEEOG010000002.1:0-3494 GCA_041191745.1 Pseudomonadota bacterium | reverse complement strand
CCGCTTGACCCGTCGGCGCAGGCGCGCGAGGGTCTGGCGTTCCTGACCGAAGGCCCGCCATGAAACCCGATACCCCCGCCCATCCCGCCCCCGCCGATGCCGCCGCGCGCAAGGCGGTCGTGCCTGTCATCTGCTATCCGGTCGACGGGCTGCCGCGCCCCGACCTCGCGCCCTATCTGGCCGCGCGCGACGGCTGGCGGATGGTGTCGGAAACGCGGGTTCCCGCCCGCGAGGCGCGCTGCTTCGACGTGCCGGCGGGACATTTCTTCCGCATCCTGAGCATCGAGGGGCCGCAGGTCGGGGACCTGAACCTGTGGTCTGCGGCGGACCTGCGCGAACGCTTCTATTCCGGCAAGACGCGGGCACTGCATGGCACGCATCTGTCGGCGGGCGACAGGATGTGGTCGTCCTTTCCGACGCTGCGCCCGATGGCCACGATCACCGAGGATACGCTGGACTGGTATGGCTTCGACGCCTTTGGCGGGGCCGTGCATGACGTGATCGGCACGCGCTGCGATCCCTATACCCACGCCCTTCTGTCCGGTGGCGGGCAGTATCACCATTGCTGCCATTCCAACCTGACCCGCGCCTTGGCCGACCGTACCGGGCTGCCCTTGGCCGAGGCCGAACCCCATGTGCATGACGTGCTGAACGTCTTCATGTGCACGGGCTTCACCCGCGACACGGGGCAGTATTTCATGAAGGCAAGCCCCGTCCGCCCCGGCGATTTCATCGAATTCTTCGCCGAGATCGACCTGATCGGCGGGCTGTCGGCCTGTCCGGGCGGGGATTGTTCGTCGGAACACTCGTCAGACGCGGCGGCCTGCCATCCGCTGCTGGTGCAGGTCTTCCGCCCAGCGGCCCCGCCCGCAGGCTGGGCCCCGCCGCCCGTGAACGGCTATGACCGCAGCCACGGGCGGTAGGGATCAGGCAAAGGCCGCCTCCAGCGCGATCTCGACCATGTCGCCGAAGCTGCGCTCGCGCTGGTCGGCGGGCAGGGCCTCGTGCGTCAGGATGTGGTCCGAGATCGTCAGCACGGCCAGCGCGCGGCGGCCGTAACGCGCGGCGAGGGTGTAGAGCTCTGCCGCCTCCATCTCGACGGCAAGGCAGTTGTGGCGCTGCAGCTGGTCGGACAGGTCCTGCCGTTCGTCATAGAAGGTGTCGGAGGAATAGATGCCGCCCACATGGGTGGGGATGCCCTTGGCCATGGCCGCGCGGTGCGCGGCGGAAAGCAGGCCGAAATCGGCGACGGGGGCAAAGGACAGCTCGCGGAAGATCGACCGCGACGGGCTGCCGAGGGTGGAAGCCGCCTGCGCCAAGACGATGTCGCGCACCTTGACGTGCTGTTGCAGGGCGCCCGCCGATCCGATGCGGACCAGCGTCCGCGCGCCATAGTCGCGGATCAGCTCGTTGGCATAGATCGACATGGACGGCATCCCCATGCCCGAGCCGTGGATCGTCACGCGCCGGCCCCGCCATGTGCCGGTGTAGCCCAGCATGCCCCGCACCTCGTTCACCAGAACGGGGTTTTCAAGAAAGGTCTGCGCCGCCCAGCGGGCGCGGTAGGGATCGCCCGGCAGAAGGACGGTTTCGGCGATATCGCCCGGCTTCGCGCCGATATGGAAGGTCATGGCCTGCACCCGATGGTCACATCGGGCGCAGGCTAGCCCCGCACGGGCCCCGCCACAAGCAGCGCCAAAGGCCGCGCCAAAGGCCGCCCCGCGCGCTGCGCCCGCGCCTCAGGCGGGTGCCAGCGCGGCGAAGCTTTGCGCGTTGGGGCAAAAGGCGCAGTCCGACGGACGGGCGAGATCGCCCTTGTCCAGCACCAGCGCGCAGGCCGCCCTGTCCTTGCAGCTTCCGCAGGCGCAGAGAAGTTCGTGGTAAAGGGCATGGTCACGCGTCAGCGCCGCGGCCGTGATGCCGAAGAGGCGCGCCATCGCGGCCATGCGCGCGGCGCTGTCGGCGGGCATCCGCGCGATGGTCCTGACCTGATCGCGCGACAGGCCCAGATCGCGCAGGTCGCGGTCGGTCAGCGCGTCGATCTCGGTCCGCTCGCGCCATTTCAGAAGGAAGTCCCGAACCCGTTCGATCATGGCGCCACCCCTTTGTTGCCGCGGTCAGGGTGGCGCGAAGCGCTGCGGCCTGCCTTGATCCAGCGCAATATCGGGGCCGCGCCCAGACGGGGGCTGTCAGGGCGCGGGGGTCCTTCGGCGGCGACGGGCTGGCGGTCCACCAGCCCCACGATATCCAGCATGATGCGGTTCAGTTCGAAATCCTTGGGCGTGTAGACGGCGGCCACGCCCATCGCGCGCAGTCGGGCGGCGTCCTCTTCGGGGATGATCCCGCCCACGACGACCGGAACATCCGCCAGCCCCGCCATACGCATCCGGTCCATCGTTTCGGAGATCAGCGGGATGTGGCTGCCCGACAGGATCGACAGGCCCACGACATGGGCGTTCTGGTCGGCGGCGGCGGCGACGATCTCGGCCGGGGTCAGGCGGATGCCTTCGTAATGGATGTCCATCCCGCAGTCGCGCGCGCGGGCGGCGATCTGTTCGGCCCCGTTCGAATGGCCGTCGAGCCCGGGCTTGCCCACGAGGAATTTCAGCCGCCGACCCAGACGGGTGGAGACGGCATCGACCGCCTCGCGGATCGGCTCCAGCCCTTCGGTGCGGTTGGAGGGGTTGCGGCTGACGCCCGGGGGCGCGCGGTATTCGCCAACGGCCGCGCGCACGACGGCACCCCATTCGCCCGTGGTGACACCCGCCTTGGCGGCGGCGATGGAGGCGGGCATGATGTTCGCCCCCGTCTGCGCGGCCTGCCGCAGCGCGGCAAGGGCGGCATCGACGGCCTTTGGGTCGCGCGCGGCGCGCCACTGGGCCAGCCGTCCGATCTGGTCGGCCTCGGCCTCAGGATCGGCGACCATGATCGCGCCGTCGCCCGCCGTCAGGGGCGAAGGCGCGGCTTCCGTCCAGCGGTTCACGCCGACGACGGTGGTCTCTTTCGTCTCGATCCGCGCGAGGCGTTCGGAATTCGATTCGACGAGCCGCCCCTTCATGTAGTCGATGGCCGCGACCGCCCCGCCCATGGCGTCGATCGTGGCAAGCTCGGCCCGCGCGCCTTCCTTCAGTTCGGCCACCTTGCGGTCGATGGCGGGGTTGCCGTCGAACAGATCGTCATATTCCAGAAGGTCGGTTTCATAGGCGAGGATCTGCTGCATCCGGAGCGACCATTGCTGGTCCCACGGGCGGGGCAGACCCAGCGCCTCGTTCCACGCCGGAAGCTGGACGGCGCGGGCGCGGGCTTTTTTGGACAGCGTTACCGCCAGCATCTCGATCAGGATGCGGTAGACGTTGTTCTCGGGCTGCTGTTCGGTCAGGCCGAGCGAATTGACCTGCACGCCATAGCGGAAGCGGCGGTATTTCGGGTCGGTCACGCCGTAGCGGGTTTCGCAGATTTCGTCCCAGAGGTCGACGAAGGCGCGCATCTTGCAC
>JBEEOG010000001.1:0-6818 GCA_041191745.1 Pseudomonadota bacterium | reverse complement strand
CGCATGCATGGCATAGGACATCAGCATCGTGTCGTCGAAGGGTGCAACGTGGATGCCGTGGCGGGCGAAGATCTTCCAGTCGTATTTCATGTTCTGGCCGATCTTCAGGATCGACGCATCCTCCAGCACGGGTTTCAGCGCGGCCAGCACATCGGCCAGCGGCAACTGCCCCTCGGCCAGCTGGGCCGATCCGAACAGGTCATCGGTGCCCGTCTTGTGGCCCACGGGGATGTAGCAGGCCACGCCCGCATCGGTGGAAAGCGAGATGCCCACCAGTTCGGCCCGCATCTCGTCAAGGCTGGTGGTTTCGGTATCCACGGCCACCACGCCACGGTCGCGGATGCGCGCGATCCATGCCTGAAGCGCGGCCTTGTCGCGCACGGCCTGATAGGCATCGAGGGGGAAGGGCAGGGGTGGCGCTTCGGGCGCCACGTCGGGGTCTGCGGCGACCTCGGTTCCCTGACCTGCGGGCAGGGGGGCGGGGGCATCGACCTTCAGGCTGTCGGCCACGCGGCGCGTCAGGGTGCGGAATTCCATCCGCTGCAGGAAGCCCAGCACATCGTCCGCCGCAGGCACCCGCACCTCCAGATCATCGAGCGTGACGTCGAGCGGCGTGTCGCGCTTCAGCGTCACAAGCTGCTTCGAGATGCGGATCAGCTCGGCATTGTTCACCAGCGCCTCGCGCCGCTTGGGCTGCTTGATGCCGCCCGCCTGTGCCAGCAGCGTT
Source organism: Pseudomonadota bacterium (assembly GCA_041191745.1). GTDB lineage: Bacteria > Pseudomonadota > Alphaproteobacteria > Rhodobacterales > Rhodobacteraceae > Paragemmobacter. The sequence continues at coordinate 6,091 of JBEEOG010000001.1, read as the reverse complement.
TCCAGATCGCCATATTCCTGGATCAGCATGGCGGCGGTCTTGATCCCGATCCCCGGCGCGCCGGGGATGTTGTCCACGCTGTCGCCCGCCAGCGCCTGCACGTCGACCACGCGGTCGGGGCCGACGCCGAATTTCTCGAACACCTCGTCCGGACCGATGGCGCGGGTCTTCATCGGGTCGAACATCATCACGCCCGGCCCCACCAGCTGCATCAGGTCCTTGTCGGACGAGATGATGGTCACGTCGCCCCCTGCCTGAACGGCCTTGACCGACAGCGTGGCGATGATGTCGTCGGCCTCGTAGCCTTCCGTCTCGATGCAGGCGATGTTGAAGGCCCGCGTCGCCTCGCGCGTCAGGGGGAACTGCGGGCGCAGGTCTTCGGGCAGGTCGGGGCGGTTGGCCTTGTAGAGCGGGTAGAGCGTGTTGCGAAAGGTTTCCGACGAATGGTCGAAGATCACGGCGACATGCGTGGGCGCGCCGTTCGGGGCGTCGGGGCCCTTGTTCCCTTCGACATAGCGGAACAGCATGTTGCAAAAGCCCGCGACCGCGCCGACGGGCAGCCCGTCGGACTTGCGCGTGAGCGGGGGCAGCGCGTGATAGGCGCGGAAGATGAAGGCCGATCCGTCGATCAGATGCAGATGGCAGCCCTTGCCGAAACCCATGACGTCATTCCCCTTCGCCGTTCGCACCCTCGGGTATGGCACGAACGGCGGCGAAGAAAAACCGTCAGCGCGGATATCCTGTCGCCGCCGCGCCTTCGCCCAGCCGAAGGGCGGTGCCGCGCGCGCCGGGCAGGTTCTTCAGCCGCAGGCGGACCTGACCTTCGGCTTCGGTCAGGGCGCGGGCCGCGGCGATCAGGCGCCGCCCGATGCCCTGACCGCGATGGAGCGGCTGGACGAACAGCTCGGCCAGATCGAAGCCCGCGCGCCCCGTGTCGCTGTCCAGCCGCAGCAGGGCATGGCCCACCGCCGCCCCGCCCTGCCGCGCGACCAGCACGCGGCAGCCGGGCGCGATGAAAAGGCGGCGCATCAGGTCATCGGCATCGCGCGGCGCATCCAGCCCGCGCTCGGCCGCAAGGGCGAGCGAGAGAGACAGCAGCGCGGTCAGGTCTTCGGGGGTGGCAAGGCGGATCGTGGTCTCGGTCATCTTATCTCCTCCCGCCCGCCGCGAGAGGGGGAACCTTGATCCGACCGCCCGCAGGGGCGGCCATCGGGTCAGGGGTGTGTGTGAAACGCTGACCGGCCGCCTATGTAGCGTCGGTATAATAGAACGAGACGGTGGCGATCAGGGTCAGCATGGCCAAAGCCTGCACCGCCGCAGGGGCGCGCGTCAAGGGCTAGCTGAGCGGGATGTCATGTTCGCCGCAGCGCAGCCGCGCCTTGCCCGTGGGGCTGCCGTCGCGGAAATAGTCCAGCACATGTTCGCCCGACCAGCTTTGCACCCTTGCGCCGCTGCTCGACGATCCGCTGCCGCGGGCGGTGCCAGTCCATTCGTCCTGATAGAAATAGATCACGCGGATCGTCGCGCCGTCGTCGCAGGCCACATCCGCCTGTCCGAGGCCAAAGGCATTGCGCGACGTCCATGTGCCCGCGCAGGCGACGCCATCATCCATCACGCCGGCAAGCGTACCCTCGCCCCGCCCGAAGGCGCGGCCGTGGAACCAGCGCCCGTCATCGCCGTAGCAGGCAAGGACGCGGACGCAGTTCGTCTGGTCTTCGGTCAAGGGGCACAGATCGCCACCCGCCGCCGCCCCGCCCGGGGGCAGGGACAGCAGGACGGGAATGGACGCGACGAGGATTGCCCGCATGGGTTGAATGCTACCCCGCGCGCGCCGCGCGTCAAGCACCGCCCGGTTCAGCGCTTTTCGGACCCGCCCATTAGGGCGCGGGCTTCCTCGGCCAGCCCTTCCTGCATCTGGGTGACCGTGGCGGTCATCAGCGCGCCCAGACGCCCCGCCTCGGCCGAATAGTCCGACAGGGTCTTTTGCCAGAAATTGGCCATCACCATCCCCGCCGCCGCGCTGTCCTTCGCCTTGGCCAGATGGGCGATCATGGCGCGGTCCTTCTCGAACCGCAGGCGCAGGAAATCCAGCGTCTCGATGTTCTGCTTCAGAAAGGCATCGATCATCCGCGCCTGCGCGCGCAACACGCCCTGCATCATCGCGTCGGCGCTGTGTTCCGTTCCGGTCGGCATGTCTCTCTCTCCCCGTTGTCGGCCAAGGTCGATCCTGCACCTGCCGCGCGGGCGGCGCCTTGATGCGGGTCAATCGCGGCTGGGGGAGAAGCGTTCCCGTTGTCGGTGAGCGGGCAGCGCGGAACGGGGGGCGGTCAGTGGTCGTCGTGGGCGTGGTCGCGGTCGATGACGTAGCGCTTGTCGCAATAGCCGCAATCGACCCAGCCCGTATCGCGCGGGATCGACAGCCAGACGCGCGGATGGCCAAGCGCACCCTCGCCGCCGTCGCAGGCGACCTTCCAGTGGGTGACGATCTGGGTCTCGGGGGCGTCGGTGGTCATCGTCCGGTCCTTTTCGCAAGCGCGTGCCATTCTACCGCCGGACGCGGCGGGGGCAAGGGGTGGGGCTCATCCCCCGATGGCGCGGGTGCGGCCCTTCAGCGCCTGCAGCCACATCAGCCCGTGCACCGTGGCGCGCGCGGGGATGTATTCGGCGGCGACGAAGCCGTCCCAGCCGCGCTCGTCCAGCGTGGCGCAGAGGCCGGTCAGGTCGAACCCGCCGCCGCCCGGTTCGTTGCGGCTCGGGAAGCCCGCGATCTGGATATGGTTCACGCGGTCCTTGTGGCGGTCCCAGACGGCATCGGCATCGCCGTGGATGCGCGCGGCATGCCAGAGGTCGAACTGGATGCCCAGACGCGCCAGCCCGAGGTCATCGACGATCCGCGCCGCCTGATCGAAATCGTTCAGGAAATAGCCCGGCATGTCGTCGGGGTTCAGCGGTTCGATGGTCAGCGTCAGCTCGGGCGCCTGCGCGGCGGCCCAGAGCAGGTTTTCGCGGTAGACCTGTTCGGCCACGTCGCCCTTGGCCACGCCCGCCATCACATGCACCCGACCCGCGCCAAGCTGGCCTGCCACATCCGCCGCCCGCAGGAAGGACTGGCGGAACGTCTCTTCCGCGCCGGGCACGGCGGCAAAACCGCGGTCCCCGCTTGCCCAGTCCCCCGGCGGGGTGTTGATCAGCGCAAGCGGCAGGCCCGAAAGCGCGGCCTTCCAGTCCCGTGCTGGATGGTCGTAGGGAAAGAGGATTTCCACCCCGTCGAACCCCGCCTCGGACGCGAGGTCGGCCCGCGCGAGGGCAGGCACTTCGGTAAAGAGAAGCGTCAGGTTCGCGGCGAAACGGGGCATCAGGTCAGATCAACCAAGGGAATCACCGGAAAGAACCTGCCCGAGGACCACAAGCCAAGCCAGCCTTTTCCCGCGACCACCTCTTCGGTGCACAGATCGACCAGCCGGTAAAAGGATTTCCGGTCGATCAGCGCCTCCAGCCCCGCGCGGATGTGGATATAGGGCGCGGGCTCGCCGGTCTTGGCATCGAAGGCCACCCGCAGCGCGTGGTCCTCATCCGCCGTCACGCTGTCGCCCACATGGGTGGTGAAGGTCACGCGCTGGCCGGGGCCTGTGCCCTCCACCTCGAAATCCACGGCGACGAAAGGGGCGTCGTCCACCGTGATCCCCACCTTCTCGACCGGCGTGACGAGGAAGTATTTCGTCCCCTCCTTCTTCAGGATGCCCGAAAACAGCTTCACCAGCCCCGCCCGCCCGATGGGTGATCCCTGATAGAACCACGTCCCGTCGCGCGCGATGCGCATGTCGATGTCGCCGCAGAAGGGCGGGTTCCACAGATGCACGGGGGGCGGCCCCTTCTTCGATGCCGCCTGCGCCGAAGCCGCCAGTCCGTCCGCCGAAGGTTTCACGATCATTTGTCCGCTCATGCTTTTTGCCATTTGTCGCGGCAGGCATAGTTGGGTCTAATGGGACCATATACATCCGGATGGAGCAAAGTCATGGCCGATGCAACCGCCCTCGTGGCCGAGATCGAAGCTCTGGGCGACAGGCTCGGTTCCGCCAAGGCCAGCGTCAACCGCCGCTTCATCGGGCAGGAACGGGTGGTCGATCTGGTTCTCGCCGCGATGCTCTGCGGCGGCCATGCGCTTCTGGTGGGCCTGCCCGGGCTGGGAAAGACGCGGCTTGTCGATACGCTGTCCACCGTCATGGGGCTGAAGGGCAACCGCATCCAGTTCACCCCCGACCTGATGCCTGCCGACATTCTGGGGTCGGAAGTGCTGGAAACCGCCCCCGACGGCAGCCGCGCCTTCCGCTTCATCGAGGGGCCGATCTTCTGCCAGCTTCTGATGGCGGACGAGATCAACCGCGCCTCTCCGCGCACGCAATCGGCGCTTCTGCAGGCGATGCAGGAACGCGAGGTCACCATCGCCGGCCAGCACCGCCCGCTGGGCCGCCCGTTCCACGTTCTGGCCACGCAGAACCCGATCGAACAGGAAGGCACCTATCCCCTGCCCGAAGCCCAGCTTGACCGCTTCCTCGTGCAGGTGGATGTCGAATACCCGACGCGTGCGACGGAACGAGACATCCTGATCGCCACGACCGGGGCCGAAGAGGCCGAGGCGCATCAGGTCTTTACCGCCGCCGAACTGATCGCCGCGCAATCGGTGATCCGCCGCATGCCCGTGGGCGATCAGGTGGTGGAGGCGATCCTCGACCTCGTGCGCGCCTGCCGTCCGGCCGAGGCCGAGGGGCGCGATCTGGCCGACAGCCTGTCCTGGGGCCCCGGCCCGCGGGCGGCGCAGGCGCTGATGCTGACGGTGCGGGCGCGCGCGCTGCTGGATGGCCGCCTTGCGCCGTCGGTCGCGGATGTGGCGGCGCTGGCGCGGCCCGTCCTGACGCATCGGATGGCGCTTTCCTTCAGCGCGCGGGCGCGGGGGGAAAGCCTCGCCTCCATCATCGACCGCACGGCGGCGCGGATCCTGGGGCTCGGGGCCGCAGCGTGAGCGTGCAGGCCCTGCCAGATGCGGCGGGCCTGAGGGCCGATGCCGAGGCGCTGGGCCGTTCCCTGCCGCCCCTTCTGGCCGAGGCAGAGCTTCTGGCCGCCACCGTCATGCTGGGCGAACATGGCCGCAGGCGGGCGGGGATGGGCGACGAATTCTGGCAATACCGCCCCGCCCATGCGGGCGATCCGGCGCGGATGATCGACTGGCGCCGCTCTGCGCGGTCCGACGCCACCTTCGTGCGCGAACGCGAATGGCAGGCGGCGCAGTCGGTGACGCTCTGGGTCGATCAGGGCCGCTCGATGCAGTTCGCGGGCCACCGCGACCGCGCGCCCAAGGTGCAGCGCGCGCGGCTACTGGCACTGTCGGTGGCGATCCTGCTGCTGCGCGGGGGCGAACGGGTGGGGCTTGCGGGCGATGACATGCCGCCCCGCGCGGGGCGCGGGCAGGCCCCGCGCCTTGCCGCGCGGCTGCTGCGCGACGCGGCCGAGGATTACGCCGCCCCCGTCGCGGACGGCATCGCCAGCCACGGGCGGGCGGTGTTCCTGTCGGATTTCCTCGGCCCGCTCGACGCGGTGGAAGCGGCGCTGGCGCGCGCGTCGGACCGTGGCGCGCGCGGGGTGATGATGCAGATCCTCGATCCGGCCGAGGAAGAGTTTCCCTTCGACGGGCGGACGATCTTCGAATCGATGGGCGGCAGCCTCAGCCACGAAACCCTGCGTGCGGGCGAATTGCGCGACCGCTATCTGGCGCGGCTGGCGGAACGCAAGGACCGTCTGGCCATGCTCGCCCGCGCGGTGGGCTGGCATTACCATTGCCACCACACGGGCAGCCCCGCGCAGGCGGCGCTGCTGTGGCTTGTGCGTGCGCTCGAAGGGGGCCGCTGATGTTGATGATCGGCCCCGTCGGTTTCGCCCTGCCGTGGCTTCTGGCCGCGCTGGCGGCGCTGCCTGTGCTGTGGTTCCTGCTGCGCGCCGTGCCGCCCGCGCCGATCCGCCGCCGCTTTCCGGGTGTTGCGCTGCTTCTGGGGCTGCGGGATGACGAGGCCGAGACGGACAAGACCCCGTGGTGGCT